>DBIX01000037.1 GCA_002297005.1 Cyanobacteria bacterium UBA791 | reverse complement strand
CTGCCTTCCAAGCAGGTTGTTGCGGGTCCGAGTCCCGTCTTCCGCTTTTTTAATGCTTATTTATAATAAAATAAAAAGCCTTATCATTTGATAAGGCTTAAAATAAAACGTTAGTTAGGAAGGAAATAAGGGTAAATAATTTTAGGGTCTTATTAGCCGAATAAGCTAAAAGATTTGTCTACGTTATCTGAAATCAATGATTTTACAGAATCATACTCAGTTGTTGCAGCCTGATGTTCTGTATTGATTTGAGATAACTCTAAGTCTAGTAATTTTTCATCTTTTGAAATAGATGCAGTCTGTTGTTCATACTTACGCTGTGCAGCATTCAACATTGATTCATTAACTGAACCATCACTAGTACTTGTTGCATCGTTCATTGAGTTTGAATATTCCAACGCAATAGCCTCTGATTTTAAAGACATAATTACTTTTTCATTTGAAATCTGTTGTGCTCTCATTTCGAGATCATGCATTCTCGCTGTCAGAGTCATTAACCTTGATTGGTTAGCTGATACACCCATTTTCTGTACTCCTTAATGTACATATTTTTCCTAACACATGTATTATCGGCATATCTTTTATTAAACTTTAGTCAAAACTCCATGTTCATCATGGTTTCAGTATTGTTAAAAGGTTAAAAGCATTATAAATAAAGGGTTGCAGGATTTAAAACCCAAGTTTACAATACTTAACAATCCATTAAAGCAAAAAAAATAAATCCTCATGAAATAATGAAGATTTATCATCTATATAATATAAAATTATTAATCAATAACTTCTACACTTTTAATTTTCTTAGAAGAATGTGATTGAATATATGTATTTAACATATCATAGCAGACCTTACAAACTTTTTCTGTTGCTTTTTTGTCATAGTCGCTTTCATAATTAAAATCAAACTGTTCCATAGCTTGTAAGAAATCTCTTATTTTGTAATGTAATTTTTTATTTATTTTAAAAGTATCATTACATTCCTTACAAATAACTCCGCCCATTTGAGTTGAGAAATACATATCTTCATTCAAGATTTGTTCTCTACAACACAAGCAAGAATCCAATTCTATACCAAAGCCAGCAACAAGCATTAATTTCATTTGGAATTTAATTACTGCAATCAAAACATCTTTTTTAGATTTTGCATCTGAAATTCTTTCTAAAGCTTTATAGAATAAAGTATAAACTTCATCAGAAGATGGATCGTCTTCAACACCAAAATTTGCAACTAATTCTGATAAATATATAGAATAAAATAATTTATCTACATCTTTTCTGCTTTTAGAAAAAGTATTCAAAGCCTCTGCCTGACAAATAGTACTCATATTTCTACCCTTATGAAGCATTAATCTATTTGCAACAAGAGAATCCATTCTAGCCCCTAGTTTGCTTTTTGGTTTTTTAACACCTTTTGCAACACCTTTAATTAAACCTTTTTCTTTTGAATACATAACAACAATTTTGTCTGATTCAGAAAGCGGATAAGATTTTAGATTAATAGCATCACAAACAAAATTATTCGCCATAGTAACTATTTCCTTGATTATTTGTACCGCTGAATACACCACGTAGCATTTGGTTAAATTCGTTTTTATTATCAGAAACTTCAAGTGCCTCTTCTTGAGTAATAACACCCTCCTTAAGTAATGCAAATAATGATGCATTCATTGTAAGCATGTCGTCACTACCAGAACGCATAATTGTATAAATTTCTTCTAATTGATTCTTAGTGATATAGTCCTTAATAGTAGGAGTAGAAACCATGATTTCTACAATAGGACGACGACCAGCACCTTTTGCAACTTTTACAAGTTTTTGAGCAACAATACCTCTAACAGTATTTGCGATTTGGTCACGAATCAAATCTCTATCTTGAGGTTCAAACATGTTGATAATACGGTTAATTGTTTGAATTGCATCATTTGTGTGAAGTGATGCTAAAACCAAGTGACCAGTTTCTGCCGCTTTCAAAGCTGCAGTTGCAGTTTCTCTATCACGGATTTCACCGATTAGAATAACATCTGGGTCTTGTCTTAATGCGTATTTAATACCAGCATTGAAAGACATTGTATCAATTTCAACTTGTCTTTGAGAAATGATACTTAATTTATTAGAGAACATATACTCGATTGGGTCTTCGATTGTAATAATATGTTTTGGATATTTAATATTAATATGTTCAATAATTGATGCCAAGGTAGTTGATTTACCAGACCCTGTAGGACCGGTAACCAATACGATACCGTTGTTTAAGTCTGCAAAATTTTGAATAACTGTTGGCAAGTTTAATTCGCTAACTTGTCTAACATTAAAAGAAATTACACGAAGAACTAATGCAAAGTGACCTAATTGTCTACTTAAGTTTACACGAAATCTCGAAATTCCAGGAAGTTCGTAAGAAAAATCCAAGTCCATATTCTTTTTAATTTCATTAATGTTATGTGACGGCAAAAGCGTCATTATGGTTCTTTCCATATCCTCATCGTCAAGAAAGTCCATATCAATTTTAACCATTTTACCATCTTTACGTAAAACAGGACGTTCGCCAACGTGTAAGTGAACGTCAGAAGCACCGGTTTTTACAGCCTGCTTCAAAAAAGTCTTTGCATTAAAATTACCCAATTTAGTTCTCCTCTACAATTAGTGTAACATCATCATTTTTAAAATACAAAAATATTACAAATTATTTAAAAAAATCTTGACATATCATTCAATTATAACGACAATTTATAAGGGACGGAAAATATATTATGAGTAAAAAAACAATATTATTTGAAAAACATAAACAATTAGGTGCAAAAATCATTGATTTTGCAGGCTGGGAAATGCCAGTACAATACACATCTATTCTTGAAGAACATAAAAACGTTAGAGAAAATGTTGGTTTATTCGACGTTTCTCACATGGGCGAAATCTTTGTTTCAGGAAAAGATTCTATAAAGTTTTTAAACAAACTTGTTCCGCAAGACATAAACAAACTTACAGATAAAAAAGCTGTATACTGCCAATTAACAAATGCAAATGGCGGAATTATTGATGATTTAATTATTTATAAATTAGAAGAAAATTATTATTTATTAATCGTAAACGCTTCAGGTGTTGGCGTTGATTACAAGTGGATAGAAGAAAACAGTAAAGGTTTTGACGTAAAACTTGATAACCAATCAGACAATTATTCACTTATTGCAGTTCAAGGACCAAAGGCAAAAGATTTGATGGCAAAAATTGGTTTATCAAATCCACCACACTTCTTCCATATTCAAAAAGATAACCTATTAAATATTGATATGTTTGTATCAAGAACAGGTTATACAGGTGAAGACGGCTTTGAGCTTTTGGTAAAAAATGCTGATGTCGAAAAACTTTGGGATACATTAATGACTGAGGGTAAAGAATTTAATGTAATGCCAATCGGACTAGGTGCTCGTGACACTCTTAGACTTGAGGCAGCACTTCCTCTATACGGAAATGACTTAAGCAAAGATACAACACCTATCGAGGCTGGTTTAAAATGGACAGTTGCAAAAGATAAAGTTGAAGATTATAACGGCAAAGAAGTTATCTTTGATCAACTAAAAAATGGTATAACTAAAAAATTAGTTGGTTTAAATGTTTTGGCAAAACCAATCGCAAGACATGAGACAGAAATTTATTACAATGAAGAGAAAATCGGCGAGGTTACAAGTGGCGGATATTCACCAACACTTGCACATAATATTGCATTAGGATATATTAAAGCTGATAAAAATTTATCAATCGGTTCAACCGTACAAGTAAAAATTAGAGATAAATTTTACGATGCAGAAATCGTAGAAAGACCGTTTGTAAAAAAACATTATAGTAACGATTAGTTAGGAAGAGAAAAAGGAGAATATATGACTTTAACTGAAAATATGTTATGTGCAAAAACGCACGAATATGTTGCAGAGGTTGAAAAAGGAACATACCAAATTGGTTTAACAGATTATGCAGTAGAACAATTAGGCGACATCGTATTTATCGAATTACCTGAAGTTGGTGCAGAATTTGGCAAAGGCGAAGTTTTCGCTACAGTTGAATCTGTAAAAGCTGCAAGTGAAATTTATATGCCAATTGCTGGTAAAGTAGTTGAAATCAACGAATCTGTTGTTGATAGCCCTGAAATCCTTAACGAAAAAAATTACGAAGAGGGTTGGTTAATCAAAATCAGTTCAGATGCTGACCAATCTGAATTTTCAGATTTATTAGAATACAATGATTATTTAGAAGAAGTAAAATAATATGAAAAATATAATTGCACATAGCGATAGCATTAGAAAAGAAATGCTTGAAGCAATATCAAAATCAAATATTGAGGAATTATTTACTCAAATTCCTGAAAAAGCTCGAACAGGTTCATTAAACTTACCTGACTCTTTAAGCGAAATGGAAGTTCAAAGAAAAGTTAAAGAACTTGCTAAAAAAAATAAAGAATACGTATCTTTTTTAGGTGCTGGAGTTTACAACAGATTCATTCCTGCTGGAATTTCTCAAATTGCAGAAAGATTTGAATTTTTGACAGCATACACACCTTATCAACCTGAAATTTCTCAAGGTACTTTACAGGTTATGTATGAATTTCAGTCATATATCTGCAAACTTACGGGCATGGATATTTGTAATGCATCAGTTTATGATGTTGCGACAGCTTGTGCAGAAGCATTATTTATGGCTGTTAGAATTTCTAAAAAAGATAAAGTTTTGGTTTCTAATAAATTAAATCCAGAATACAAAAAGGTTATTGAAACTTACACTCACGCATCTGAAATCGAATTAGAATATTTTGACAATATTCCTGAAGATTGTTCAAATTATGCGTGCGTAATGGTTCAAAATCCTGATTTTTATGGCGAAATAGAAGACTTTAAAAAGCCTGAAAATTGTTTATTAGTTATGATTACAAATCCAATGGCATTAGCACTTTTAAAAACTCCAGCAGAGTACGATGTTGATATTGCGGTTGGCGATGTTCAAACTCTTGGTATCCCAATGTCATTTGGCGGACCTTACGCTGGATTTATTGCAACAAAAGATAAATATATGCGTCAACTTGCTGGTAGACTTTGCGGTAAAACTCTTGATAAAGATGGAAATGTAGCTTATACATTAACTATTCAAACAAGAGAACAACATATCAAAAGAGAAAAAGCTACAAGTAATATCTGCTCTAACCAAGCACTTGTTGCTTTGTGTTCAACAATTTATCTTGCACTTGTTGGCGAAAACGGTTTTTACAATATGAGCTTGTATTCAACTGAAAAAGCTCACGAATTAGCAAACAAACTTGAAGAAAAAGGTTATAAAGTTTTAAACAGAAATTTCTTCAACGAGTTTGTAATAGAAACAAAAAATAGTAATGAATACTTAAACAACTTAAAAACAGCTGGCATTTTAGGTGGATTAAAACTTGATGATAAAAAAGTTTTAATTTCTGTTACAGAAATGAATACAGTTGGAGATATTGAATTGTATTTAGAGAATGTTTAGTGTTTAATTAATTTTGCAGTATGAAAAAGATAAAAGCGGTAGAGTCCACAAAGGACTCTACCGTAAATTTTGTAGTTTGATAGTTAAGTTTATTGGTTAAAATGATTTGTAATTTACTTGTTTAATGGATTTGATTTGCCAATTCCAAAAGCAACAGCAGTACCACGAACAGCACCGTACAAAGCAGTTGCTCCAGCACAAACCTTAGAAACTGGACCACTTGTAACTAATGTGGCTGCTGATAAAGCAAGAGGTATAATATTTTCAGCTAATGATGTCAAAGCACCTTTAACATAACCTTTTGCTTGTGCAAAACCTTTTCTTATTCCGCCAAAAATTGAGCCATTCATTTCTGCTTTAAATCTGGCGTTTTGTAATTTTGAATCTATTGTACTTGTTGAGTTTAATGTTGTTGAACCCATATAAGCATCGCAAGCTGAATCGGCCAACTGATTTTTACCGCTTGTTCGAGCTTGAATTTTACCGTATTGATGAGCATCATATAAAACAGCTCCGAGTCCCGCAACACCGACACCCTTTGCTAAAACTTTATTAAAATCAAATGTCTTTGCCTTATTTGCTACATTTTGTGCTGTTGTTGCAACATTTTGTGCCACATTCGATACACCTGCAGAAATTGTCATAATAATTTCCCTTTTACTTGCATACTTTATTTTTACGCATGCAATTTTATTTACCTATCACTACACTTATATAAAGTCTTAAAACCATGATTTATTGCCTTTTTAAGATATTTTGTTAATAAATATTACAAAAATGTAAAAAAGAAGAATTAATGCCATATAATAAAGTTATGGAAAGCATTTTTGAAAACAGACCTGAAAGATTATGCCTACATTGTGGAAAATGTAATGGTAATTTTATAAAAAACTTTTATGAAAAACCGCCAGAAGATTGCGGTTATGAGGGTTGGTTTTTCATGGAATGGGAACAATACAAACAAAATATCAGAAAACTAAAAGAAAGAATCTTGGTTTTAGAAGTTCAACTGAAAAAATGCAAAGACCCTAAAAAAGCTACAAAAATAGCTACCGATTTACAAAAGACAAAAGATAAAATCAAATCGTTTGAGGCAATAGGTCCAACTGATTTGTAGTTAAAATTTCTTATATAAAACTTGATAAATATTTATTTTCATGGTTACATAGACTCGTGGGTAGTCCGTTCCTCTCTTTGGATTATCCGAAATAAATATCAAGCGGCTAGATATTTATAACAACAATAAATTAAGAAGGAAAAAGAAAAAATGTTAAAAATCAGATTAAAAAGATTAGGTGCTAAAAAAGCTCCAACTTACAGAGTAATCGTTATCAACTCAACAACAAAAAGAGAAGGTTTACCTATTCAAGAATTAGGTCACTACAACCCAAAAACTAAAGTTATGAAATTAGATAAAGCAGCAGCTTTAGATTGGATTAATAAAGGTGCTCAACCAACAGAAACTGCTAAATATTTAATCAATAACTGCAACGATGACGGTACATTAAACTACAAAAAGAAAGAAACTGTAAAACTTTCTAAAAAAGCTCAAGCAAAAGCACAAGCTGAGGCAGAAGCTAAAGCAGCAGCCGAAGCAGAAGCTGAAGCTCCAGCTGAAGAAACTACAGAAGCTTAGTAGTTTAGATTATATATTTTTAGAGGCGAAATTCGGTAAACGAATTTCGCCTTTTTAGTGTGTTTTCGTGTTACAATTCTCTTATGAAGGATTTTACGCTTAAAACAATTGATAATACTGAAATTTTATCAGAACTAGAATCTATTGGTTTTGATAAATCATATTCAAATATTGCACAAAACAAGTATAAATATTTGAATATAAAAATCTATGATTTGACTTTACCACAAGCAAATATTTTAAAACAAACTGCACTTTCTTATGGTTCAGATTGTGCAATACACAAGGACGTTTTAATAAACAATATTGATAAAACAGATTGCATTTTGACTGGTTCAATTTCGCAATTAAAAAAGATTTCAAAAAGTCTTGAAAATCAACAATTTAGCTTAAATATTTTGAGCAAAAGAATTGAAGAGATAATTCTTCAACAAACAGAAAAGCATAAAACAAAACTTGCAGGCATCTTAAATGTCACAACAAATTCATTTTCAGACGGTGGAAAATATTTAGACAAAGAAAAAGCTACAAGACATTTTGTTGAAATGATAACAGATGGTGCTGATATTATTGATATTGGGGCAGAAAGCACAAAACCATTTTCTGAACCAGTTGATGCAAAAACACAATTAGAGCGAATTTTACCAATACTAGATTTTATAAAAGAAAAAGATATAAAAACACCTATCAGCATTGATACACGTAGTGCAGAAGTTGCTCAAGAATGCATTAAAAATGGTGCAACAATCATAAATGATGTTTCAGGTTTTGATTATGATGAAAAAATGATAGACGTAATCAAAAATTCAGATGTTAAAATCATTCTTCAACATTCACAAGGAACACCTGAAAATATGCAAGTAAATCCTACTTACAAAAATGTTGTTGATGAAATCTTCAAAAACTTAAATTCAAAAGTTGACTATGCAACTTCAAATGGCATAGACAAAACACGTATTATTATTGATGTAGGAATAGGTTTTGGCAAAAGAAGAGAAGATAATTTTGAATTAATAAAAAGAATGTCAGAATTTAAATCCATAGGTTGCGAAATTATGGCAGGAATTTCTAGAAAATCTTTTCTTGCACTTGATGAAGAATTAGAAAAAGACATTTACACAACTGCTCTATCAACAATGTTAATTGAGCAAAAGATAGACTATCTAAGAGTCCACAACGTAAAAATGCACAAAAAATTATTAGAACTAATGGAAAATTTTGGAGAATAAAATGGAAGTACTAGCAATTATACCAGCAAGAGGTGGTTCTAAAGGAATCCCAAATAAAAATATTAAAGACTTAAACGGAAAACCTTTAATTTATTATTCAATAGAGGCTGGACAAAAATCAAAATACGTAACAAGAACAGTACTTTCAACAGAAAGCCCAAAAATCAAAGAAGTTGCAGAAAGTTTTGGATGCGAGGTTGTTGATAGACCAATGGAACTTGCACAAGATGAAACTCACACAATTCCTGTTCTAATCCAAGTTTTAGACTACTTAAAAGATAAAGAAAACTACAACCCTGATGTTGTAATACTTTTGCAACCAACTTGTCCATTGAGAGATGCAAAACAAATTGATGAGGCTTTTGAACTATTCCAAAATTCAGACTGCGACTCTTGTTTTGCAGTAAGAAGTATGGGCATAACTCACGCAAAATGGTATAAAAATTTAAAAGGCGAAATGAAATGCATCTATGATTACAGAAACCGTCCACGCAGACAAGATAAGCATTTACACATGCCTTTATATTGTGAAACAGGTTCTATTTATATCGTAACTACAGAAGCTATGAGAAAATGCTACGATTTTATTGGCGACAAACCAATAATCTACGTTCAACCATCAATAGACATTGATACACCTGATGATTTTGAAGCGATAGCAAAAATCTTACGAGAAAGAGAATCTAAAAAAGACTAGAATTGAGCACCAATCAAGTATTTATAAGAACAATAAACACCTCTGCCTTTTTTAGAACAGTCCATATCAACCTCTGATGATGAGATTTCTTTACCAAAAGGTTCAATTTTTGTTCTATAAATATTTAAGCCAAAAATGTCTTTGCCCCAAACATTTGGTGCTTCTTCACCGTTAGTATCAATCATCAAAGCAATTAGTGACGAATTATCGTAAAGTTCTTTTAGCCATTTAATACCAATAATTTGATTATTTTGAGTTTTGTATAATTTAGTAAAATGATAGTACTGACCATCTTTAACTTTTTCAGAATTCAAATATCTAGGAGAATATTTTTTGCTCTCAAACTTATCCTCAATTCTAAGATATGGTCTAAATTCTTCAAGAATAATATCTTCAATTTCATCTGTATTTTTAGCTTTTAAAATCTTATGACTAATAGCCTCTTTATAATCGATATTGTTATTTAAATCCATTGACTGAAACGCATACAACACATCATCGTAACAATGACGCCATTTGCTAACATCTTGCACAGTCTTTGAATCACTAAGGACAAGAGGAATTACTAACGCTGAAACAATCAGAATTAGTGCAAAAACAATCATTATTTCTACTAATGTGAAGCCTTTACGTTTCATTATCTAGCCATATCCAATCTTTTCTTTTCTTTGATTAAAGAATCATACACCCATTCAGGCACAAAATGTTTACCTAAAAGAATTTGACCATTGTTAGGATTTGGAGCGTGAAAATCAGAACCTCCAGTAACAATAAGTCCTAATTCTTCAGCCATTGATGAAAAATATTCAACCATAGCTGGTGAATGTTTTCTATGATAAGCTTCGATACCTCTCAAACCATAGTTCATTAATTCTTTAATTAAATCTGCACTATTATCAATATCATGAGGGTGAGCAATAACAGGAATACCACCTGCATCATAAATGATTTCAACAGCATCTTGAGGAGAAACTGTTTTTCTCTTTACGTATACTGGCGAATTGTCGTTGATGTATTTGCTATAAGCTTCAACAACATTTTGAGTTCCACCAACTGAAGTTATTGCTTTAGCGATATGAGGACGACCAATACTTCCACCCTCTGCAACTAACTTAGTTATGTTTTCAAAAGGTATATTGATACCCTCTTTTTTCTTCAATAATTCTAAGATTTCATGAGTTTGATTAATTCTTGCTTGTTGTTGAGTTTTAATCATTTCTTGAAAATCTGAATTATTCACATCCATAAAATAACCAAGTACGTGAACTTCGTTGTTTTCATAGATAGTATTAACTTCGATACCTCTAATAATTTCTAACTTATCTTTTTTATTTTCTTTTTCAAGATAGTCTTGAGCGATTTGATAAGATAAGACGTTATCGTGATCGGTTAAAGAAATAACATTTAACCCATTATCGATAGCCAAATCAACAATTTGTTCAGGCGTATAAATGCCGTCTGAATAACAAGTATGAATATGATAATCACCTTTCATTATTCATACCTCCAATCATTCAATTGACTTTTCACTTTCAATCTCCTTTTTATTACTTATGTCTACATTAAAATTAATTCTTTTTATATCTGTAGCAATACCTGTATCCAAATCCATAGATATTTCTACAGCATTAATTTGAGCAACCGAACCTGTTGCAACATCATAACGATATGGCAAATGAGTTATTAATCTCTTGATAGAAGTTTCGTAATCCATACCTATTACACTATCAACTGAACCACAAAAACCAGCGTCAGTTATATAAGCCATATTACCTAAAATTTGATTATCAGCAGTTTGAACGTGAGTATGCGTACCCAAAACAGCACTAACTCCTAACTCTGAACAAAATCTACCAAAACATATTTTTTCAGCAGTAGCCTCTGCGTGAAAATCAATAATAATGTTTGGAGTAACGGCTTTAATTTCTTCTATTCTGTCTCTAATAATTTCAAAAGGTGATTCTAAAGGTTGCATAAATACACGACCTAAAAAGTTTAGTACGGCAATCTTTCTACCGTTAACTTCAAAATATCTTAAACCTTCACCTTGTACAGATTTTTCGTAATTTAGAGGTCTAACAAGTTTGTCTGAACTTTCTATAATAGTGAAAATATCTTTTTTATCCCAAATATGGTTTCCACTTGTCATACAGTTAACACCGGCATCAGCAAGTTCTCCGTAATTTTTAGATGTAAGACCAAAACCATGAGAGGCATTTTCGACATTTGCAATAACAAATTCTGGCATTTCATTTTTTTTAGACAAGTCAGACAAATATTGAATAACAGCGTTTCTGCCTACACGTCCAACAATATCACCAAAAAATAAAATTTTTATGTCCTTATTTTCAGACATTTATATCTCCTCAAAAAACCGAAAGAATAAAGCTCAAAAGCTTTATTCTTTCAGACTAAATTTATTTTGCAATTTCTGTAGTTCTAAATTCTCTAACTACTGTAACTCTAATTTGACCTGGATAATCAAGTTCGTCCTCAATACGTTTTGCAATATCACGAGCTAACTTTTGAGAGGCTAAATCGTCAAACATTTCTGATTGAACAATAACTCTAACTTCACGTCCAGCTTGAACTGCAAAAGATTGTTTAATACCTTGATAGCTATTAACAATTTCTTCAATTTTTTGAAGACGTTTGATATAAATTTCTAAAGTATCTCTTCTTGCTCCTGGACGACCAGCTGAAATAGCATCAGCAAGTTTTACTAAAACAGCCTCAATTGTATTTGCTGTAACATCGTCGTGGTGAGCCTCGATTGCGTGTAAGATTTCAGGTTTTTCACCATATCTTGCAGCAAGTTCAACACCTAGTTGAATATGAGTACCCTCTTGAGTTTGGTCAACTGCTTTACCAATATCATGTAAAAGACCAGCACGTTTTGCAACATTTACATTTGCGTGTAATTCACTTGCCAACATGCCAGCAATATGACCAACTTCTAATGAGTGTTTCAAAACATTTTGACCATAACTTGTTCTATAATATAAACGACCTAAATTTTTAATTAACTCTTTATTTAAGCCCATAATACCCATATCTAAAGCTGCATTTTCACCCTCTGAAATGATTTTCTTTTCGATTTCTTCACGAGCTTTTTCAACCATTTCTTCAATTCTTACTGGGTGAATACGACCGTCTGCAATAAGTTTTTCTAAAGCAAGTTTTGCAATTTCTCTTCTTACAGGGTCAAAACTTGATAATACAACAGCCTCAGGAGTATCATCAATAATTAAATCTACGCCAGTTAATGTTTCTAAAGTTCTGATATTACGACCCTCACGACCGATAATACGACCTTTCATTTCATCACTTGGTAAGTTTACAACTGAAACTGTACTTTCTACAACTTGATCCATCATACATCTTTGCATTGTTGTAGTTAAAATTTCTTTTGATTTTTCTAATGAAACTTCTCTGATTTTAGCCTCATTTTCTCTAATTAATTGCATTTGTTCTTGAGCTAAATCTGTTTTTAATTGTTCCATTAATTGATTTTTAGCCTCATCAGCTGACATACCAGAAATTCTTTCAAGTTCGTGAGTTTGTTGTTGAATTAAACCGTTTAAGTGGTCTTCTTTATCATTTAACTCATCCATTTTTCTTTGAGCAGAAGATGATTTTTCTTCAGCCTCTTGAATTTTGTCTTCTAATACATCTTCTCTTTTAGCTAATTTAGCTTCTAGTCTTTGTAATTCTTGACGACGTTCACGTTCGTCCTCGTTAAATTGTTCTCTTTCATCTTGTAAAGCTTCTTTTGCTTTCAAAAGTGCTTCTTTTTGAAGTAATTGTTCTTTTTCAGCTAAATCAGCCATGTTTTTTTGAGTTTCATTTTTTAATGCTTTGAATTTTGTCTGTTGAATAATTAAAAGTGCAACAAGTACAACAAGTACTATAATTGCAATCATTAAAGTCAAGTTCATATCTGTCCTTTTCTATTTTTTATAATACACACAATACCCACTACATATAGCCTAATGGGTCAATATCTAAATTCTATTCAAATAAATTTTATTGCATATATTTTCAAAAATGTTTTATATCTACTAACTATTTAAAATTTTACCATAACCAAAAAAAATTTATATGTTATTATTAATTTATATAAAGAAAGGATAAATGACATGAAATTAACTATTAGTGAAAATTTAAGAGAACAAAAATGTGACGTTTTAGTAATTAACATGTTTGAGGGCGAAACAACTTCTCAAGAATTAGCCAATAAATATGCGTTAGAAGAAGATGGTTTTAAAGGTAAATTTAAAAACACATATCTTCTACAAACTTATGATAAAATTCCTGCAAGAAAAATTCTTGTAATGGGAATGGGTAAAAAAGACGAAATGACTCTTGATAGAGCAAGAGAAATCGGTGCAAAGATTACAAACAAAATCAAATCAATTCACGCAAAAACAGTTGCAATCGATTTTGACGAAATGGAAGATTACATTGGTGCAGTTGCTGAGGGTCTTTTAATTGGTGATTATAAATTTGATAAATACAAATCAGATAAAAAAGAAGAAAAAGAAATTGAAGTATCATTAAATATTGAAGAGGCAGATTTACAATATGCAGAAATTGCAATTTCAGCAATGAATATGGCAAGAGATTTAGCTAACGAACCTGCTGCATTAATAACTCCAACAAAATTGGCAGAAATCGCTCAATCATTAGGATTACAAACAACAGTTTATAGCGATTATGAATTAGAAGATATGAATATGGGTGCATTCACAGCCGTTGCAAAAGGTAGTTCAGAAGAACCTAAATTTATCCATATCAAATACCAACCAAAAGAAGCTAAAAAGAAAATTGCTATCATTGGTAAAGGTATTACATTTGACGCTGGTGGCTTAGACTTAAAACCAGCATCATCAATGCTTACAATGAGAGATGATATGTCAGGTGCAGCTTGCGTACTTGCAGTAATGAGCAAAATTAAAGAATTAAATGCTGATATTGAAGTTCACGGTATCATCGCAGCTTGCGAAAATATGCCAGGATGTTCAGCATACAAACCAGGAGATATTTTAACAGCAAGAAACGGTAAAACTATTGAGGTTGATAATACAGATGCTGAGGGTAGATTAACTTTAGCTGACGCATTATGCTTTGCTTGCGAACTTGGTGTTGATGAAGTAATTGATATTGCAACTCTTACAGGTGCTTGCATGGTTGCTTTAGGAACTCAAGCAGCTGGTATTATGGGTAATGACGAAGAATTAATCGACAACTTAATCGATGCAGCAGAAGATGCTGGTGAAAGATATTGGCCATTACCAATGTATGATGAATACAAAGACAGCTTAAAAAGTGAAATCGCTGATATGAAAAACACAGGTTCAAGATGGGGTGGAGCTTCAACAGCTGGTTTATTCTTAGAAAACTTTGTAAAACCTGAACAAAAATGGGCTCACATCGATATTGCTGGTGTAGCATTCTTAGATTCAGCTCAAAAATATTATATAAAAGGTGCAACAGGTGCTGGTGTAAGAGCATTATTAACATACCTTTTATATGAATCATTCAAATTAAGACAAGAATTATAGAAACGAAAAGAGAGAAGACAAAAACTTCTCTCTTTTTTATTTTTATTACAAAATTGTTACAAATGTGCCAAAATATTAAAAAATATATTAGTATTAAGGCATGTTTTTACAAAATCACTTGTAAAAATTTTATATTTAAAATATCATTTTATTATTAAAGAAGAAAAAGAAGAGGAAAAATAAGTGGAAAATTATAGTTCAGATTTATTTTTAAAGAATGACTCAAAAATGGCATCAAATAACGGCGTTAGCCCAGCTGTCATTAAAGTTATCGGTGTAGGCGGTGGCGGTGGAAACGCTGTTAACCGAATGATTAAAGAAGGTTTAGCAAACGTTGAATTTTATTTAATGAATACAGATTTACAAGTATTAAATTGCTCAACAGCAAAAAATAAAATCCAATTAGGTAAATCATTAACAAACGGTCTTGGTGCCGGAGGAGAACCTCAAGTTGGTGAAAAAGCAGCTGAAGAAGCACAAAAAGAAATTGCAGATGCTTTAGAAGGTGCAGATATGGTATTTATCACAGCTGGTATGGGCGGTGGCACAGGTACTGGTGCAGCTCCTATCGTAGCTAAAACAGCTAAAGATATGGGTATCCTTACTATCGGTGTTGTTACAAAACCATTCTCATTCGAAGGTAAACGTAGACAAAACCAAGCTGTTGAAGGCTTAGCAAAATTAAAAGATGCAGTTGATGCATTAATCGTTATTCCAAACGATAAATTATTAGACGTAGTAGATAGAAGAATTTCTTTACAAGAATCATTCTCAATCGTTGATGAAGTATTACTAAGAGGTGTTCAAGGTATTTCAGATATCATCACTATCCCTGGTTTAATCAACGTTGACTTTGCGGACGTACGTTCAGTAATGAAATCATCAGGTTCAGCCTTGATGGGTATCGGTCGTGGCGAAGGCGAAGGCAGAGCAGTTGAAGCTGCTAAAAACGCTATTGATTCTAAACTTCTTGAAACATCTATCAATGGTGCTCAAGGTGTTATCGTTAACATCACAGGTGGTCCAAACTTAACATTACACGAAGTTACAGACGCAGCTAATATCATTAACGATGCTATCCTTGATGATGCTAGAGTTATCATTGGTGCAGTTGTTGATAACGATATTCAAACTGAAGTTCAAATTACAGTTATCGCTACTGGTTTTGAATTAAAAGCAAATTCAGCTCCAGAAAGAGCTTCTGATTCTAAATCATTATCAGCAGCAGACTTTTTCTCAAATGCATTTAATGCACCAAAGAAAAATTCAAATGTAAGCGAAACAGCTCCATCATTTGGTAATATTGAAATTCCAGATTTCTTGAAAAAATAAAAGAAAAGTTGAATTAATATAAAGAAAAAGAAGTAGTTAATAGACTACTTCTTTTTTTTATGTTAGGATTTTTATACACTAGACGGAGAAGAAGACTAATGAAAAAATTAATTTTATCAATTTTTGTATTATTTTTAACAACATTACAAGTAAATGCTATGACAGAAAACGATGCAAGAGCATTTTTTAACAACTATGTAGCAAAAGCAAATTCATACAGCAACGAAATTAGCAGTATGTATGCACCAAATGCTGTTATCATAAGACAAGTTATCAAACCAAACGGACAACTTGTAAACGCATATACAAACACAGCAACATATTTAAAACAAATGAAAATCAGCGAGGGTGTTGCAAAAGCTAGAAATTATAAAAACAGATATACAAATATCACAGTAACAAAAGTTTCTAAAGGTTATAAAGTTAGTGCTGTTAGACATCCATCTATGGACAACGATAGCTTAAAAATGTACCAAATCATTGCAACAGTTAATGGCAAACCAATGATTGTTGAGGAAATGATGCAAACAAGACAACAAATTTTCTTGAAATACGCAAAATAATAAATCAAAATATAAATAGGGAAGAAGTATGGAACAAAAATTTAGATATTTAACAGCCGGCGAAAGTCACGGTTTAAAATTAACTGCAATTATTGAGGGTATCCCAGCAGGTCTAAAGATTGATAGAGATTTTATAAATAATGAACTAAGAAAACGTCAACAAGGCTACGGTCGTGGTGCAAGAATGAAAATTGAAACCGATAGGGTCGAAATAACATCTGGCGTAAGACTTGGAAAAACTACAGGTGGACCAGTTTGCATTGAGGTTAGAAACAAAGACTGGGAAAACTGGAAAATTCCTATGAGCGTTGATGAAATTGATTTTTCAAATAGAGAATTACTTAAACTAGTAGCAGAAAAATCCTTCACAACAGTTCGTCCAGGACACGCGGATTATGCTGGTTCTATAAAATATAAACTAGAAGATTTAAGAGATGTTCTTGAACGTTCTAGTGCTAGAAAAACAGCCATCGAAGTTGCAGTTGGTGCAATAGCAAAATTATTACTAAAAGAATTTTATATAACAGGTTTTTCACACGTAACACAAATTGGCGATGTAAAAGCAGAAATTTTACCACCAAACTACACGTTAATAAAAGAAGCGGCAGAACATTCTGAATTAAGATGTGCAGACGATGTTGCAACTGATTTAATGAAAGAAAAAATTGACAAGGCAAAAATGGATGGCAACACTCTTGGCGGTAAATTTGAAGTTATTTATGGCAATTTACCAATCGGTTTAGGTTCGTACGTTCAAGCGGATAGAAAACTTGACGGCAAATTAGCTCAAGCAGTAATGTCTATTCCAGCAGTTAAAGCAGTAGAAATCGGCTGTGGTGTTGAAGCTGCAGTAAAAACTGGAGCAGAAATGCACGACGAAATTTATATCACAAAAGAAAAACGAGTTTATAGAAAAACAAACAATGCAGGTGGTTTAGAGGGCGGAATGACAAACGGTGAACCAATCGTCGTAAAAGGGACAATGAAACCTATTCCGACATTAAGAACACCTTTAAACACTATTGATATAAGAAAAAATGAAGAAGCTACAGCTCACTTTGAACGTTCAGATGCTTGTGCAGTTCCATCTTGTGCAGTAGTGGCAGAGGCTAGAATTGCTTGTGTTTTAGCTGACGAATTACTTCAAAAATACGGTGGCGATAGCATTGAAGAAATGAAAGCTCATTATGAAAAATAATATTGTTTTAATCGGAATGATGGGTGCTGGAAAATCAACAATAGGGCTTGAATTAGCTAAAATACTAAACAGTTTCAAGCTTGTTGATATGGATTCTGAAATCGAAAAAAGAGAGAACATGAAGATTTCAGAAATATTCAAAAAATACGGCGAAAAGTATTTTAGAAACTACGAAACAGATTTAATCAAGGAACTTTGCCAAAACGAAAATCAAATCATTTCAACTGGCGGTGGAGTTTTTGAAAAAGAAGAAAATAGAAAAATTTTAAAAGAAAACGGAAAAGTCTTTTATCTAAAAGCCTCACCCGAAAAGCTTTTTGAAAGAATTAAATCTCAAACTCATAGACCACTTTTACAACAAGGCTTTGGAATAGAAAAAGTAAAAACAATCTTAGAAAGCAGAGAAAAGAATTACGAGCAAGCACATTTCATAATTGACACCGAAAATGAGCTTCCATATAATATAGTAAAAAGAATAGCAGAAAAAGGAAATCTTTAATGAACAACGATATTCAAGTTAATATACCATCAAAAGAAAGTAACTATAGCATATACATCGATGATGCACCAATTGAAGAACTTAAGAACAAAATTTTTGAAAAAGTAAGTGACTCAAATTATTTGGTTGTAATTAACAAAAAAGTTCATAAATTGTACTCAAAAAAATTGAACTTTGACAAAGCTAGAACACTTATAATTCCTGATGGGGAAAAAGAAAAGAATATTAATAACTATTGTAAGATTTTAGAAAAGTTAGAAGAATTAAATATCACACGTAAAGGTCACATCATCGCAGTCGGTGGTGGCGTAATCGGTGATATGGCAGGGTTTGCAGCATCTACATACAAAAGAGGTATCGGCTTAATCCAAGTTCCAACAACTCTACTTTCTTGCGTAGACTCATCAGTTGGCGGAAAAGTTGCTATCAACACAAGAACTGCTAAAAATATGGTAGGGACATTCTATCAACCATCTGCCGTTTACATTAATTTGAATTTTTTAAACACCTTAGATGATAGACAATTTGAATCAGGTATCGGCGAAGTTTTAAAATACGCTTTTATCGAAAAAAGTTGTATGAGCGTTAATGATTATAAGTTCTTTGATTTTCTAAACGTAAATTATGACAAAATTATGTCTAGAGATTTTAATTTCTTAGATAAAATCATTAGAACATCACTTGCTTTAAAAATCTCAGTTGTAACAAGAGATGAAAAAGAAAGCGGATTAAGAAAAATTCTTAATTTTGGTCACACATACGGTCACGCACTTGAAGAAATCACAAACTTTAATAAATTTACTCACGGCGAAGCCGTTGTATACGGTATGTATTTTATCTTCAATTATGCACATAAAATGAAATTAATTGATGCCAATTACAAGGAAAAAGCATTTAATTTCTTAAATAAATTCGGATTTACAGATAAACAAAATATGTTTGATAAAAATAAAATTATCAAATTTATGTATTCTGATAAAAAAGTTGAAAACGACAAGATAAAAGTTATCGTTCCGATTGCACCAGAATTTGTAAAAGAAGTTGATTTAGACATAGAAAAAGCATTTTGCTAAGATAAATAGAAAAAAGAGGCGAAATTTCGTTCCGAAATTTCGCCTCTTTTTTGTTGTTGCGATTTTGCCTAAGGCAAAATCGCAACACGAAACAGGGTGCTAGATTTCAAAGAAATCTAGCACCATTTTAAAACATTTTAATTATATCTATGATAAACCCATTTGAGATAAAGCAGAATTATATGCTGATTGCATTTTTGAAATCATAGTTTCCATGGCTTGGAATTGAGCTTGCAAACGTGCTTGATAAGCTTCGATTCTTGTATTTTCAGCAGTTGCACTGCTTTTCAAATTAGTATTTTCTTTATCTAGAGAGTTGTTTCTTGTTGTGAAATAACCTGTTGATTTTAATGACTCATCAACAGTTGTTTCCATGTTAGAAAGAATACCTGAATTATTTTTACCGCCAACAAGAAGAGCTTTTACACCCTCAGGGTCTTTTTCAAGAGCTTCTTTTAATTTTGATTCATCAAGTTCTAAGTGATCAGTCAATTTGCTTAAATCAGTTGAAGCTTCACCAGTTGAGATACCGATTTGAGCTAAAAGTGAATACTCACCAGCACCTGATTGCTTAGCAGACGCACCAGAACGAATTGAACGACGCAAGTTTTCTAGAGTAGATTCGCCTGATAAAGTACCGTCTGATGCAGTTTGTTCATCAACCATATCAAGTGTTTTGTTGTATTGTTCAATCCAACCTTTTAGTGCAGAAACTAAATCATCAGTATCTTGGTCTACACTAATTGTAGTTGTAGGATTTTCATCATCAGAAACACCTTTAAGGTTAAATGTTACACCATCAATACCTGAAATATCACTAGAAATAGTATTTGAAGAAGACATTCTAGTTTCACCATTCAAAGTAAAGATAGCGAATGAACCTAATTCTTGATCTCTTAGAGCAACTGTTCCATCTTCATTTGTTTGAGTATAACCCATTAAATCAGTAAATGAACTTGTACCCTTTTCAATGTTAATATTGAAAGAACCATTTGTTGTTGCTTTGAAAACTAATTGACCATTTGTACCATCAAATTCGGCAGCAACGCCAGAAGTTGATGATTTATCATTAATATCTTTTATTAAACTTTCAAAAGTTGTATCATCACCAATTGTAAATTCTTGACCGCCAATTTTGAAAGTACCTTTAGCATCAGCACCCAAAATATCAGCTATTTTGTCTTTAGAAGTAGCGATACTTAAAGTTTCAAAACTATCATAAGCACCTGTCTCAGAATTTTTTAATAATGAGAAAGCTTTAGAAAGATTTACGTCATCAGAATTTGAACCTAGTGTAACACTAGCACCATTTTCACCTGAAATAGAAATTTTACCATCAGTTAAAGTTGCATTAACACCATCAATATTATTTAATTTTTCTAAAACAGAATCAATTGTATCTTCGTTTGTCAACTCAATTTGAGCTTTTTGACCGTTTACATAAATACTTGAAGTAGCAGTTTCGCCATCACCAAGCTTTGCAACTTCATCACTTAATGTAGAAAATTTTGTATTACCATTAACAGCCAAAGCAGAAGCGTCACTCAAAGCTTTTGTAGCAGAAGCTAATTGTTTAACGCTTAATTTGTAAGAACCTTTTACTGCACCAGAAGAAGATGTAGCAGAAACAATGTCGCTACTAGAAGAAGTAGCTTTTGTTTTTGCAAACAAATCAAAAGCACCACCTAAAGTAGAGTCTGTGATTTTTTCAAGACTTGTTCTTAAAGATGTGAACTGTGATTGAACAGTAGAAACAGCCTTTTGTTTGTTGCCAACGACTTCTTGTTTTTCAACAAGTTTATCGTAACGATTAGCCTTTTTAATCTTAACTAACTCTTCAACCCAGGCTGTAGTATCCATACCTGAAGCCAATCCAGTAAAAGTAATTGTGCTCGCCATTAATAAATCTCCGTTTTATTAATATAATATTCTAATATATATAACATTATAACATATATCTAGAGGGTTTCAAGCCTACGAATGTAAATCTTCTACACCAAAAGTAGGAAAAACGACATATTTCTTTACAAAAGATTTTAATAAGAGGGGCGATTTTGCCTAAGGCAAAATCGCCCCTAAAAAAGTGGGTTTGATTTCGAAGAAATCAAACCCACTTTTAAACTTTATATAACAATTAGATTGTTGTTGAGATTGATGGAGCGATTTGGATGAATTTTCTAACCAATTCAGCATCCCATTGAATACCTGCACCCATTCTCAAGATTTCGCAAGCTTTTTCAACACCTAAACCTTTTCTGTAAGGTCTGTCGCTAATTAAAGCGTGGTATGTATCAGCAACTGCTACGATTCTTGCAGAAAGAGGAATTTCTTCGCCTTTTAATTTGCAAGGATAACCTGTTCCGTCGTAATGTTCGTGGTGATATTTAACCATTGGAATCAAGTCTTTCAATGCTTCATTTTGCATCAATACTTTTTCTGCACCGATTGTTGGGTGTTGTTTCATAACTTCCCATTCTTCATCAGAAAGGTGAGTTGGTTTTTTCAAGATGCTTTCAGGAATACCGATTTTACCTACATCGTGTAACAAAGCACCTAAAGAAATTCTTTTAACTTCATTTTCAGGAAGATTTATTGCTCTAGCTAAAGCTTCAGCGTATTTAGAAACTGATGTTGAGTGACCCTTTGTATATGGGTCTTTAGCATCAATTGCACCAGCTAAAGAAGTAGCCATTTCTTCTAAGTGAGTTTGAGAAATAATATCTTCATTATTGAATTTATGTAATAATTCTTCTTCAAAGTTGATACCTAATTGAGAGTGACGTTTAGTAACAACATCTGCGAAAGATTTAAGAGCCATATCATCCCAGAAATTGAAATCAGAAGAACTGATGATAGCACTCATACCGTCTTTGTAACCTTTAGATTGAGAAATATACATAGCTTGTTCAGCTAAGATTAATAATTTTTCTTGATCTTTAGCACATTGAGGGTAAGTTGCGATACCAACAGAAACCTTAACAGGTCCGATGTCATCAACGAAACAGCAAGATAAACTGTATGTTAAGTATTCTGCGATATATTTAGCCTCAGAAATAGAAGTTTCTGGTAAGATGATAGCAATTTCGTCACCACCGTATCTACCAGCAACATCAGTAGTTCTGATATTTTGTTTAACTTTTTGAGCAACTAACTTGATGATTTCATCACCTTTAGCGTGACCAAATTCTCTGTTAATTTTAGAGATATTGTTAACATCCATCATAACTACAGAAACTTCTGTATTAGCTTTTTCAGCTTTTGATAATTCTTGAGATAAGATTTCTTGGAAACCTCTGTGATTGTGTAATGAAGTTAAGCTATCAGTATTAGCGTGTTCATTAGCTTGTTCCAACAAATCTGAATTGTGCATAAATAATGCATAGTGATTAGAGATTAATGAATATAAATCAATATTTTCATTAACATTGTTATCACCAATAATCATAACCCCTAAACATTCATTAACAGACATTAGAGGCAAAATAGCAACTTTAGGTTGTTGCAAATATGATAATTTTAAGAATTTAGAATCATGTTTAATAACTGGTTTTTGAGTATTAAAACATTCTACAATTGGGTTTGAATCATCTGATAAGAAAATTCTAGAAGAATAAGTACCACCAACTTTATCAGTCAATTTGATATTGATACATTTTGATTGAGGTTGGAATAAACCAATTGCAGTAAAGAAACAGTTAATTTTTTTAGTCATGAAATTATGCAAAGAAGCATAGAAATCAGAAACAACTGTTTTGCCAACGATAGCTTGAGATAACAAGCTGATAACTTCTCTATAATCAACTTCAGAAGATTGAGAAACGTTTGTAAAAGCTTGACTATAACCACAGTAAAGTCTGTTTGAAGTACCTCTATTAGCAATAACGGCATTACGATTAGGTAAACCTTTACGAGCAATAGGGTTAGATACCATAGATTTGTTATATAAAACTTCTTTTTCTTCTTTTATAATATCTGTTCTATTCAAACTTAAAATAACCTTTACTATTAACTATATAAATATAAAAACCATGACACTTAAATAATTGCTATGTGGATTAAAATTTATTAAAGAAATTATGTATTTTTACATAAAAATTATACAAAAATTTACAATTAAATGCAAGTATTTTAAGAATATATAACATGAGTGAACCCTCACCCTGCCCTCTCCCAGTATTGGGAGAGGGCAATGTTTACCCCTCGCCATGTGTTTAATCCTCGCCACATTTTTACTTTTGTAAAAATAGGGGAGAGGAGAAATTTTTAGTTGAAAGCTTTGCTTGAAACTTTAAAATTTCGGTGAGGGCTTTTGGGATTGCTTCGCTTACGCTCGCAATAAGAATTTTACAAACAAAAGACCACCTTTTGAAAAGGTGGTCTTTTTAAATTTTATAACTTTTATTAGTTTTCAAATAAAACGTATTTTGCACATTGACCGTTTGGTTGAACTTGTTGGTCAGCTAAGAAAACTGAGTACTGGTCAGAAATAAATGCATTTACAGGTGAACAAGTACCATTAGCATCAGAGCTTGCTGTTTTAATTTGAGTACCTTGACAGTGTGATAAAGCATTTGGAGCACGAGTACCATTTACATCAACAATTGCCTTACAAATATTATTTCTACCATTTGTTGAAACCTTACAATCCTTAG
The DNA here is from genome assembly GCA_002297005.1 of Cyanobacteria bacterium UBA791. Taxonomy (GTDB): domain Bacteria; phylum Cyanobacteriota; class Vampirovibrionia; order Gastranaerophilales; family Gastranaerophilaceae; genus UBA791. The sequence continues at coordinate 4,431 of DBIX01000037.1, read as the reverse complement.
ATGTTCTTGGGAATGATAATGCCATACCATCTGCGAAGAATACAGTGTAATTGCTACTTGCACTATTACCAAACATACGAGATGCAGCTGTATCAGCATTACCATTAATTGTTTTTGTAACGTGCATTCTACTGATTAAGATACCTAAAATAGATGTTGTAGGATCTGTACCTTCAGTAGTTGTATCAGAAAAATCTACATAGTTCAAAGCAACACTCATAGTAATTGCTTGGTTTGTTGTAGAAAGAATTTTCTTAAACCCTGTTTTAAATTCCATTTTATTAGTGTTTGTCATCAATGTTGGGATAGTCATTGCGGCAACTGTACCGATGATAGCCAATGTGATTAAAACTTCAGCAAGGGTGAAACCTGATCTCTTGTCCATAAAATAATCCTTTTTTACTATATGCGACTAATACAAGTATGCTATCACTAACTCATTCTAAAATCAACCTATTGAGATAAATGTCATCTAAAAGAAGTAGTTTCTACATAAATTGCTTACATTTATATAATACCATAGTATTAGTTCTTTATAACACTTATGGCTTATATATTTACAAAACTTAATAAACTATTTTTTAGAAAACCTGAAAAATAGCATAAATAGTACATTTTAGAGAATTGGTCAAAAACCATGTCCCTACATGGTTTCAAGGATACTCATACCTACCAAATACCCACTAGACCAACAGTTTTGAAGATTGTATCCACCGCAAAAGCCGTCTATATCTAATATTTCACCACAAAAGTATAAATTTTTAACCAATTTTGACTCAAAACTTGACCCAATTTTTGATAAATCTACTCCGCCTGAAAAGACCGTTTCACCGCCTTTTCGAGATTTTACCAAGGTCATTTCAAACGCCTTTATAGACCCAAGAAGTAATTCTTTAGTATTAGTTTTTAAAGAATTACATTTAACTTCTCCATCTATTTTTAAATAATTAAGCAAAAACGCAACAAAGGATTTTGGCAAAAAATCAGCAAGTACAGTCTTAATCGCTTTATTATTGCCTTTTTTCAAGCTTTCTTCTAACTGGTTTATATCCTCAATAAGTTGAATTTTTACGTCATAAGGGTATTCTACTCTAGAATTAAGAGAGGATAGTTTAAATATCACCGGACCGGATACTCCATTATCCGTAAAGAGCATATCACCCTTAAGAACTATTTTTTTATACTTGAGTATTACCCCCTTCAAAACTACTCCTTTTAGAGTAGAAACATCATACTTTGTGATTAAACCGCATAAAGATGGTTTAAGTTCTATTAATTTATGTGGCAAATTATTTAGAAATTGCAAGCCGTGATGAGTACCAATTGCAACAACAACATAATCGTATATATATTTATTATTAGCCGTTCTCACATAAAATTTTTCATCAATTTTCTGAACATCTAACACTTTTTCTTGTAAAAATTTTGCTTTTTTCAGTTGACTAAGCAACTTTTCTCTAACATCTTTTGCAGAATTAGAAGTAGGAAAAATTCTACCATCCTCTTGAGCATAAGTTTTTATACCAATTTTCTCAAAAAATTCTAACGTATCCGCCGTAGAAAATCTCGAGAAAGGTGAATACAAAAACTTTTCACCCCTAGGATACGCATGAGCCAATTCCTTAAAATCAAATTCATTATGAGCCAAATTACATCTGCCACCGCCAGTTGCAAGCAATGTCAAAAGAGGTTTTGACATATCAAAAAGTGTAACATCACAATCATTTGCGATTGTAATTCCACACATACAACCTGCTGGTCCAGCTCCGATAATTGCTACTTTTGGTTTAAATGTCAACCCTTGTTCCATATAAAAATACCATTTCTGGATTTTCTAATTCTTCATGTAATTCCATAACTGATTTTTTCAATTCAGGATGAACAAAATCAGGAGAAAGTTCCAACATAGGAACTAATGTAAAAGCTCTTTTATGGAAATATTTATGAGGTATTACCAAATTTTCTGTATAAATAATCTCTTTATCATAGAACAATATATCAATATCGATTGTTCTATCGCCATAAAAACCTTCTGTTTCTCTATCACGACCCAACTGTGCCTCTACTTGATTACACAATTTCAATAAATCTTGTGGAGAATATTCTGTTTTTATTTCAATTACAGCATTTACAAACCAATTACTTGAATCAGTCTGCCATGGTTCTGTTTCATAAAAAGCAGACGTTCTTATCAACTCAACTTGTTTGTCTTGATTCAGCAAACTAGTCGCTTGTTGAATAAAACCGACTCTATCTCCTTTATTTGAACCTAAGCTTAAATATACTAATGCCATAAGTTAATTGTACAAAATTTTTAAACTTTGTCAATCATGTTAATAAATTATTAAATACACATAAAAAGTGGTATAATATATACATGAAGAAAAAAGTTATCGGATATTTACACACCCATTGGGATAGAGAATGGTACAGAGAATTTGAAGTTTTCAGAATACGTCTTTTAAGAGTATTCGACAATGTCTTAAACTTATTAGAACAAAACAAAATTCCGTCGTTCTATTTTGACGGACAAGTTGGGGCATTATTAGATTATTTACAAATTCGACCAGAAAAAGAAATTTTAGTAAAAAAACTAATCAAGGAAAAACGTCTTTTTGTAGGTCCTTGTTATTGTCTAGTAGATGAATACTTATGCGACAAAACTTCTTTTGAAAAAAACTTGGAAATAGGTTTAAAAATATCAAGAGAACTAGGTTGCGAAGATTTTATCGGATACTTAGCCGATACCTTTGGGCATAGCAAAAATATACCAGCCTCATTCAAAAAGTTTGGTATAGATAAAGCCGTGGTATGGAGAGGTTGCGGAGATATTCCTGCTGATTTTAAATATATGGGAATAAATTGTGTAAACCTTATCCGTGGATATTTTATGGATATTTTTGCGACAAGCTTAACTCTTGAAGAAAAAGCCAATTTCTTGAAAACAAATTTAGATAAGATTGCAGAAAAATCTTCAAATACTTTACTTATGCCAATAGGTGCTGACCATCTTGGAATACCTGAAAATATTTCTTCTCAAATTAGAGAAGTTAATGCTCTACTTGAAGATTATCAAATCGTCTTAGGTTCACCATTTGATTATTTTGAAGAAGTAAAAAATAATTTTTCGTACGAGCACAATGACGAACTTCGTGATAACTCATTAACCTTTATTCTACAAGGCGGATACTCTGCAAGAATGGATTTAAAAAAGCTTCGAACACAAGCCTCATATATGCTTGATTTAGCAAACAAGGCTCAAAAACATTTTAATTTAAAATATGAAAGCCTAATCGATTACGCATATAAATTATTAATTGAAAATATGGCACACGACGGCATTTGCGGATGTTCTACGGATGATGTGCATTTTGAAAACACATTAAAGTACAAAAAAGTACTTCAAATAGCACAAACAATTATCGACGAGGTTCATTTCAAATTGTCAGATGCTTTTGTAATGAATCTAGGTGATGAACCTTATTCTGGAATTGTAGAATTTGAGTCAGAACTTGATTTACCTTTCCAAGTTGCAAAAGTAAGAAAAGGTTTTGAAAACGAAATTCTTCAAGACACTCTAAGAATACCAATTACAGAGGATTTCAAAAATATTTATACATATCTGATTGAAGTAAAAAATCTTCAACCGACAGAAATGCGTGAAAAAATTGAGATAAACGAAAAAACTGATTTAGAAATTGGTAAAAATTATCTTAAAAACTCAAAAATCAACCTTGAAATAACTGACGGCAAAATCAAGGTTAACAATACTGAAAACTTTATTGAAATCCGTGATTTCAAAGACCTTGGCGATACTTACAACTTTGCTCCTGAAGAAACTGATTACGGCAAAGTCGAAGAAATTTTATCTTCTGAAATAGCTCTAAACGGCGATTTAAGATGTACATTAAAACTCAAGACAGAAAACTCTAATATATATATATCATTAGACAAAAATTCTGACTGTTTAGATTTTAAAGTCGTTTATGACAACAAGAAAAAAGACCACAAAATTCAAGCTGTTATAAATACAGGAAAACCAATAACAGAAACATATTCCGAAGATATGAATGTTCTTATAAATAGAACTTTTGACCCTGATTACGACATCAGAAAAAATCTTCCTAAAACAAAAGGTATTGAAGCTCCGACGAACACAGCACCAATGCAACGTTACGTAAATGCAAATGGTATTGGAATAGTGACAAAAGGCTTGAACGAATATGAAGTATTTAAAAATACGATTGCAATAACACTTTTGCGTGCAACTGGTATAATTTCAAACCCTAAAAATCCAGCTCGTTCAACTCCAGCTGGTCCACCTTTACCGTTAAAAGATGCTCAAATGCTCGGAGAAAATATTTGCGAATTTTCTGTATCTTTCCACGATAAAGAAAATTATAAAAAATATATTCAACATGTATATAATTA
>DBIX01000036.1:19986-31512 GCA_002297005.1 Cyanobacteria bacterium UBA791 | reverse complement strand
AGAAAGGAACAAATAATGCAAGATAGATTTAAGTATAGATTTTTTGACGCTGAAAATGAAAAAATGTATGACGTTAAAAATATATGTTTTGTTGGTGAGCCAACCGTAACGGTTGCGTACAAACCTGTTATAAAAAAAGCAATATATAAGGGTTACTTAACTCAATGTACAGGCTTGAAAGATGTCAACGGTAAATTAATGTACGAGGGTGATATTGTAAAAATTTGGAAATTCTCAAAAGACTTGTACGGTGATGATAAACGAGTTATCAAGTGGAATGACGCTCGTTGTGGGTTCAGACTTTATACAATAGACCAATATAAACGAGGTATAGAATTATGTCCCCAAAGTATGGTAAACGTTACAACGATTGAGGTAATCGGCAACATTTACGAAAATCCCGAACTATCAAGCGAGGTGGAATAGATGAAAGTTAAAATTTTTGACGGTGATATGTCAACTTACGAATTAGAACGGCAAGTTAATAAGTGGATTGAAAAACATTCAATAAAAGTGATAAATATTTCAATGACTTGTTATTCTCAAATAGGCGAATATTATATGGCAATTTTATATGAGGAGTAATTATGAAAACAGAACAAGAAATAAAAGAAAGATTAGAGTACATACGAGGCTATAAGGACGCTTTAAGCGATAACCTAGACAAAATAACTTGTTTATCAGTTGATGACGATATTGCAGAATTTAAAGGACAAATAAAAGCACTTGAATGGGTGTTAGAGGGGAACAATGACAACAAATAGAGAACGATTAAACAAAATGAACAACGAAGAATTGGCAACATTTTTTGCAAATTTAAGTAAAAGATGTCCTCATTGTAAATACTATGACGCTTTGTCAACAGTTTATTTTAACGAACATTGTTATAAAGAAACCTTGAAGTGGTTGGAACAAGAAAGCGAGGAATAATGTCTTTAGGAGTAATACCTACAACTTTAATTTATATAATTTTAACTATAGCTACTATAGTTACAGTCTTAGCTGGAATATTATTTAGCTTAATATTGCTACAAAATTTAATATATATAGCATCTGATATGTTAGAAACATACATTAGAAAAAAGGGGTGAAAAGGATTATTTACAAAAGTTCATGAACTTAAGTAAAAATAAGGAGTAAAATTATGGATAACAAAATTAATTTGATTCAGAATGATGTCAAAGTTGATTGTGTAGATTTTAAGAAAGCTCTACAAATAATGGGTATGAAATACGGTCAACTTTATAGCATAATCAAGCACAAAAAAGAATTGCCATATTATCAATTTGGCAAAAAAATAGTGTTCGCAATCAAAGATTTAGAACACTATAAAAAATTACATTATGTCAGCGTAGGTAATTAATATGTCAGTCAGAAAAAGAACGTTAAAAGACGGTAAAACTTTCTCTTGGGAATTTTGTATAACTATACAAAAAGAACCGAGAAAGCAATATCGTAAAGGCGGATTTAAAACTAAAGCAGAAGCTCTTGAAAAAGAACGAGAAGCACTCACCAAACTAAAAGCTGGTAAGTTGTTCTCTTGCGACAAAATGTTATTCAAAGATTTAGCTTCAATATATCTTGAACATATACAAAAGCAATTTGAAAAATCAACACATAATCACTACAAAATGATATATGATGTTCATTTGCAAGCATTTTATAATATGCAAATCTCAAAAATCACACCTTATTTTATACAAAATTGGGTCGATAATGTTATGGATCTAAAAACTCCTTTTATAATAAATGCGTGTTTAAAATTTTGCAAGACGGCATTTAATTATGGTATCAAGTTAGAGATATTAGAAAAGAATCCGTTTAAAAATATCGAAAAAGTAAAGGTTCAACCAAAGAAACACGGACATCTTAATCTTGGCGAAGCATTAAGGGTTTTAGAAATTTGTAAAACCTCTGAACCTGATTTTTACCCTATTTTAGCGATGGCAGTTTTTACAGGGTTAAGACGTGGTGAAATTCTCGGTTTACAATGGTCTGATATTGATTTTAATAATGGTACAGCTTTTATACAAAGGCAAGTTACAAAAGAGGGCTTAAAAGACAAAACAAAAACAAGTTCGTCAAAAAGAGTTATTGATTTAACATCTAACTTATTACAAATACTAAAAGAACATAAGACTAATCAGAGAGTATTATCAAAGTTTGTTTTTTGTAATAGATATGGTGAACCATTAAATCCCTCAAATATTGGGGGAAGAGTATTTAAACGAGTCTTAAAAAAGGCTGGTTACTCGGAAGATTTTATGCGTTTTCACGATTTAAGGGGTACGTACGTAGACATCTCTGCAACTGAGGGAATACCTATGAAATATACTCAGTCACAACTAGGACACTCAAAAATATCAACAACATATGATATTTATCATAAGATTTTACCTGATATGAGAAAAAGAGCCATTAATACATTAGATAATGCAATAAATAAAAATTCAAATTTTTGTGAACATTTTGTGAACATTGGAACAAATATAAAAAATAACAAAGCTTGAAAGCCTTGTCACTAAAAAAGCGGAAGACGGGACTCGGACCCGCAACAACCTGCTTGGAAGGCAGGGACTCTACCAATTGAGTTACTTCCGCTTAATATATTCAGTTGTAATTTGCTTCATTAACTCAATTGGTAGTTATTGGACTTCGGTTCTCCAAGTTTCACCGTCTTTGAGTTACTTCTGCTTAAGTTATTAAATTTATACATGTATTTAACACTAAAAATAATTTTAAATCAAGATTTTAATATTTTTTCAATTAATATACACCTTTAGGTTAATACAAAATTTCAACCCTAGGGTTGATGTCTATTTATTAAAAAGAATATACACTAGATGAGTAATCGTTGAGTAGGAAAAATTACTTTAGAGTTTAAAGAGTAAATAAAGGGGTAAATAAATTGAAAAAGTTATTATTATTGTTAGCTATAATATGTTTTTCAAATGTATGTGTTCAAGCAGCAACTGATAATGTGTTGCAATCAATTCAAATTGATACTTTTAAAGATACATACAATATTATTTTGAAGTCAGATGAAAAACCTGAGGCTAAAAGGGTTATTAATGACGAAAATAAAATGATGTTAACTTTAAAAGGTGTTAGAGCATCTCAAGAATTGAACACAGTATACAATGCTACAAATATTGATAGTGTTACTGTTGAACCAGCTGGCAATGATACAGTTAACGTTTTAATTCAAGCTCAAAACGTTAGCCATGCTAATTTGATTTTTGATACTCTTGATACTCCTTTAGGTGTTTTAAGAGCTCAAGATAATAAAAAAGCTGATGAACCTAAACAAGTTAAAAAACACAAAAAGAAAATTGTTTTAAGTCATCCAGTTAGAGATTACAGACCAGTATTCGAAGAAGATGATGAAGATTCTATGTCATTAGATTCTCTTATCTCAAATGAATATGCATCATCAATTCTTTCAATGTTCAAAGATGATGGTGTTACAAATGCAATCACAATTTTATTAATCGGTTTAATTATTCTTTGCACAGTTAGATTATTCAAAAGAAATAGTGGTAAAGAAGAAAATATGCAAGTTGGTTTAAGTCAAAGCTTAAAAGATAGAGAAATGGGCTTAATGCAAGATATGATGTCTAATCAACAACAATATCAAGTTCAACAACAAATGCAACAAGCTCCTCAACCACAACCAGCAGTTATTAGACCTGAAATGAATTATGGTATCAGAAGTTATCAAAATGCAAATAAGACTCCTTACCAACAAGCTATGAGAAGTCCTTATATGTCAACTGATATTAAATTCAATAACCCATCATTACAACAAAAGATGCAAGAAATTAGAAATAATGTTCAACAACAACAAAATGCATCAAGACAAAATTTACAAGAAAAAGCTCCAGCATCGGTTGCATCAGCTCCACTAAGAGCAAACAGAACTGCACAAGCTGGTATGCAACAAAGACCGATTTCTAGTAGTCCTAGAATGACAACTCCTCAACAAAGAGTTACTAACATGGATTCAATGAAATTCTTAGATTCTATGGCAAAAATTTACGAAAAGAACGGTCGTTCAGATCTAGCACAAGGCTTGAAAGCTAAAATTAGCAGAGTATAAGCCAAGTGATTAGAAAAACTAACTAATGGGATTATGTATTTTAAGGAGTGGAGATTTTCCACTCTTTTTTTTATGGTGTCAGTTGACTAGGTATACCTAGCCAGTTGGGCTATATTTTTATAAATTTGTTTTTAAAACCGTTATAAATGTTAAAAATTTGCCCACTCGTTTTATACTGCTAAAATATTTATATGGCTAAAACAAAGATTTTATTTTTATCAGATAACGAAGAAAAATTTAATGAAATAGACACTCTTTTGGGTAGAAATACTTACGATTTATATTTTGAAGATACAGAAGAAACTTGTCTAAAATTTCTTATGGATGAAGCTCCAGAAGTTATTATTATAGACAATGATTTGAAGAATATTGATTTAAGATTTTTACCTAAAAAAATCACATCTGCTCGTGATGGTATTATCGTTATTGTTATTTCTAAAGAAGATAATATTCCTCAAGAGATTTTGCGTTGGGCGGATGCATTTTTAATTGGTGAATTTTCAGGCAAAGTTTTAGCATCTACTATTAATTCAAATCTTAGAAATAAGTTATCGTATAATTTGCTTGCAGAAACAAACAAAAATAATACAAAAAGTCTGTATACATTAAAAGTTTTGTACAACATTAGTTCAGAATTTGCAGGAACGTTGGAGAAAGACAAGCTTATTGAGTTAATGATGGAGGGTATAAATCGTTCTTTAGAATTTGATTTGTGCTATGTCTTATCTTTTAATTCAAATAATCAGCCTGTTTTGATTATTCATTCTAAATACACTATTTCTGATGAATTAACAGCATCATTAAAAGATCATGCTTGTATTAATTACAACAATCTTTTCAAAAATAAAAAAGCACCTTTTGAATTGAATGTTGATAAACTTCTTTGTGAAAAACATATAAAAAGTGATATAGACTGTCATACGTTCTCTATTTACAGATATGATAATATGTTTTCTCCAATTAGTTCAGGTGATAATTTCTTTGGGCTTGTTGAAATATACAAGGAAAATGGTTTCACTTCAACTGATGTTGAAATTTTTAGAACGATTATTCAACAGGTTTCAATGCCTTTGAAAAATGCGTCTTTGTACCAAGAAATTATTGAAACAAACAAAAAATTGAAAAAATTGGAAAAGATTAAATCAGAATTTATTTCTATTGTATCTCACGAATTGAGAACACCTTTGACTGTTATTAAAGGGATGATAGATAATATAAAAAGATTTTTCACACTTCCTGATAAAATGGTTCCAGCTATCGATACAATTTCAAGAAACATAAAACGTTTATCAGGTATCATTAACGATTTATTAGATATTTCAAAAATCGAGGCTGGTAAAATGGATTATAAGTTTGGTATTACAACCATTGACGATACTGTTAAGGCTGTTCAAACTTCATTACAAGGACTTGCAACAGATAAAAATATTTCTTTGAATTTGGATATTCAAGACAATGGTGCAAAAATATTTGCTGATATTGATAGAGTTGAACAAGTTCTAGTAAATCTTGTGAATAATGCCATCAAGTTTACACCAAACGATAGAAATATTACGATTAAAACGTATATAAAAAACTCAAAAGATATAAAAGATAAACACTTTGAAGAAGTTTTGAATACTTTGAGCGGTGATTATTTAATCGTCTGCGTATCAGACGAAGGCGTTGGTATTGCGGAAGAAAACTTAAAACACGTGTTTGATAGATTTGAACAAATCGAAAATTCTCTTACTCGTGAAGCTGGCGGTACTGGTTTAGGTCTTTCTATTGCAAGACAGTTATTAGAAGCTCATAATGGAGCTATTTGGTGCGATAGTGAATTGGATAAAGGTTCAAATTTCTATTTTGCGCTTCCTTTATCAAATGATAAAAGTAACTTTTGGATTTCTCATAAACAAAGAATAAATCAGGCAAAAGCTCACAATGAACATTTTGCAACTGTTCAAATTTCAGGTGAAACAGAGGTTATTGAAAATCTTTTGGAAGAAGAAAATGTTATAAATAAAAATTATCTTAACAATTCACTAAAGGAAATTAACGGAAATGTTACTACACTAACTCTCGTAATTCCTGATGCTGACCGCAATTTCACCAAATTACTTAAACAAAAGATAGATGATACAATGGTTAACAATAAAACACGTTATCCAAAATGTGATATAATGTATTCATACACGATTTATCCAGAGGGGATTAATTAATGAAAAAAATTCTTATTGTAGATGACGAAAAAGATATAGTAGAAACTCTAAAATTTATGTTAGAAGCATCAGGTTATTCTTGTTTTTGTGCATATAACGGTGAGGATGGTCTAAGAATGGCAAAAGAAATTATTCCAGATTTAATGATTTTGGATGTTATGATGCCTAAAATGAATGGTTTTAAAATTAGTAGACTGTTAAAATTTGATACTAAGTATAAAGATATTCCTATTTTAATGTTAACTGCTCGTTCGCAAGAGTCTGATAAACAAATTGGGGAAGAAACAGGTGCTAACGAATATATTACCAAACCTTTTGAAATTGATGATGTGTTAAATAGAGTAGCAAAATACTTAGGAAATTAAAATGATTGAAACAGAAGGCACTAATAAAACTTTAGAAAGATTAAAATACGACCTTGTTAAAGAGGGTTTGATAGAATATGAAACTTTAGAAAAAGCTCAAGAGTTGGCTAATGCTCAAAAAATTAATGTTGGGCAAGCTCTTATCAATTCGCATATTTTAACAGAAGATGCTTTGTTAAAATTCTTGGAAGCTAAATTACATCTTCCTTACGTTAATCTTGATGAGTATTCTCTTGATGAAAAATGTCTAAAATATATTAAATTTGCTGATGCAAAAAAATACAAAATTATTCCTCTATTTAAAATTGAGGATGAATTAACTGTTGCAATGGCTGACCCATTCGATTTATTTGCTATAGATAGAATTATGGAGCTTGCAGAATGCTCAATTGCTCCTGTTATTGCATCAGAAGCAAGTATTCTTAGAAAAATTGATGAATACTATAAAACAGGTAATACTGTTGGTGAAATCTTTACAGACGAAGATGCCGTAGAATTTGACTGGCGTGATGAATTAAACTCTGAAGATATTAGTGAAGACCATATTCAAAAGATTATTAGTGCAATCTTAAAACAAGCTATTTTAGAAAACTTGCACGAAATTGCTTTTACTCAAGAAGAAGGTGGTCTTGGTGTAAACTTTAAATCTTCTGACAATGATTCTCACAAGGGTTGTATCCCATCATTGTTGATGGCTCCTTTTGTGAATAAATTAAAAGACTTGGCAAACTTAGATGCATCAGTTTGTGAAATTCCTCAACTTGGTAAATTGTTCTTTATCGTTGACGGAATTGGTTTGTATGCTAGAATTTCGACATTCCCAACTGTTATGGGCGAAAGAATTTCTTTAAGCATTTATAAACCACCAAAAGCATTAAACCAATTTATTAAGGATGAAAATAGTCTTAAAATTATTAAGGATGCTATTAACGAACCGGGTATCGTGCTTGTTTGCGGTTCTCAGTTGAGTGGTAAAACTCACGTTATCTATTCACTTTTGAATGAATTAAGTAAAAATTCAAATGATAAAAATATTATGACAATTGAATCAATCTCAAAATATGAGTTACCAAAAATTAATCAATGCGAACTTAATGAAAGTATCGGTTTTAATTTAGATAAAGCCTTGAGATTTATTGAATTTCAATCTCCAGATGTGATATATTTTGAAAATATCAGAAATAAAGATACTTTGGATTACTTATCAGGTCTTGTTTTTGCGGACAAAACTATCATTACTGAGTATGTCGCAAATAATATTACTGAATTGAGTAGAAAAATGTCTTATAGTGATTTATCTACATTCAAATCACTAATTTCATGTATGATTTTTATCCACTCAAAAGATAGTATTGAAGTCTTTGATAAAGAAACAGTTCAAAAATATTTAGCATAAAGGTATTTAAATGTTTGCTTATTACAAAAAATACGCACCATATTTGTTTTTATTGCCTGCTACAGTAGTTTTGATATTGTTCTTTTTCATACCGTTTTTTCAAACTATTGGGTTGAGTTTTTTTGGATATGATACATCTCTTTATAATCCTGATTTTGTTGGATTAGAGAATTATAAAAAGCTTATAACATCACCAGTTTTTTATAAAGTTATGGCAAATACGTTTATTTACTTGATTTTTGCTGTACCTTTCTTAACTGTGTTTCCATTGTTTTTGGCGATTTTAATTAACCAAAAAATTAGATGTGTAACTTTGTATAAGATATTGATTTATTTACCAGTAATCGTTTCTATCGTTGTTGCTGCGATTGCTTTTAAATGGTTGTACGCACAAACTGGTATCTTAAATTATTTTGTAGAACAATTGGGTTACAATCCAATAGGATGGCTTACTGATCCAAAGTATTCTTTGTATTCGGTTGCTATCGTTACTATTTGGAAAGGTGTTGGATATTATATGATGATTTATCTTGCATCTTTGATGAGTGTACCACAAGATTTGTATGAGGCTTGTGATATTGATGGGGCAAGTTTTTTTAGAAAACATTTAACTGTTACTGTTCCTCATTTAATGCCAACTATTGCACTTGTTTCTACTATTAGTGCTATTTCTGCTATGAAAGTTTTTGCAGAAATTTATGTTATGACAAAAGGTGGACCTTTAAATTCAAGTAAAACTATTGTTTATTATATTTATGAAAGAGCTTTTGAAAACCTTGATTTAGGCTATGCATCAGCACTATCAGTTGTTTTATTGGTAGTTGTTTTAGCATTTTCTATAATCAATGTGGTTTTCTTTGAAAAGAATAGGTATCAAATATGATAAGAAAATTTGTTGAAAAATTATCTATACATTCAATTTTGATATTCGTATCATTGTTATCGATATTTCCTTTTATATGGTTGATTTCAACTTCTTTAAAAGGTTTAGACGAAAACATTTTTGCATATCCGCCGGTACTTATGCCACAACAATTTACTTGGGATAACTATCTTGGGGTTTGGGATAAAGTTAATTTTATGGGATATTTTATAAATTCCATGATTGTTGCAGGTTTGACTGTATTTTTAAACCTTTTACTATCTTCACTTGCAGCTTATCCTCTTGCAAGAATGAATTTTGCTGGAAAAAAAGTTGTGTTCTTTGCAATTTTGGCAACGATTATGGTTCCGTTTCAAGCAATTATGCTACCTGTTTATTTGATAACTATTAAATTACATCTATTGGATAGCGTTAATAATATTATGGGCTATATTGGTCTTGTAATGCCTTTTGCAGTTAGTGCTTTTGGTATATTTTTAATGCGTCAAGCCTTTCTTACTGTTCCAAAAGAAATGGAAGAGGCTGCTATTGTTGATGGGTGTAATGTTTTTCAAGTATTCTTCAAGGTCGTATTACCAATGGTAAAACCAACTCTTGCAGTTTTGGCTATTTTTACTTTTATTGGTTCTTGGGGTGAATTCTTATGGCCAAGTATCGTGCTTACAAAAGATGCTATGTATACGTTGCCTGTTGGGGTTAATAACTTGCAAGGTATGTTTTCTAGCAACTGGAGATTTATTGCGGCTGGGTCAATTTTATCAACAATTCCTATTTTGATATTCTTCTTAGCTCTTCAAAAATACTTTATTTCTGGCGAAAATGACGGTGCTGTTAAGGGTTAGAATAATTTGTTCATAAGAGTTTCAAACTCTGGAAATGAAATATTTACCCATTGAAATTCGTTGATTTTTATTGGTTTTTCACAAATTAAACCAGCAACATACAAGCTCATAGCAAGTCTATGGTCGTGGTATGTTTCGATTTCTGTATCACCTTTTAGAGATTTTTTACCATTTATGATAAACCCGTCTGGAGTTTCTTCAATATCTGCACCAATTTTCTTTAATTCTCTTACTGTTGCAGTAATTCTGTCGCTTTCCTTGTTTCTTAAATCTTGTGCATCCTTGATTATTGTTGTACCCTCAGCTTGTGTTGCTAGTACTGCAATAACAGGGATTTCATCAATAAGTTTTGGTATTACATCACCCTCAATTACTGTTGCTTTAAGATTTGATGTTTTGATTCTCAAATCCCCAACTTCTTCTTTTCCAAGAAGTTTTTTGTCTAAAATTTCAATATCTCCACCCATTTTTTCAACAACTTCTAGAATACCTGTTCTTGTAGGGTTTAGACCGACATTTTTGATAATGATGTCAGAATTCGGAGTTATTAGACCGGCAACTATAAAGAATGCTGCACTAGAAATATCACCTGCAATTTCAATGTCTTTTGCTTCTAATTCTGATTTTGTAATTGATGTTGTTGTGCCATTCACTTTTATATCAGCACCCAAGTACTCAAGTATCAATTCTGTATGGTTTCTTGATAAAAATGGCTCTGTGTATTTAGTTACGCCATTTGTGTTTAGACCTGCAAGCAGAATACAAGATTTAACTTGTGCTGATGATAATTTTGAAGCGTAATCAATTGCTTGTAAAGATTTTCCATGGATTTTTAATGGAGCTTTGTTATCGTTTGAAGTTATTTCTGCACCCATTAGAGAAAGTGGTTCAATAACTCTTTTCATAGGTCTTTTAGAAAGACTTTCATCACCCATTAAAACAGAATCAAAGTTACGAGAGGCTAAAATACCGCTCATTAATCTCATTGTAGTTCCGCTGTTACCACAGTCTAAATTTTTACTTGGAGCTTTTAAAATACCGTCAGATACGATTTCAAGAGTTTGTTCATCCAAGAATTTATGTTCAATTCCAAGTGATGAAAAAACTTTTAACGTTGAATGACAGTCAGCACCTTTAGAAAAATTTTTAACTAAAGTTTTACCTTTTGCGAGTGATGAAAACATTATCGCTCTGTGTGAAACTGACTTGTCAGAAGGGATTACGACCTCTCCTGATAATTTATTTTTCTTTTCTACTGTTAAATCCATAAATTTATTTTAACATAAACTACACCATTTGGAGGAGATTTAAAACAATAGTGTAAAGATTATTTTTCGATGGTCGATATATAAGTCATAAGAAAACCGAAAAGGTTTTACTTACCTCCTCCCCAAGTCTGGTAGCCGCCCTCGTGACGGCTTTTTTTTATTCTAAAATTGTTTTATATCCTTTCTTTTATAAAATTTTATCATTTTGTTTAAAAATGTATTACTTTCATTATCAAGTGATTTTATAACTTCAATATTTTCAATTTTTGTAGGAACTTTATACAAATACAAATATTTATTTGAATCAATCTCGATAATATTTTCTTTATAATTTTCAATCAAACTCTTAATTTCAGAATATAATAAAGATAAGTTTTTTTTATTCTGAATAAGAGAACCACAAAGAATTCTTTTGTTTGTATAAAACAAAAAACGTTGGTAATTTAAAACAAGTTTAAAAAAAATTCCTATT
>DBIX01000036.1:0-19969 GCA_002297005.1 Cyanobacteria bacterium UBA791 | reverse complement strand
TTACTAAAAATAGTATTATTATAAGTAGATTGGTGTAATGAAGTTTAAATTTAAAAATGCAAAATAATATACAACTTAAAATGCTTAACGTAATAATATAGATGTATTCATAAAATCTTGAAGGTCGGGTGTTTAATATAATGTATTCATTACTATTAAGGCTAGATTTAATATTTAGTCTGTACAATAATATAGAACGAAAACATTCAAGAGCAAAAAATAAAATTATGCTAATAATAAAAGCCTTACATAATATTATGTAATACAGATTAAGTGTTTTTAAATAGTCACAATATGGTTTAAAAAAAAACATTATAAAATAAAGACTCATCGTGGCGTAAGAAACAATCATGTATGAGTAGTTCTTTTTTTCTTTTTTTATCTGAAATAAATTTATCATAAAAAACCCATTCTCCACTTCCATAAATATTGATTTGTCCATAATAAAGGTTATGGTGAATAAAATCAACTGGTTGTTAATAAAAATTATCAAAAGTATCTTTATTCATAGTATAATTTACTTATGGTTAAACACGAAGATTTAGAAAAATATGATACTTTGTATAGTGTTGAAAGATTAAAAGCATTTATCTATTCAGAAAATGATACTATTGATGATATAAAAATGAGATATAACAATAATGTTAAAATTTCTCAAGCTCTATATCCTGAACTTTGTACGTTAGAAATTGTTTTAAGAAATACTATAAATTCGGCATTGAAAAACAAAATTTCAAAAACTTGGTTAGAAGATGAAATTAAAAATAATACATTACTTAAAAGTGATGATTACAAACTTTTAATGTTGGCGTATGAAATTACTAAAAAAGAGTGCGAATCAAATAATAAACCAATTACTAATGGGAAAATTATTGCAAATTTGAATTTCGGATTTTGGACAAATCTTTGTATGAAAAAATATAGTGCAAGTATTTGGAATAAAAAACAATATTTTAAGTCTGTTTTTGTCAATTATCCAAATAAAAGACCTGAAATTTCTGTTATTTCAAGAAAATTATATGCAATACGAAAACTAAGAAATAGAATTTTTCACTATGAACAAATCTTTAGATACCCTAAAAAAACTCTTGATTTATATAATACAATTATTGAAATATTATCATACTTACCAACGGATGATTTCAGAGTTGTAGATAATAATTCGAATTTTTTAAGCTTGTATAATGAAATATTAAACTAAAATCTTATTTTTAAGCAACAAAAAACCTAGGCATCTATACGGTCAAAGCCGTAGGAAGAAAATCCTAGGTTACTCATCTATTATTATGTACGATTATTTAGTCTTTGTCAACCCTAGTCCTATTCTAAATAATCCTTAAACGAGCTTAGTTCTTTATTTTTTCTTAGTTTTTCAAGTGCTTCGTTTTCGATTTGTCTTATTCTTTCTTTTGAAAATCCTAAGATTTGCCCCAATTCTTCTAAAGTTTTAATTCTTTCTCCATTTAGTCCAAATCTATGGATAATAATGCTTTGTTCTCTTGAATCTAGTACCTTTAGCATTTTTCCAATATCTTTTTTCAATCCGTGTTTTGTTGTTTCGTAGTCAGGTGATTTATAGCTATTATCTGCAATATAATCTTGTACGCTCAAATCTTCTGTTACAGGTGTATCAAGGCTGATAGGTTCTTTTATCATAGATTTTTTTATCGTTTGTATTCGTTTTGGATTAATCTTTAAAACCTCTGCAATTTCTTTTTCTGTAGGTTCGTGTCCATTTTTTAAAGACAAATCAGTATAAGCTTTTTTATATTTTCTAATTTTATCGTTCATATGAACTGGTATTCTAATTGTTTTAGAATGGTTAGAAATTGCTCTAATGATTGCCTGTTTTATCCACCAAGTCGCATAAGTAGAGAATTTTAAAGCCCTTGAATAATCATATTTTTCAGCAGCTTTGATTAGTCCAAGTGAGCCTTCCTGTACCAAGTCCATAAACAATACGCCCTGACCAATATATTTTTTTGCAATACTTACAACAAGTCTAAGGTTTGCTTGGATAAGTTTTTTCTTTGCACAAATTCTTTTTTCTTTCTTATCTTCCTTGATAATTTTACCTAAAAATTGTTCTTCATTAAAAGAAAGCAGTTTAATTTTTCCTACATCTTTTAAATAATTTTGAAGTAAATCATCTTCTTTTGAAATTGAATTAAATGTTTTCGGCTCAATTTCTCTGACTTCGTCTTCTTCTAGTAACCCCAACTCTTCTTCGAGTTTATACTCCAAATTGCTACCCATATTAATATTCCCCTCAAATCTTTTTCAATACACACATGTATTGACGAGGAAAATAAAAATTTGTTTCCAAAATTTTTAATTAATTTTCAGGGATATAATATTCAACAAATTCACATTTGATATTCATTTGTGGAGCTAAAATTTGTCCTATTGGTGAATTAATAAGACCTTTAAAAGCTTTTAGAGTGTTGTTATATTCAACAACGCAAGGTTGTAGCATTGTTTGAATATTAATGAATTCTTGCAAATTTTTATTCAAGTAAACGTTTGATTTTATTTCAGGATATTTCATTGCAGCCGTAAACAAGGTATTTAACTTAATATCCAATTCATTTTCAAGTCTAAATCTATCCTTGTTATTATTCCAACGTGCTGGCAATTTATTTATTTCAATAATAAGTTTTCTCACCGCAAAAATAATGGCTTCGTCATTTACCATAACACTTTGAGCTGAATCAATAAAAGTATTAACAGCCTTATGTCTTGCTCTTAATCTCGCATCAACTCCTGCTAGTCTTTGCAAAATACGTTCTTTATATACTTTCAAACCTCCATAAGTTGCATAAAATGCTAAACCTACGGCTAAGAAAATTGCTATTACAACAAGTACTGCAACCATATTAATCTCCAGCTAAAATAACTGTGAAATCACTCTTTGGACAGAAGTTCTTAACTGGGTCATATACAAATTGAATGTTTTGCATATTTGAAACTTTTTTCTTCAGCCAGTTAAAGAAATCATTTGAAATTGATGATGATTGAGCGATAAATTGTGAATGAGTAATATCAGCTCTATAGAAACAAGAAACTGTCATACCTAATTCTTCCATTTCTGATTTCATTTGTTTAGCTTGGTCAGCTTTTTTAGAAGCGTAAATAATACCGCCCACAACGTGATTGTTATCAAGTGAAGTTTTATCTCTATAAATCATTCTGTTGATAACTTCTTGAGTTTTTTCAGGGTCAAGAATCCAGTAGCTTATTGAACCTTTTTGGTTTGGAGCTCCAGGAAGTGTTGCAACCTCAATCTTATTCATATCAATATTTTTTGATAATGTTGCTAATTGTGAGATTTCATATAAAGATAAATCTGTTTTTACATAAGTTGTTACTGTGTTAATTAGTTCTGGAATTTTTGGAATAGCTTGTGGTGATTGCAATTTTTCTAGTAATCCTCTTAAGAACCATTGTTGACGTTGCGTTCTACCAATGTCACCAAGTCCATCTTTTCTAAATCTCAAGTAACCAACAGCATTTCTACCGTCTAAAATATTTAAACCTTTATTCAAATTTACGTGTAAATTACCAGAATAATCATGGTAATGCATTTCTTTTTCAACATAAATAGGTACGCCACCTAAAGCATCAACTGCTTTTTCTACCGCAGCATCATTAACCATAATGTAATGGTCAATTTTTATACCAAGAGTTTCTTCTAGAGTTTCTTTTGTTAAATCAATACCACCAATTGCGTGAGCTGCATTGATTTTTTGAACACCGTGGTCATGTGGAATATAAACTTTACTATCTCTAGGAACAGAAATAGCATTTACTGATTTTGTTTTAGCATCAACATTTAAAAGAATAATTGTATCTGTTCTTGTTCCAAGCCATGGGTTTGAAGCGTTTTGGTTCGCATCTGTACCAACAAGTAAGATAGTTTGTCTTCTTGTAAACAAAGGCATTGTAAATTGTTGTTTTTCTCTTTTTTTGAATGAGAATTTTGAAATGAAATCAGCTAACCATGATTTTTGAGTTTTTTCACCATTTTCATCTCCAACTACAATGTCAGAATCGCTTAAAAGTAAGAATCCTATTACCATTCCGCATATAATTGAAATTATAACTAGCATAATTTTAGCAAAACTTGAAGTTTCTTGTTTTTCTTCTTCCAAGTGCTTTAAAAATACGCTATATTCGTCTTTTTCTCTTTGTTGATTGCTATTCATGTAAAATCTAATCCCTAACTATTTAATGTAATTATAGGATAAGAATAAAATAAAATCAATTAAAGTTAAGTATTATAAATCTTCTTTTTGATATGCCCAAGCAGAGTGATTATGAATACTTTCAAAAGATTCACAAGCAAGCTCAAAACTTCTAATTTCAGGCTTTTCTTTAACTTTTATAATAACATCTCTTAACAAATCTTCTACGAATTTTGGATTATTATAAGCTTGTTCTGTTACAAATTTTTCGTCTTCTCTTTTTAGTAGAGAGTAAATTTCGCTTGATGCACAAGTTTCAATATCTTTTACCAAATCTTCTATCCAAATATGAGCATCATCGTCATAGCTAATTTTTAATGAAACAATGCTTCTTTGGTTGTGAGCACCATTGTCTGAAATTTCTTTTGAGCAAGGGCAAAGTGTTGTTACTGGAACTTTTACACCTAAATAAAATTTGTATTCATCATCATAGTATGTGCCTGTAAATGAACAGTCATAACACATTGGCGATACTAATTTTGAAACTGGTGAAAGTTTGTCTATAAAATATTTAAACTCAAATTCTAACTCTCCGCTTTTTGCATCAAGTTTTTCGATAATTTCTTTCAAGCAACCTTTTATATCAACACCTAACATGTTTTTATTTCTCCATTCTGTTAGAACTTCGATAAATCTTGACATGTGAGTGCCTTTATAATCTCTAGGTAGTGAAACACTAGCTGTTGCTTTTGCCCAAACTACGCTATCTGTGTCGTTTTTGCGTTGAATTATTAATGGTAATTCGACATCTTTCACGCCTACTTTTTGAATGTCGATACCTCTTTTATCTTTTGAATTTTGTACGTCTTTCATTATTTCTCGTCTTTTTTCAAATTTAATGTAAATTTACTAAAATCACTTTCTTCAATTGCTAATAAGATTTTTAATGCTGCCTCTCTTTGAGTTTTTGCAGGAGCTAATCTTAATAGTTCAATTGCTTTCATAATAACTGGATCTGAATCATACCAACGATTACCTTTTCCTTGATATTTACCCATCATATCATATACGTGGTCCAAAACTTCTGATGCAACTTGAGTTTGTAATTGTAAAATAAATTCTGCTGCTTCATCTTTTGTTTTTGCTGGTGATAATTTTAAAA
Organism: Cyanobacteria bacterium UBA791; assembly: GCA_002297005.1. Classification (GTDB taxonomy): domain Bacteria; phylum Cyanobacteriota; class Vampirovibrionia; order Gastranaerophilales; family Gastranaerophilaceae; genus UBA791. Next base: position 14,623 of record DBIX01000036.1, on the reverse strand, counting down.
GTTCTAAAGCTTCTTTTAAAATTGGGTCTTTGTCGTACCAACGTCTATTTTCCATAGTTATTTTTTCCCTCGTGTTTATTATACGTTCGCTCTCTTTTTGGTTATTCTATCATATATTTTAAAATTTTTATACGCATTATATTTTTTATTTTTATTTTTGTTTTATTTGTGATAAATTTTTTTATGTTAGAAAAATTGGAGAAAATGTATGAAATTACTTGTTTTGAATGGTCCGAATTTAAATATGTTGGGTAAAAGAGAACCTGAAATTTACGGAAAAAATACTCTAAATGATGTACAAGATTTAGTGGAGTCATACTGTAATTCTATAAATTGTTCTGTAGAATTTTTCCAATCTAATCACGAGGGTGATTTAATAGACAAGATTCAACAAGCAGAAGTTGACGGTATAGTTTTTAACGCTGGAGCATACACACACACAAGTATTGCACTAAGAGATGCAATAGCAAGTGTTAAAACTCCTGTTATCGAGGTTCATATTTCAAATGTTCACGCACGTGAAGAATTTAGACACAAATCAATGATTGCCCCAGTATGTTTAGGTCAAATTTGTGGATTTGGTCTAGATAGTTATATTCTAGCTATTGAGGGCTTACATCGCTTTCTTTCAAAGGACGCAAAATAACAATTGAACTTAGATTTAATTGAATAAAATCATGAAATTCTGCAGGCTTATTCGGAATAAGTCTGTTTCTTAGTTCGCAATTTTTGATTGCTACGAATTTTTTTACCCCATTTAATATATCGCTTAAAACACGGTTTCTTTTACCTGTTTTTGGCATAAATACAGAACCTCTGATTTCATAGTCTTGAGTTATTACTAAAACTCTTTCTGACCATACGCCTGAGTTAAAGTCATTAGCTGAGAATTGTCCTGTCATATTAATTATTTCCTTTCGTTATTACATTTCGTAAGATTGGAACAATGGTAAGTATAATGCCAAAGCAAGTACCAATACAATACCACCGATTACAATAAGCATTATCGGTTCAATGGCTTTTGTCATTGTGTTGATTACTTTATCCAAAGTTTTATCAATAAAGATTGTTGCTTGATACATCATTTCGCCTAAACGACCTGATTGTTCCCCTGTTGCTATCATAAATAAAATCATATTTGGAATAGCTTTTGTAGCTCTAAGTGCTACAGATAAGTGCTTACCTTGTTGTACTTCTGCTGTAGCTAAACTGATTTTATCTTTTAGCGTTGAATTTGTTAAAGTTATATTTGAAAGATACAAGCAGTCTACAACCGGAATACCGGCATCGTAGGCAACTTGCATTACTGATACGAAGTTTGAAAAATTTGAAAACTGGATTAGTTGGTTGATAATAGGTATTTTTAAAACGTATTTATCAATCATTCTTCTTGATGGTGTCCATCTAAGTAAGAACATACTTCCAAAGATTACTGTACCAAAAATCAATGGAATAGCTGGCCAATAAGTCTTTAAGAATACACCCATATCCATTAATGTTTTTGTAATCCAAGGTAATTCTTTATCTAATGTATCAAACATTTCTGCAAAGGCTGGGAATACGAATACCAACATTACTGTTGTAACCAACATAGCCAAAATGATTACGAATACCGGATACATCAAAGCTCCGACTACTCTACTTCTGATGTCTTCTTCTTTCTTCAAAAGTTCAAGTAGACGTTCCATTGTTTTTTCAAGTTCACCGGCATCTTCACCGGCTCTTACAAGACCGATATAAATCTGACCGAAAACTTCTGGGTATCTAGCGACCGTATCTGCAAAGGTTGAACCTGACATGATTTGTCGTCTTAATTCCTGTGCTACGGCTTTTAATTTTTTGTTTGTAGCATCGTTTTCAATAAACATTAAAGCTTCAATTACAGGAATACCTGATTGAACGAGAATTTGAAAAGTTGAAGTAAATTCAACCCTTTCGCTAAGTTTTAGTTTATTGATTTTTCTATATTCAACTTTATTTTCGTTAGAGCCACCTTTTCCTGTTTCCAAAATTTTTGTAGGAATATAGCCCATTTTTCTAATGAGATCTCTTGCTTCCTTGTGGTTAGAAGCTTCTAGAGTCCCTTTGATAACGTCTTTATTTTTTAATGCTGTATAACTATATATTGGCATTTATAAAATCCTATTCATTAACTAAACCTAAAACTCTGACATATTCAGAGATAGTAGTTTCACCGTTAAGTATGTGATTTAGGCAAGATTGGCTTAAAGTCTTCATACCTGTTGCAATTGCGGCATCTTCAATTTCAATATCGTGAGCACCTTGTGAAATCAGTTTTCTAATTTCTTTAGAAATTGGAAGAATTTCATAAACGCCCATACGACCTTTATAACCTGTCATATCACATTGTCCGCAACCTTTTGCTCTATACAATTTTGTTTGCATAAGTTTTTGTATATCTTCTTCATCATTAAAGATTTGAGCAGCTTCATCATGTGATGGATAATATTCTTCTTTGCAGTCAGCACAAAGATGTCTAACAAGTCTTTGAGAAATTACACCCATCAAGGTTGAAGATACTAAGTAATCTTTAGCACCCATTTCGATTAAACGAGTAAGTGTTGATGCTGCAGAATTTGTGTGAACGGTACTTAGTACTAAGTGACCAGTAAGAGCTGCTGAAATAGCAACTTCAAGTGTTTCGTAGTCACGAATTTCACCTACAAGTATAATATCAGGGTCTTGTCTTAAGATTGCTCTCATACAAGATGCGAATGTAATACCAGCTTTTACGTTTACTTGTGATTGGTTAACACCCTCTAACTTGATTTCTATCGGATCTTCGATTGTGGTAATGTTTACGCCCTCAGTATTCAAATTTTTCAAAATAGAATACAAGGTTGTAGTTTTACCAGAACCAGTAGGACCAGATGTTAAAATAATACCGTTTGGACTCGTGATAAGTTTTTTAATCTTTTGAATATCTCTTTCACTTGCACCCATTAATTTAATTTCTTTTTCAGAAGAATTTAGTGTTACTGCTGGTGCAAGTACACGGATTACCATTTTTTCTTTACCAGAAACAGGAAGTGAGTTGATACGGAAGTCAAACTCTTTGTCCTTATAGGTGATAGTAAAAGTACCGTCTTGAGGTCGTCTGTGTTCAGCGATATTCATTCTTGAAAGAACTTTAAAACGTGTTAAGACAGGTTGTTCTATTTTTGCTGGTAAATCAAGTGCGTGTCTTAAAATACCATCGATTCTGTATCTTACAACGTGGTTTTTTAATCTTGGTTCAATATGAATATCTGATGCTTTTAAATCAATAGCATCTGTTAAAATCTTATTTACAAATTCAGCAACTGTACCTGAATTTTCTTGTAATTCTTTATCAATTTGTTCCCAAAGAGAATCTTCAACACTCAGTTGGCTTGCTTCTGCTTCCAATTTTTTTAAGATGTTGTCAGATTGTTTCTTTTCTTTTGAAAAATATTTATCAACGGTTTGTTCAAACTCAAAAGATGTAATTATATATGGTTTTGGATTTTGACCTGTGATGTAAACAATTTCTTTTAGAGAAGCTGTATTATAAGGTTCAACCACACCAACTTTCAAGATTTTACCATCTGTAAACATTGGTAAGATTTTGTTTTCTCTGATAAAATCTTCAGGTAACATTTTTATATTTTTATCTAACGCTTTAAACATTTCTGTTGTAACGTTTTCCATATTAAAAACTTCTGATAATACAGTTCTTAATCTAGGTAATGCTATTGCTCCCATTTGATAAAGGATTGAGCCGATAGGTTCTAACCTTTTTTTAGCATCTTCCATAGCTTCTGCAAGTTGAACTTCTGTAATTTCACCCTTGTTGTAAAGAATATCTCCAACCATTTTATTCATTTCTGCAAAAGTCTTAGGAACTTGTCTTTCAACTTCTTTATTTGGATTAAGGTCTGTAGGAGTTTCTTCTGTTGCTTGAATACCGTGTTGCTCTGTATTTGAAATCTCTTCAGTTTGAGGATTTATGCTTACAAACAATTCTTCAAAAGCTTCGTTTGGAAGAAAAATAAATTGAGTTTCACACCCACAAACAGCTTTTATTAATTCTCCAGCCTCGTGTTTGTTTGTGTGTTGGTTTCCCACAGCAAAAAGTGTAGTATTCTTTACGTTTATTGGCAAAAATTGAAATTCATTCAACTTTGCAATATCAAATTTTGATACTACTTCCTTATTTATATTAGCTTTTAATTTTTGTATTTTTTCATCCATTATAATTCACGACTTCTTTTAGTTCTTTGAATGTTTTTGTAAGTTTCAATATCTTCTTCATCAAAGATAATTCTAGGAGTTACCATTACGATAAATTCAGATTTACTTCTTGATAAATTTGAAGAACGGAAGAAAAATCCAATTACTGGAATATCACCTAGTACAGGAATTTTTGAAATACCTTTAGTTTCTTGTTCATTAACAAGACCACCTAAAATTAATGTATCTCCGTCTTTTACACGAATGTTTTTCAAATCAAGGTTTCTTCTTGCAAGTAAAGTTGCTTCAACTTCATCACCCTCACCTAATTGACCAGCGATTACTGTGTAATTAGGGTTGATGTTAAATGTAACATATCCCTCTGGACTTATTTGAGGTGTGATAGAGAATTTTAACCCTTTATCATTACCGATTTCATAGTTTTTAGTTAATTTATAAGATCCAGTAGTTGTTGAGTTTGTTGCTGAATCTGTTGTAACTTTTTTGATATAGTCTTCAGTCAAGTCAATAGTTGATGTTTGACCGTTTGTAACCAAAATACGAGGGTTTGATAGTAATTTACCTTTAGTATTTGTCATCAAATAGTTAACTGCCCACTCAATAGTTGTTGCATAGTTGTTTCGAACAGGGTTGTCACCAAGAATTGGAACAGGTCCTCTTAATAAAATACTTGTTGCTAAACCACCGTTCATAGTTACCATTGTGTTTCCGTGAGCATAAGCCCATTCATTTGTAAGTTGTTTTGAACCATTTTCACTTGATTCAACAATCGCAATTTCAAGATATGCCATCAATTGTTTTTTATCGTGTTCAGCTACGAAATCTCTAATTGTTTCTATTTGATTATCATTACCACCGATGATATTGATAGTACCAATTTGTGGGTAATAAGATACTGTTAAAGATTGAGTAGGGAATGATGAGAATGTTCCTGCTTTTACATCGTTTTTAATTTCGCAAGCTACAAAACCTTCACCAAGTTTAATATCGTCAGCACCACCAGTTGGTCTTGAAACAAAAATATCACTAGCCCCGCCAGTACCACCACTTTTAGCCCCAAATGTTGTTGGAACTAAGATTTTACAAATCAAGTCAGCCATTTCTTTTGGTGTTGTATGATTTAATATGAAAGTTGTTGATTTTGGTTTTTTATCAAATTTATCAAGTATTCTTTGAGCCATCAAAACATCGTTTTTTGTACCAAAAATCAATAATTCGTTATCAAGAGGGTTCGTTGTTACAATATCACCTGTTGATAATCCTGGAAGATTTTGTGAAAAGATGTTTTTATTCAAAAAGTTAGCAATTAAAGCTGCGTCCAAGTGTTTTACTGGAAGAGCTGTCATTGTATGTCTTGAATATGTTAAATCTTTCGCTTCCTTTGCATTTGCGACAATCATTGTTCTGTTGTCGATGTAATAAGTTAATTCAGATACTTGTAAAACCATTTTGAAAGCATCATTCAATGGTACATTTACTAAGTCTAAAGTAATTTTTTTATCTTTTGGAACAGAATTGTGGAACATAATGTTCAAGCCTGCTTTATCGGCAAACATTCTAAGTACTTGTTGGACATCAGAATCTCTCAAACTCAAGGTAATTCTTGGATTTGAACGTGTGAATTGAATATCACCCTCTAACTTCATTTGAGATGGTTTTGTATCTCTAAGCACAGGCTTTTGGTTTGCAGCAAAAGCTGTAATTCCGCCTAAAAGGATTACTGTTAATACAGTATATAATATTAAATTTTTTACCCTAATTTTTATCATTTATTTATTGTCCTATAATCTTTGATTTGAGTTATAAATCATTCTGTCGATTCCAGCAGAACCGCCAAATTTGTTACCTAAATTAGAAATAGTATTATATTCTAATTTACCATTGATTTGTTCACCAACTCCTGCACTATATACGTTAGAACCTAATCTTACTGTTACAGTTGAGTTAGTAATATCTAGTACTTTAAATCTGTTTATCATGTCACCCTTTTTTACAAGGTAATCTGAGCCTTGAATATTTAGGATTGCTGATGGACTATATCTATCATACAAAATGCCTGAAATTGTTGTCGTAAGAACTTTTTGTGCATCAGAATCTTCTGGAACTTGAGGAAGAGGTTCTGGATAACTTACTCGTTTTTTTGCACCTAATGCGTTTGTGTAAGGTACGAATGGATTTGTTCTTTCTTTATCAGAGATAGAGAAAGAAACTTTCTTCTGACCTGTTGCGATTGCAATATCAGCTCCATCAATGTCGTCTTCAACATCAATAATCTTTCTACCTTTTCTTGGTACATAAACTCCAGAAACTCCACCGTCATTTGGTGTTGGAGTTTGACCATATCCTGTGTTCATTGGGGTTGGTAAAGAACCAGTTGTTTGGCTAGAACTTGCACCCATGCTATAGAGTGCGTCTAAGTCGGATACATCGCTATTTGCCATGCCAGTATCGGCTACAAATTCTTCTTTAATCTTAATTGGGTGTGAATCTAATTGATACAAATCGTAAATATAGTAAATCGTATATCCGGCTAATAGGGAAAATAAGCTGATTAATACTGCGATTGTGCCATACATTATTTTTTCATTTTTAAATACATTATTAAATCGGATTCTGAACACATTAACAGTATCATGGCTGATTTCAAATCTATCAGTCATGGCTGTTGGCATGTTAACATATCTAATGTTAACGTTTACTTTATCGTTGCTAAACCCACTTATCATGGCTTTTTCGCACCCCTATATTCATTCTCCGATTTGTAGTTGGTTTTTACTTTCCCCTAAGATTAATTTACATTTTACCACGGCTTTATTTAAAAAACAAAGTTCTTAACATATTTTATGTTTATTTTATAAATTTATGCTAACGATTAATGAAAAATAATTTTATTATGTTAAAATAAGAAAGTAATTGAAAGGGATATTTATAATGAAAAATAAAATAATTATTGCAGTTGTAGTTTTTGTATTAGGCTTTACTTTTAGTTCAACTCTTTTATCGGTAAATGCTGAAGGACAAAAGGTTCAAAAAACTACCGTTACGACTGTTGAAAAAGGCGAAAAAGCCGTATTAAATAAAAAATTACAGAAAGCTCCACAAATGCAACCTCAACAAACTGAAGCTGTTTCTGTAAAACCATTAGACTTAATTGAAAATCCTGACAAATATTTGAATAAAAAAGTAAAAATTTCAGCAAACTTTGATAAATTTTCTATTTTAGGTTTGGATTACAAACCTGCAATGAGAAGTTCTGAAAACTATATAACATTTTTAGTTCAAAGACCAAATGTTTCAAATGATATTCCATTATCTGAATTGAAAAATTTCTTATCAAGAGATATGGCAGAAAAATTCATTGATTTGAACAATGGTGATGTTATTGAATATACAGGTACAGTATTCTCTTCAGCTTTGGGTGATGCTTGGGTTGATGTTGATTCTCTAACTGTAATCAAGAAAAAAGAAGTTAAAAAATAAGATTTAAATAAATCAAATATATGAGATAAATTTTCTTTAAATATGTTACACTCATAATATAATAGGGAGATTATATTAGATGAGTGATAAAAAGAATTTTTTGACAATACATGGGCATTTTTACCAACCGCCAAGAGAAAATCCGTGGTTGGAATCTATTGAAACACAAGATAGTGCTGCTCCGTTTCACGATTGGAATGAACGTATTTGTTCTGAATGTTATAACCCAAATTCTGTGTCAAAAATTGTTGATAGTAGAAATAAAATTTTAGACGTAGTAAATAACTACGAATATATGAGCTTTAACTTTGGTCCTACATTATTGTCTTGGATGGAAGAACACGCTCCGTATGCGTATGACAGGCTTATAAAAGCTGATATAGAAAGTGTAATTGAACATAACGGGCATGGTAATGCTTTGGCACAAGTTTATAACCATATTATTATGCCATTAGCAAACAGACAGGATAAAGAGGCTCAAGTAAAATGGGGTATCAAAGACTTTTTCTATCGTTTTGGTCGTCAACCAGAGGGTATGTGGTTGGCAGAAACTGCTGTTGATGATGAAACTTTAGAAGTTTTAGTAGAAAATGGTATCAAATTTACTGTTCTTTCTCCATATCAAGCTTTAAGATTTAAGAAAATCGAAGCCGATAATTGGCAAGACGTAAGCTGGGGTAACATTGACCCTGCAAGACCTTACAGATATTTCTTGAAAAAAGGCAAAGGTAAATATATTGATTTGTTCTTCTATGATGGAGCTATTTCAAAATCTGTAGCTTTTGATGAATTACTAAAAGACGGTAATAAATTTATTAGAAGATTAAAAGAGGGTGTTTCTCCAACAAGAGAATATCCACAATTAATTAATATTGCAACAGATGGTGAAAGCTATGGTCACCACACAAAATTTGGTGATATGGCGTTAGCTTATGTTGTAAAAGTTAGAGCCAAAGATGAGGGCTTTGAAATTGTTAATTATGCTGAATTTTTAGACAGATTTGGCGTAAAATATGAGGTTGATATTAAACAAGCTTCAAGTTGGAGTTGTTTCCACGGTGTTGGACGTTGGTCTGATGATTGTGGTTGTTCTACTGGTGGTCATCCAGGTTGGAATCAAAAATGGAGAAAACCTCTTAGAGAGGCTTTGAATTTCTTACGTGATAAATTGGCTGATATTTACGTAAAAGAGGGTAAAAAATATTTTAAAGATGTTTGGACTGCTAGAAACAATTACATTGACGTAATTCTAGATAGAGCAATTTTAAATGTTAAAAAATATCAAAAAGCCAATTTCTTAGACGGTCTTTCAGGTGAAGATAAAATTTCTGCTATGAAATTATTAGAAATTCAAAGACAAGCCTTGTTGATGTTTACAAGTTGTGGTTGGTTCTTCTCAGAAATTTCTGGTATTGAAACAACTCAAATTATGAAATATGCAGCAAGAGCTATGCAACTTGCTAAATCATTCACAGATGAAGATTTAGAAGAAGAATTTTTATCTATCTTAGAAAAAGCGGAAAGTAATATTAAAGAATATGGTAATGGTCGCCAAATTTATGACAAGTTTGTAAGACCAAGTGTTGTAAGTATCAAACAACTTGCAGCATTATGGGCGATTATGTCATTATTTAAAGATTTTGACGAGGAAGAAGACCTTTATTGCTATACTGCAAGAAAACTTGCATATAAAAAAGTTTCAAAAGGGTCAACAAACTTTGTAATTGCTCACGTTGAGATTAAATCAAACATTACATTAGAAACTTTCGATACAATGGTTGCATTGATTCAATATCAAGGCGGTGATTTCCATTGTGCAATTAAAGATTTCACAAACGAAAAAGATTTCTATTGCACTCAAGAGGACTTGGTTAAAACCTTCTTAGACTTGCCATTAACAGAAATTATTAGAAAAATTGACGAATACTTTGGTGAAAAATATTTCACTCTAAAAGATATTTTCATTGAAGAACGTAGAAACTTGTTGGCTATGTTGTTAAAAGACCAAATGGATAAATTTGCAGAAACATATCAAAAAATGTACTATGATGGTAAAAGCTCAATTTCTCAAATGCAGTCTTTAGGTTTAGCAATTCCTGCTGAGTTTAAAATTTCTGCTCAATATGCATTAACTAAGAAATTTAATACTTTGTTTACGGACTCAAAAGGCTATTTTGATGATGATACAATTCAAGAAGCTATTGATATTGACTCTGAAGCAAAACAACTTGGTTTAGAAATTGATAAAATGCCTACAAGCAAGATTTTCTCTAAAAAATTGCTACAAAGTGTAAGTAGATTAGCAGAAAATCTTGATTACAGCCAAGCAGAAGCAACTTTAGAGATCTTCAACCAAATTGAGCAATTAGATATGAAAGTTGAAATTTCAGAAGCTCAAAATATTTATTTCAGTAAAATATTTATTCAAATGGGTGACATTCTTGAAGAATTTGAAAAGAGCTATACTGAAAGAGAAAAAGAATACTTGGATGTCCTATTTGCTATCGGTACTAAGTTAAATATCAATACTGAATTTTACAAAACAAAATTCTCTAAAATTATTCTTAACGCTATGGATGAATAATTATAGACAATTTGATGTTTTTTATTTAAAAAGAGTGGCGAAACCTTTGGCTTCGCCACTCTTTTGTTTAACATTTATTAATTATTAAAAAATTCAGAAATCAATTTTTCAATTTTTTGAGAAGATTTTCCGTCACCGTATGGGTTTTGAACACTCAATCTTGTTTCTGCTTTATCTTTTGATAAGATTTCGTCACTTAGTTTAACGATTTTATCATATTCTGCACCAACAAGAGTTGAAACCCCTGCTTCGATACCCTCTTGACGTTCTGTTTCATATCTCATTACAAGAGTAGGACATCCAAAAGACGGTGCTTCTTCTTGAATTCCGCCACTATCTGTAAGGATAAGTTTAGCGTTCTTCATCAAGTACACAAGATTTGGGTAATCAAGTGGTGCTAGTAAATGAACATTTTCGATATTATCTAAATGTTTATAGATTTTTTCTTTTACATTTGGATTTGGATGAACTGGAATTATAAAGCTATGAGAAGTGTGTTTTTGAGCAAGAGTTTTTATAGCCTCTATAATTCTATCAATTCTTTCACCGTGGTTTTCACGTCTATGAGCTGTAACAAGGATAGCGTTGTTATCGATTTTGATACCTTGTTCTTCATAGAATTTATTTGCATTTTGCATTGTTTCTTCTGACAAGCAGAATAACGCATCAATTACTGTGTTGCCAACCACGTGAATTTTATTTTTATCTATGTCTTCTTTTAATAAAGCTTTTTGATTTTTTTCTGTTGGACAGAAATGCAAATCAGCCACACGAGAAGTCATTTGACGCATAACTTCTTCTGGGAAAGGTTCAAATATATCGTAAGAACGAAGACCAGCTTCTACGTGGAATACTGGAACTCTGTTGTAGTAGCTTGTTAATGCTCCACATAGAACTGTCATTGTATCGCCTTGAACGATAGTTGCATCAATTTTATTTTCATCAAAAACTTTGCTTAAAGATGTTAAAATTCTTGCTTGAACTTCTGCCAAAGTTTGGTTTGGTTTCATACAGTCAAGATTTATGTCTGCCTTTAAGTTAAAGTATGACAAAGTTTGGTTAGAAAGTTCTTTTTGTTGCTCTGTATTGCAAACAATTACATTATATCTTTCAGGATACTTTCTAAGTTCCAAAATAACTGGTGCTAATTTAATAACTTCGGGTCTTGTTCCGAATACGACTAATATATTTTTCTTGTTCATATTGTCATTTTACACTAAATAAATTTTTTTGGTATACTTAGTTTATGAAAGTTAAAATTATTGGTGCAGGTTTGGCTGGAAGTGAAGCAGCTTTACAACTTGCTAAAAGAGGGATAGAAGTAGATTTATACGAAATGCGTCCAGTTAAAATGACTGGTGCTCATACTACTGAAAAATTGGCGGAATTTGTATGCTCTAACAGTATGGGGTCTTATGATTTGTCAGTTGCAAGTGGTTTGTTGAAAAAAGAAATGGAGCTTTTGGGTTCAGAACTTATAAAGATAGCTTTTGACGTTAAAGTTCCTGCTGGTAATGCACTTGCTATTGATAGAGAAGAGTTTTCAAAAAGAGTTACAGAATTAATTGAAGAAAATCCTTTGATTAATTTGATTAGAGAAGAAGTTGATGAAATTCCTGATGGTGACGTTATTATAGCATCTGGACCATTGACTTCTGATAGTATGGCAAAAAGTATTCAAGATTTTACGCAAGAAGAACATCTTCACTTCTTTGATGCGGTAGCACCAATTGTTGAAAAAGATAGTATCAATTTTGATAAAGCTTTTTACGGTTCAAGATATGATAAGGGTGAGGCTTCTTATATAAACTGCCCAATGAACAGAGAAGAATACGAAAAATTCTATAATATCTTGATTAATGCAGAACGAATTGAACTTAAAGAATTTGAAAAGAATGCAAAATTCTTTGAAAGTTGTTTGCCTGTTGAGGTTTTAGGTTCTCGTGGTGTTGATACTCTACGTTTTGGTCCGATGAAACCTGTCGGACTTGTAGATAAAAGAACAAATGAGATTTCTTATGCAGTTGTTCAACTTAGACAAGATAATGCATTAAAAACTTTGTATAATCTTGTAGGTTTTCAAACAAACTTAAAATGGAGTTTCCAAAAAGAACTTATCCATTCAATCCCTGGGTTAGAAAATGCTAATATCGTGCGTTATGGTGTAATGCATAGAAACACATTTATAAACAGTCCAAAGATTTTGACAAATAAATTAAATACTAAAAAAAGAGAAAATCTTTTCTTTGCTGGTCAAATTACAGGCGTTGAGGGTTATACAGAAAGTATGGCGTCAGGTTTGATTGCTGGTATTAATATGGCAAAACGTCTTAAGGGCGAAAGTATGTTGGAATTGCCGTCAGAATGTATTTTAGGTGCTTTATTGAACTATATTACTGATGAAAACCACAAGCAACTTCAACCTGTTAATTCTAATTGGGCTTTGATAAACAACATCGAACTTCCTAAAAAAATTAGAAAAGATAAAAAAGCTAAAGCTGAAATTCTTGCAAATAGAAGTTTAGAAGCTTTGAATGGAGTTTTAAATACTTTATGAGAAATAAAATTGCTTTAATAATTGGAGGTGGTCCAGCTGGACTTGCTTCTGCTTATAAATTTTTAACTGAAACAGAAGATGTTAAGCCTATTATTATTGAAGAACTTGATACAGTTGGTGGAATTTCTAGAACTGTTGATTTTGATGGTTCTGGTGTTGATTTAGGTGGACATAGAATGTTTTCTAAATCACAAGAGATTCTTGATTTATGGGAAGAATTTTTACCTCTTCAAAGTGAAAAATCTATCGATGATGTGATTTTAGATAGAGAAGTTAATAATTTATCAAAAACAAATAATGCAAATCCAAATGAAATGGATGAGGTTATGCTAAAACGTCGCAGATTTTCAAGAATTTATTATACTCGTAAATTCTTTGATTATCCTGTGTCTTTAAAATTGAGTACAATTCTTAATTTAGGTATTATAAAGACTCTTGTTGCTGGATTTAGTTATTTAAAATCTACAATAATAAAAAGAAAAGAAAATAATCTTGAAGATTTTATGATAAATAGATTTGGAAAAGTTTTGTACGAAACATTTTTTGAAAACTATACTGAAAAAGTTTGGGGACGTCATCCAAGAGATATTTCTAAAGAATGGGGCGAACAAAGAATTAAAGGTTTGTCTTTAGTTAAAGCTGTGTTGAATGCTTTGCATTTGACTAAAAAGAAAGAAACAACTTTGATTGACGAATTTTTCTATCCAAAATTTGGTTGTGGTCAACTTTGGAATTTAATGGCTGATTATATTAAAAATAATGGTGGCGAAATTCACTTAAATTCTAAGGTTGTGGCATTAAATAATGAAGATAATGAGATAAAATCCTTAACAGTCATTGAAAATGGTAATGAGTATGAATATTATGGTGATTTGGTACTATCTTCTATGCCTGTGAAGGATTTGATTTTAGGTCTTAAAAATAAACCGAGCGAAGAAATTTTTGGTACTGCAAAGGATTTGCCATATCGTGACTATATGCTTGTGGCTCTCTATTTAGACGAATTGAAACTTAAAAATAATACCGATTATAAAACTATAGGTAATATTTGCCCTGATAATTGGATTTATATTCAAGAACCTGATGTAAAAGTGGGTAGATTACAGGTTATGAACAATTGGTCGCCTTATCTTGTGAAAGATTTTGAGCATAAAGTTTTAGTTTCATTAGAATATTTCTGTAATGAAAATGATGATTTTTGGAATATGTCTGATGAAGATTTTATTGAATTTGCAATTTCTGAGGCTGAAAAGATTGGTATTCTAGATAAGAAAAATGTTTTAAAAACAAAACGTGAAAGGGTTAAAAAGGCTTATCCAGCTTATTTTGATTCTTATGAAAACTTTGATAAAGTGAAAGAGTATTTAATGACTTTTGAAAATCTTTATTGCATTGGTAGAAACGGTCAACATAAATATAACAATATGGATCATTCTATGTTGAGTGGGTTTGAAGCGGTTAGAGTTATAAAAAATAATTCTGATAAAAATATTTTATGGAAAGTGAATACTGAACAGGAATACCATGAAAAATAAAGTATTTCTAATTTCAATAGTTATATGGGTAGTTGCGACATTATTCAGAATGTTTAACCACATACCGTGGTTAGATGAAGCTCATGCTTGGACAATAGCCCAAGATTTGAGCCTTGTAGAAATTATTAAATTAATGAAAATTGAGGGTCACACCTTAATCTGGTATTTAATGCTAATGCCATTTGCAAAAATGGACTGGGGCTATCCTTATGTAATGCAAATATTAAATTGGGT
>DBIX01000055.1 GCA_002297005.1 Cyanobacteria bacterium UBA791 | reverse complement strand
ATTAAAGATTGGGTGAAAGGCAGACAGCAAAAGACCCTCGAGATATATCGAGAGTCAAAATTGGCTTACTTATTTATTATTAATTAATTCTAGTTTTTTAATTCTTGGAAGTTTTTTTATTCTACATTCTTCTTTCATAGCTTCCGATTTTGTATCAAATTCTTTTGTATAAACAACCTTAATCGGTTTATGAGCTCTTGTATATTTCGCAGCTAGACCTTGTTTGTGTTTTTCAAAACGTTTTTCGACATCATCGGTATATCCACAATACAAGGTATCATCTACCGTTAACAATATATATACGTAATATTTTTTCTCCATAAGAACCTTTTATTTATTTTGGATTGCTTCGCTTTCGCTCGCAATGACAATTATAAAATATTTTTATAACTTTTCAAACCCAGGTGAAGTTTGTGGCAAGTCTTTATAACCACTATTTGAGTGAACACTCTTTTTAATATATCTGTCAGAATATCTACCTTTAATAAATAATTTTTTAAGAGTTTCTTCTCTTGTTACAAGTGGATGAGAAACTTGTGTTTCTTTTGGGTAAAGTTCGCACATTTCACACCAAACAGCAGCTTCCATAGTCCAAGCATAAGTTTCTTCTGCAAGAGAATTGTATTCATCTTGATGTAGAGCTTCGTGTGCAAGTAATGCAGCAAGTGCAGCAGGTGGAGCATCTTCATGACATTCGTTTATATAAATATATAATTTTGAACTTTTTTTCCAACCTAAAGCATCAAAAGAAGCATATTTTTCATCGATTTTAGACAAATCCTTAAACATAACCTTTACAGGTCTTTTAGTTAAGTTATAACCCAATATAGCAGTACGAGAAAAATCTGCATTTGTATCTTTCATCATATCCAAAGCTACTGCAATATTTTCGTCTTTAGTAACTTTTCTATATTCTTTTCTAATTAATTTTAAATAATCCTCATTACATCTTTTAGGATATTCAGGTCTAATAGCATCAGGGCTATAAACTGGCTGATTTTTCACATCTTGTTTAGCTTTACCAAAAGCAAAGCTAGGTTCTTGAATACAAAGTCCAGATAAAACCGCTACTGAAGCTAACACACACGCAATTCTTTTTAATCTCATATCTTCTCCATAAATTATGTATACTAATATTATAATTATATATTTTTTGCTTTCAAGTTTAAGATTTAGCATGCTAAAATATAGATATTAAAATTACAGAAACAAGGTGACTTAAGTTGTCATTAACTAGCTGTTAAGAAGTATAAGGGGTAAATCTAAATGACAATGCAATATGTACCATTACATGTGCATACGGAGTATTCATTACTAGATGGTGCAATCCGAATTAAGGATTACGTAAAATTTGCTAAAGAAAACAACATGCCGGCAATCGCAATTACAGACCACGGGGTTATGTATGGCGATATGGAATTATACACAACAGCTAAAGAAGAAAATATCAAACCTATTCTTGGTTGCGAATTTTATGTACATGACGGAGATATTAAAGTTAAAAATAATGTACATAACCCTCTTTATCACTTAGTTTTGTTAGCAAAAGACAAAACAGGTTATCAAAATATTATTAGACTAACTTCTGTTGCATGGTGTGACGGATTTTATTACAAACCTCGTATCAACTGGGAGCTTATTAAAGAGCATCACGAGGGTTTAATCTGTTTATCTGCATGCTTAGGTGGTGAAGTATTACAAAATCTTTTAAAACACGAACCTGAAAAAGCAAGAGAAGTTGCGAAACAATACAAAGATTTATTTGGGGATGATTATTATATAGAATTGCAAGACCATGGTTTAGACGATCAAAAGAAGACTAACCCTGAGTTAATCAAAATTGCCAAGGAACTTGGTATAAAAATGGTTATCACAAACGACTCTCACTATTTGCATAAATCTGATGCAGATATGCACGATACCTTATTGTGTATGAATACGAATAGTGCGAAGGATGACCCAAATCGTTTTCACTTTGATGGGAACGAATTTTATGTAAAAACAGCCGAACAACTAAAAGAAAGTTTTAGTTGGATGGATGATAAAACTTTTGAAGAATGTATTAATAACACAGTAGAGATTGCTGAAAAATGCCATTTAACATTAGAACTTGGTAAATCACCATTACCAGCCTATGAAGTTCCTAAAGGTTATGATTCAGAAACATATCTTAGCTACCTTGTATTTGAGGGAATGAAAAAGAGATATGGAGAAATCACTCCAAAATTAAAAGAACGTGCAGAATATGAATTGAGCGTAATTGACCAAATGGGTTTTGCGGCATACTTCTTAATCACGTGGGACTTTATTCATTACGCAAAAACTCACGGTATACCAGTAGGTCCTGGTCGTGGTTCAGCAGCTGGGTCAGTTGTTGCTTATGCACTAGAGATTACAGACCTTGACCCTATTGAACATAAACTCTTGTTTGAAAGATTCTTAAACCCAGAACGTTTCACGATGCCCGATATTGATATTGACTTTTGTATCGAACGTCGTGGGGAAGTTATTGATTACGTAACTAAAAAATACGGTGAAGATAGAGTTTGTCAAATCATCACTTTTGGTACTTATGCAGCTAAAGCAGCTTTCAAAGGTGTAGCTCGTATCTTGAGAATACCATTTGCAGATAGTAATAGAATGGCAGCACTTATTGACCCTTGCATTGAATACGCATTAACTCAAGACGACAAGGCAAAGACTTTAGGTAAAGCAATAAAATTTGAGGGTTCTGAATTAAGACAACTATATGATGAAGATAAACAATTTGTTATCGATATAGAAACAGGTAAAACAATTGGTATGAAAAAATGGATTGATTTGGCTGTTGCAATCGAGGGTATCAAAAACAATACCGGTACTCACGCAGCAGGTGTAATCATTGCTCCAAAACCATTAGACCAAATTTTACCAGTTCAACCATCAAAGGATGGTATCGTTCAAACTGGTTATCCACCACACGATGTTACCGAAGTTTTAAGCCTATTAAAAATGGACTTTTTGGGCTTACGAAACTTGACAACTATTTACAAAACAGTAGATTTGATTGAAAAACGTACTGGCAACCGTATTGCTATCAATGACATTCCGCTTGATGATAAAGCAGTATACAGCTTGCTTATGAAAGGTGATACAGACGGTATCTTCCAGTTAGAATCTGCTGGTATGAAGAACCTTGTAAAAAGATTAAGACCAGACGTATTTGAAGATATGGGTGCGTTAGTAGCTCTATTCCGTCCAGGTCCGCTTGATTCAGGGATGGTTGATGAATTCGTAGACAGAAAACACGGACGTGTTGCAGTAACTTATCCACACCCATTACTTGAACCAGTATTAAAAGATACTTATGGTACAATCGTATACCAAGAACAGATTATGCAAGTGTTCCAAGTTCTTGCTGATTACTCATTAGGTCAAGCCGATATGGTTCGTCGTATGATGGGTAAAAAGAAAATTGAAGAAATGCAGAAACAAAAAGGTAAGTTTATTGAAAACTCTGCAAGACACGGAATGAGTGCAAAAGATGCAACAGATTTATTTGAAAAAATTGAAAAATTCGCATCTTACTGTTTCAACCGAAGCCACTCTGCAGCGTATGCCTTTGTAGCTTATCAAACTGCATATTTAAAAGCACACTATCCAGTTGAATACCTATCATGCCTAATCTCAAGTGTTTCAACTGATGCAGAAAAAACAGCTTTATATATCGAAGATGCACAAAAGAAAGGCATTCAAGTATTACCACCAGATATTAATAAGTCTTATGCAGAATTTTATCCTGACGGTGATAATATTCGTTTTGGTTTAGCCTCAATTAAACAAGTAGGTGAAGTTGTTGTTGATTTAATCATCAAAGAAAGAGAAGAAAACGGTGAATTTAAATCAATCTACGATTATTGCAAACGTATGGATACAAAAGCTACAAATAAACGTGTACTTGAGGGATTAATTAAAGCTGGTGCATTTTCAAGCATTGAAAAAAGCAGAAAACAATTGATGGATAATCTTGAATACATCGTTGCAACAGCATCAAGAGAAGCGAAAGCAAAAGAATCAGGTCAAGTAAGTTTATTTGCAGGTCTTGAAGATACAGAAGATTTTGCAGGTGCACAATTCCAACTATCAGGAACAGAAGAAGAATATCCTCAAAGAGAAATACAAAACTTTGAAAAAGAATTTTTAGGATTTTACGTAAGTTCTCACCCATTATCAAGTATTAAAGATAAACTTCCATACCTTGCAACTCATAAAATCGCAGAAATTAAAGGTATGAAAGCAGACTCTGTAGTTACTATTTGTGGACTTATTTCTGCAGCAAGACAAATTCCAACAAAGAAAGACCCATCTAAATTTGTTAAAATCTGTACAATAGAAGATTTGACAAGCAAAATGGAAACAGTATGTTTCCACAAAAAATTGATGGAATTTAACGACTTTTTACAACCTGAACAAAGGGTAATCATTACTGGTAAAGTTAATTATCGTGACGATGACGAAAATAAGGAAAACCCTAGTATTATTGTTGATAACGTTAGACCAGTTGATAACTGCAACATTATGACTGTTGAACTTTTACAGGATTTACCTTACGAAGAACTTGTTGCGATAAAAGACGTTATGGTACAAAATACTGGATTTGACCCTGTGGTTATAAAATTAAACGATGATTATGTTGGAGAAACAAAGATTTTGACCTCTTCACATTTTTGGGTAAATGCAACAAACGATTTGGCAAATAAATTGAAGAATGTATTCCCTAATAAAGTTGCAGTTTCAATGAAATCACTTGATGAATAATAAAAAAACGTCGATTTAAAATCGACGCTTTTTAAATATAACTTGTTTCTTATTATAATTCTTCTTCTAAACCTAGAGAAGCATTACCTGTTTTATGAGATTTTAATAAAACACCACGTTTTGATGATTTAATAAATTCAATCATATTTTCAATATATTTATTCATAGGAATTTCTGCTTGAATTTTTTCAATAGCTTGAGTTGTGTTGTATTCAGGTGAAATCAATAATTTGAAAGCTTCATTCATAGCAGTTCTATCTTCTTGAGAAACACCTCTTCTTCTCATAGCAACAACATTTAATCCTGATGGAACAGGTGGTCTACCCTCACCTTTTGAATAAGGTAAGATGTCTTGACGAGTTGCAGAGAAACCACTAATAATAGCCATATCGCCAACTCTAACGTTTTGATGGAATACTGTCATTCCGCCTAACCAAGCACCAAATCCAACATGACAATGACCGCCAAGTGTTGCAAGGTTTGCCATAATAACTTGGTCACCTAACACGCAGTTATGAGCAACGTGAGTACCAACCATTAGTAAACATTTTTCACCAATTCTTGTAGTGAAATCACCGCATGCTGCTCCTCTATGAACAGTTGCATTTTCTTTAATAATTGTACCGTTACCGATAACAACCTTTGTAGGTTCACCTTTGTAACCTAAATCTTGAGGTTCTGAACCAATTGTTGCAAATGGGCTGATTGTACAATCTTCACCGATTTCTGCAAACTCTACAAATGCATTTGCAATAACTCTTGTTCTGCTACCAATTTTTACATTTTCACCAATAACTACGTTTGGTCCGATAATCGCATCTTCTGCAATTTCAGCAGTAGGGTGAATTATAGCTGTCTTATCTATCATATTTCCAAATTCCTTCCAATTAATAATTCTTCTCTTATTTTATTATATAT
>DBIX01000068.1 GCA_002297005.1 Cyanobacteria bacterium UBA791 | reverse complement strand
TCCTTATTACATTTATTACATTTAAACTTTATTAACTTGAATCCTTTATTATTTTATTTTGTTTTCTGAAAGCTTTTTCCAAATAATGAAGTAAAATCATTTACTAATTACTTGCGAGGAATAGAATATACCTATATACTAACTTTTCTTATTTTACTGTTAGTGGTATTTTCAACACCTAATTCTGTATCACCTGTATTTAAATATTCAATTAAATTATCTACATTAACTAAATATTTCTTACCAGCTTTTACATACTTTATTTTACGTTGTAGCACTAATTGCCTAATAAAATATTTTGACAAATTAGTAATTTTAGCCGTTTTATTAATTGTTTCCATTTGTGGTAAATTATGAATCATAAGTTTATCCTTCTTAGTGCTAACTGCCCTTACAGGATAAACTATTTTTCTTTATATCTCAACCCTAAACCCTTGTTATAAAAGAATTTGCTCTATAGCACAATGACCTATTTGCCTCCTAAGTACTTTGTAAAAATTTATTAAGAGATGTTTTTCAAATATAAGAAGCATTGGGTTAAAGATGTAGAATGGATATGCAGATTTAGTCAAATTTTGTCTAATCGAATACGGCTTTTAATAATTTTAGAACTAATTCTAATTTATTTCTATCTGCATGGTTCAAATATTTTCTAATTTCTTCTTTTAAGTTTTCTCTTTCCACTTTGTGTTGGAAACTAAATAATGAATCAATACTAACACCTAAGGCAGTAGCAATTTTTGAAATATTTTCTAGGGTAGTGAAACTTTTTCCTGTTTCAATTCGGCTAATATGTCTTGATTCCATATTAACAAGTTCGGCAAGTTGTTCTTGGTTTAAATTTCTGCTTTCACGAATTTCTTTAATTCTTGCACCAAAGTATTGTTTAAGTTTAGTATTGTCCATTTTCCCTCCCTGCCTATAAAAATGATATAGGCTTATAAGCATAAAATTAAGGACATTATTTGGCTAAATTTATATTGATTTTCTACATTATTTGATGTAATATCAACCTACATAGTTGAAATTTTGTTTGATTTCTACATATAAAGTACAATCAAGGAGCCGTCTTGAAAAAACTATTAGTCATAATATATATTTTATTTATTTTTGTAGGTTCAGCAAATGCATTAGAAAATAACTCTAGTAACTCAAACTATGCCCCACCTTTTGATAAATATTTGCCAAAAATTAACAATAAAATTAAAAATAACTGGCACCCAGCAAATGTGGATAAAAAATGTGTTGTTGTTACAAGTTTTGATATTGACAAAAATGGAAATTTATTAGACTGTAAAGTAATTAATTCTTCTGGTATTCAGCTTGCAGATGATGAAGCTCTTTATGCCATTAAAAAATCATCACCTTTTCCACCTTTACCAAAAGAGTTTTCAGGAAATATGATAAGAATTACCTATACTTTTGATTACAACCATAAAGAGAATAATAATACAGTTCAGAAAAGAACTTTTCACTATAATCCTTATTTTTCTATGGAAAGAATAAATGCAATAGGTAAGCGATTAATAAGATATAACGGTTTACCCCCAAATATTAAATTTGAGTTATCTGATGAGGATGTTGTAAATGCTTACGTGGATACTACAAAAACAATATTTGTTTTTAAAGGTTTATTAGAGGTTATTGATGGGGAAGATGATACAGAAGAACTCGCAGCAGTTTTAAGTCATGAATTAGGGCATATTGCAAATGCTCATTTAGATAAACACGCTCCTTTTTTAGTTTTTTCTGCAATAACTCAAGTCGCAGGTGCTGTTGTTGATACATTATTTACAGAAGAAGCTTTAAGAAAAGTAAATAATACTCTAATTGATGCTACAGGTAACTCTGAAGCAAAAATTTCGGCTGAAAATACTGTTAGTATTGTAAATGCCAGTATATTTAATAAAATAAGTAGAAAAGATGAATATGAAGCAGATTTAACAGGTGTTGATATTTTAGCAAATGCAGGGTATAACCCACTTGCTATGATAACCCTTCTTTATAAAATTAGCGATGAAAATTATATAGAATTTTTCTATGACCATCCTACAGGAGCAAAAAGAATTTTAAATTGTTATGACTATATAGAATACAATTATCCAAATGAAATTAAGCATGGATGGGATAATCCTGCATATCAAGAAGCATTGGATTTGATTAATGAAGAATTAAATTCAAGAACAAAAAAAGATTTGGAAAGAATAAAGAAAAAACAAATAGAATTAGCTAAAAAGAGAGAAAAAAGAGGTTTACAAAAACTATGAATTACAAATTTTTTATAATTACAATAATTTTAATTCTTATTGGAAGTTCGATTTTTATTTCAATTTTATCACCAAAGTTACATAAACCACTTGTGATAACTAATGATAAAGCTGATATAACGAAAATTAATATTCAAACGAATAGTTCAAATGAGGACCTTTCCACGATGGAAATTCTGTGGTGGAATCAATGGAAAAGTAACTTGCATAATAAATTTTACAGAGATTTAGCATTAAAAACCAATAGTGCAATTCCTGATAAATATCATTTCTTAATTAATTTTGAAGTTACAAATGACAGCAAGGTTATAAATTTAAAGGTAGAAGGTAATCCAGATAGTTACAGAAAAATTTTAGAACTTTATACAAAACAAATTTTAAAAAGTTATGAACATACTTCTATCTTAAAATTTCCTCAAAATACAAAATTAAAAACAAAACCTGTAAAAATAGAATTTTCAAATACAGGAAAACATAAAGGAAATACACAACCAGAAGATTTTGCTGACGATTATGAAGTTATACAATCTGAAAAATAAGGAGCTATAAAATGATGGACTTAAATAATATTTTTGAAAAAATAAAAAACGCAAAAGCAGAAATATGTAAAAATGACATTAACCTACCAAATGGTGATAAAGTTAGTGTAACTGGTTTTGGAGTTTGTGAAAATAATGATTATTCAGAAAACAGTTATAGATATTATTTAGAATTTAATATTGATAAACCTTTATCTAAAAAAGGAAAATTGATTTCAATTTTAATGAACCCTTCTAATAAAACTAAGCCTAACAAAAATATTGATGGAACAATTCAAAATGTTATAAAAATGGCATATATTGTAGGTTATTCTAAAGTTGTAATCCTAAATTCTTTTGCCTTAATTCAAAGTAATGGAAATTTAGCAGAAAAGAATTTTGAAGATAATAATTTTGAAAAGTTAAATAAGAAATTTATTAAAGAATTTATTAATAAAAACTCTGATAAAGACATTTTATGTGCGTGGGGTACAAAATCTAAAATAGCAGACCTAGAATTTGTTAATGAGACATTAAAAAATAAGTTTGTTTATAGCATTACTAAAAAAGATTTTCCTAGACATGCAAGTCCTTATAATTCTAAAAAAGTAAATGAATTTATTTTAGAGCAAAATAAACAAGATATTAAAGCTAGAACCTTTACTAAAATTTCAGGAATTAAACCAAATGGAAAAGTAGAAAAATAACGAGGAAAATTTAATGAAGTATAAATATCTATGTGTTTGTTTAGCCTTTTTATTAACTATATCTACAGTTTTTGCTCAAAGCAAATATAAAGTTGTAGCAAATAAAAGTAGTAAGGTTTCAAAAATTGTGTCTTGCAATAATAATCTTTCTTGGAAACAATGGGAAGAAAATCTTTACGAGAAGTTTGTAAGAGATTTGGTATTTAATAAATGGACAGATATGCCTCAATTTTACGTTTTTAAAATAACATTCGAGGTGAGTGATGACCGTAAAATTTCTAATATTAGAATAAAAGGTGAACGTGGAGACTGTGACACTTCTGTAAAGCCAAAATTATGTATATATAAGGAATCTGATGCCGATTTATTATATAATTTAAAATATTATTCAAATCAAATTTTGAAAGGTTATGAAGGTTCACCTATATTAAAATTCCCTAAAGATGCAAAAGTAAAAAATAAAACAGTAACTATTTTAGCTATACGTACAGCTCATTTGTTAGATAAAGAATGGTTATATGAACTGGAATATGGAGACAAGGAAGCTTTTTAATCTTTAAATTTTTATCAATAGTCCCAAAATAGTCCCTTTTGGGATTATTTTTTGTTAAATTTTAAAAATCTAATTCTAAAAAATTGCAATAAAAAAGAGGCTTTCGCCTCTTTTTTTAATTGGTGGAGGATAGGAGATTCGAACTCCTGACCCCCTGCGTGCAAAGCAGGTGCTCTACCAGCTGAGCTAATCCCCCACATCTGTGGTATCTCTGTCAGGTAGAGCACCTTGTCATGCTTTATCTGACTTTGTAAAGCTTTCGCTTTACTGGGCTGAGCTAATCCCCCACATCTGTGGTGAACGGTTTGTTCGTATGTCTATTATATAAAGAAAAATTTTTTTTGTAAATACCTTTTTTCACTTTTCTTAAAATTTTTTATTTTTTATCCACATGTCTATTAAAATTTATACCCACATGTATATAGGTTTTTCTCGCTCTATACGTACAATTAATGTATATCAATAAGGAGGAAAATCATGAAAAAATTGTTTTTAATGTTAGGTTTAACATCATTAATGTCTTTATCGGCAACTTCTGCTTTTGCTGAATGTTGTCCAAACTTTGAGCCAATGGCTAGTTCAAATTGTGGTTGTGAAAATAAATTTGATGACTGCAACAAGTGTCAAACATGTCATGACCAAGCTGAAGCAAATCCTTGCAACACAACTTGTTGGGAAAAGAAACGTGACGAGCTTTATTGCCGTTTAAATCTTGATACTTGTCAAAAACAACAAGCTAAAAATATCGAAAATGCTTACAAGACAGCTATCGATAACGAAAAAGAAGCGGTTAAATCTGCTCACAAATGTTTATGTGAAAAAATCCAAGCTCCATGCTTAGATAAAAAAGATATTCGTGCTCAAGAAAGAGTCTTAAAACAAGAGTTTAAACAATTAAAGAAAACTATGAAATGTGTTGATAAGGAATTTAAACAAATCTTAAAATCTGATCAAAAATCAGAATATAGAAAAATTAAGCGAGAAATGAATTATAGAGTGAAAAAAGGTGCTAAATATTGTTGTAAACCTTGCAAATGTAATAAATAATTTTATTAACTTGTGTTAAAAGGCGAGCCTACGGCTCGCCTTTTTTGTAACAATCTTTACAAAAACCCTCAAAAATAAGCAATTATTTTAACAAATATTACTTTATTAAAGTAAGGATATTTAAGAGGATTATAGAGTTATATGTCATTAGGCTTGACAAGCGTAAATATCATAAAAACAGTTGACAGAGCAGCTATTGATTCTGTTAGAGATCAAATCTTTAACAACGCTCAACAAAAAGCAGCTTTGGTAGCTAAAAATGATGTTATGAATGAAGCTCGTGCTGCATTCAGACAAAATTCAAATCCATTTTCATCATTAAATATCTCAGGTGCAAATCATGATGCTTCGTCTTCATCTTCTTCAGGTCTTGACTATTCAAGCAGTCAACAAGATTCTAAACAAAAAGAAGAAGTTAAAAAGATTTCTTTAAAACATAAAATTGATTTAGAAACAGAAATGCAAACTCAATCAATTCAAGAAAACATCATGTTGCAAGCTCGTAAGCAAATAGGCGGAAGTGCGAACTTGATGCAAAAATTAAACTTTATGCAAACTCAAGCTGCAATTTCTGCTTATAGTGCAAGAGCATAGCGTAAGCCGGTGTTGCTGGCGTTGGCTTTGCGTAGGCAAAGACAAGCAGAGCAACACAACGATACCGCCGTTGCGAAGCGGAGCAATCTTTGATTGCACAGGCGGAAAATGCGAAAGCCGGTGTGCAGTCTGAAAAGACTTGCAGAAGTGCAAGGCTTTGGAAGACGGAACATTACGATAGCGACACTCTGCCGAACAAAACAATTAAGTATTGTTTTGTGAGAGGAACGACTGGACGTAAGTCCGAAACCCACAGGAGCAAAAGAGCATAATGCGAACGAGTAAGACAGCACGAGTGAGCAGAGGCTGGAGAGCTTTTGCGAAAGTGATGAAATCACGATAGCAAAACTCGGAATTGCCGTTTAATGCGAACGAGTAAGACAGCTCAAGTAAGTAGTGGCTCAAACAAAAGTTTTATTAGAAGAATGTGAATTATGCAGGAAAAGACACTTTTTATAAAGTGTCTTTTTTTATGAAGGACTTTTAAAGTTAAATTTAGAACTTGTAAATTAAATGAGCAATTAAAAATGTAACGAAATGTAACACGAATTAACCCAAACCCTAAAGAAATCATGGTTTTGAGCCGATACATAATATGTAAGGGATAAACAAAATCAGTTAGGGACAAGATGACTTATAACGTTGGCTTAAAATCTCATAGTGATGTTGATGTGAAAGCATTAAAATCTGTAACAAAAGATATTTACAATAATGCTACTATTCAAACAACTGTATCTCAATCAAAAGTTAGAGATATAACTGGTATTGATTTATACAAAGGAAAAGTTGATTCTGACACAGCTCGTCAAATCGCTATTTCAAACTCAGGTTTACAAATTCAAATCAACAATAACTTAGCTGCAAAATTAAGATATTTAAATACTCAAGCAGCTACAGCTACATTACAAGAAACTTCAACTGCTATCGCTGGTGTTGCTTCTCAAGTAATGGAAGAAATCAATGGCGAAAATCCTTTCGCTAACAAATTTTCAGCTACTGATAAGAAAACAGGTTACTTATTTATCAAAGCTGCATAAGAAATTTTAACAATATAATTTTCCCTTTCCCTATTAATTTTCAAGGTTGTGTGTGTTTAAACGACAACCTTTTTTATTGCCCATTTTATGGGCAAAATTTTGAGGGGTTGCAGAGTGAAATGTAGAAATAATTGCTAATATGTCATTCTGAAGCGTGCTTGGTGCATAGTTTAGTTGGGCTGGTATATTCAGAATCTTACCAGTTAGGCATGTGCAAATTTGATTTAAGAATGACTTAACGTTAAATTGTGAGATGCAACGTTGGTAAGACCCTGAAATAAATTCAGGGTGACACAGATGTTAAGTTTGTAGGGTGGAAATTTGAATAAGTCGTTGAAGAAAAAAATAAACATTATTCTTTCCCACTAAATTTTGGATTGCTTTGCTTTACTCGAAACGACATAACAAAAAAGAGATGTCTTTCGACATCTCTTTTTGTATCTTGTAGATTGGGATTTATATCCCAACAAAATTAATCGTTGTTATCTTGTCTTTCAGGTTTGTAAACTGTGTGACCATCTAAAACGTATTTGTCTAAAGAAGCTTTACCAGCTGATTCTTCGATACCACCGTATAAGTTGATACCACGTTTTTTGAATTGAGCTTTCCATAATAATGGTTTGTAGCCCTCATCAAAACCAGTTAATTTTTGAACGTCTTTAGAATTTACACTATAGTAAACAGTATCAATACCTGACCACATGATACCACCAGCACACATTACACAAGGTTCAGCTGTAACATACATTTTTAAACCTTTGTTTGATAAATCATAAGTGCCAAGTTTTTCGCATGCAGCTTTGATACAATTCATTTCTGCGTGGTGTAAAGGACATTTGTCTTTTACTACTGTGTTTGCAGTTTTTGCAACTAAGTTACCGTCTTTATCGTAAATTGCCGCTACGAATGGACCATAACCTTCTTTCATTTTTTCATTATTATAGTTGTGTAATTCCATAATAATTTTTTCTGCTTGCAATTTTTCATCAGCAGTCATTGTCATTGTGCTTACTGTTTCAGCTGAAAAAACTGGAGCTGTAAAGCCTACGAATAACATTGCTGTTAAAATTAATAATGTCTTTTTCATACTTCTTTCCTTTTCCTATGCTTATGCTAATTCTGCTAAAGCTTTTTCTAATTCTTCATCATTAGGAGCTTTACCGTGCCATCCTGCTTGGTTTTCCATAAATGAAACGCCTTTACCTTTTGTAGTGTGAGCAATAATTGCAGTTGGTTTGTCAGCTGTTTTAGAAGCCATTAATGCTTCGTAAACTTCTTCAATGTTGTGTCCGTCGATTTCAACAACATTCCAGTTGAAAGCTCTTAATTTATCTGCTAAAGGTTCTAAAGCTTTAACTTTTTCAACGTCACCATCGATTTGTAACATGTTTCTATCGATGATAGCTGTTAAGTTGTTTAAACCTCTGTGAGGAGCTTGCATAAATGCTTCCCAACAAGAACCTTCTTGTAATTCTCCGTCACCAAGGTATACAAATACGTGAGATGGTTTTTTGTCTAATTTAAGACCGATAGCCATACCGCAACCCATTGATAAACCTTGACCTAATGAACCTGTTGCAACTTCAACACCAGGTAAGTGATTGTTTGGGTGACCTTGTAATCTTGAACCAAAAATTCTGAATGTCATTAATTCTTCAGCTGGGAAGAAACCTTTTTGTGATAATACAGAGTAAAGAATTGCAGAAGCATGACCTTTTGAAAGGATAAATCTATCTCTGTCTTCTTTCCATTCTGGAGAAACGTTCATAACTTTTTGGTATAAAGTAGTTAAAATTTCTACTGCTGATAAAGCACCGCCACAGTGACCTGATTTAGCGTGATTTACCATTTTTAAAACATTTCTTCTATTTTGTTTACATAAATCTTTTAATTCATCGATTTCTTTTTGTTCTAACATATTAAACCCCTTTTTTCAAATATTGTTCTTCAATTATACTACAAATAAATTTAGGCAAAGTTGGGAAGATTCTTTTAAATCTTTCAGGTTGTTTGATTGTTCTGTACAACCATTCTAAACCAAGTTTTTGCCAAATTTTTGGAGCACGTTTTACATTACCTGCCCAAACATCAAAACTTCCGCCAATACCAATCATAAGTGTTGAAGGAAGTACGCTTTTTGCCTCATAAATAAATTCTTCTTGTTTAGGTGCACCCATTGCTACTAAAAGTAGTTTTGGTGACTTTTCTTTTAATTCATTTATAATTTCTGTATTGTTGTCAAAATATCCATTGTGAGTGTATACAATGTTTAGACCAGAATTGTTTTTTGATAATTCTTCAGTTGCTTTTTCAAGAACCTCTTGTTTAGCCCCAACTAAAGCCGTAGGGATACCTGATTTTGTAGCCTCTTCAACAAGTCTTTTTGCAAAATCGATACCAGCAATTCTGTCTACCTTTTGACCTTTAATTAATAAACCGATTTTAATCCCAATACCATCTGCAACGACAAGCTCAGCCTCTTTTAAAATTCTCTCAAGGTGTGAATTTTTTTTAGCTGATTCAATGATTTCTGGATTTATTGTTACGATGTGTGAACTTTTTGAACCATCAAGTAGAGTTTTTGCGTATTTAAAAGCATCTTCTGAACTGAAAGTGTCAATTGGAAAGTTCAATAAATTTACTGTTTTGCGTTCCATACAATATATTATATATTAAAAAAACTTGAAATAAAGAAAATTTTAAGATAATATAATTTCGTCGAAATAAGGAGATAAGATTATGAGAAAATTATTAGTAGCAGTATGTTTAGTTTCAATGGTATTTGCTACAACAGCTATCGCAGCAGAGACTTATACTGAAAAATTTGTACAAAGTAAAACACAAAAAATCGTTGATTCTGAAAAGAAATTGAGAGCACAACAAGCTGAAAACGAAAGAAAAGCAAAAGCAGCAAAAGAAGCTCAAGCAAAAAAACAAGCTGAAGCAAAAGCTAAATTACAAAAAGAACAAAAAGCTAGAGAAGACAAAATCAAAGCTGAAAAAGCAAAAGCTAAAGCTAAAGTAGAAGCTCAAAAGAAAAAAGACCAAGAAAATAAAGCTAAAGCACAAAAGAAAGTTCAACAAAAGAAAGATGCTTTAAAAACTTTAACTACTTGGTAGCGCGAAGCGAGCAGAGGCTGGAGAGCTTTTGCGAAAGTGATGAAAGCACTGTAGCAAAACTCGGAATTGCCGTTTAACGCGAGCGAGCAAGACAGCGGATTTTCGGTAGGACGCCGTGTGAGCGTAAGCGAACCCAGTCAGAATGTGCAAATAGCCTGATTGAGTGCAAATTTGCGATAGCAAATGTAAACGAAATGAAAGGCTATGCGTATCCGAATAATCCAAGACAATATGCGTAAGTCGGTGTGCAGTCTGCAAAGACTTGCAGAAGTGCAAGGCTTTGGAAGACGGAACACTACGATAGCGACACTCTGCCGAACAAAACAATTAAGTATTGTTTTGTGAGAGGAACGACTGGACGATAGTCCGAAACCCACAGGAGCAAAAGGAAGAGCTTTTGTGAACTTTATAAAATATTTAAAAGGGGCGACATCGAAGATGTCGCCCCTTTTTTTTATGCAAAAAGAATGAATACTATTTAGATTAATCTTCGCAACCAAAAGCAACTGTAATATGTTCTTTTGGATTTACGGCAGAGATTTTATAACCGTTAGGGTCAACTAAGTAAGCAAATTCATCACCAGTTGATTGGAATAAGCCCATAGTACCAGAAACGGCAGTTCTAGTAATATCGATTGGAGCTTTAACTGTTTCAACAACAGCATCTGCTAAACTTCTACCAGCAGCTGGAAGTTGTGCTTGTAAAGTTTCACCAAGAGTTGTACCAACGCCACCAGTTACATTTTCAACTGCGTTACCAAGGTTAGAAATTGCACCACCGACTGTTCTACCAGCGATACCAACTAATGTACCTGTCCAAGTGAATGGCATAGTAATTAATCTTGATACTGGGTTAGGTGTATTTTGTTTAGTGATTTGAGCTGTTAGAATTTGTTGTGGTAATTCTGCTTTGCAATCACCATTTTGAATTTCTGTAAATGCAAGTTTTAATGCACCTTTTTGAGAACCTGATGGTCTAATTACTTCGATAACTTTACCACTTACATAAGAACCTGCTGGGAAAGTTGTGCCATTTATTGTAATACTTTCAAGAGATTTTGCTGTGAAGTGTTGACCTACGTTAGCATTTTTAGCGTTAACTTGATCTCTAAATTCCATTTTTAATGTCGGAACTTGAATCATTTCAGAATCTTCAACATAAGCTTGACGATTGTCGTCTAGTGGACAACTTGCGTTAGCTGTTTGAGGATTTTTGTCATAGCCTGCTGCTACACGTACTGGTTGTAACATTGAAGCAATTTCTGCTCTAGATGCTTTTTTATCAGGGTTGATTTTTGATTGGTTAACTGAATTTTCTAATGCACCCATTTGAATTGCTTGAGCGATAGGAATTTGTGCCCACTCAGGGATTGTGTTTGCATCAGAGTATTTTGATAAAATTTCGTCTGCTTTACATTTATCCATGTTGCAATCTTTAGAAGCTTTTGATAAAGCTACTAGAGCTTCTGCTCTTGTTACTGAGTTATGTGGTTTAAATGTGCCGTTTGGATAGCCTGACATCAAGTCTTCGTCAACAGCTTTTGCAATTAAAGGATTTGCCCAGTTGCCTGCTGGAACATCTGAGAATAAACATTTTGTAGGTAAACCACAAGTGTTCATGTTCATACCTTTAACTAACATTGTCGCAAATTCTGCTCTTGATACGTTTCTTGATGGTTTGAACATTCCATCAGGATAGCCAACGACAACATCGTTTCTAGCCAATTTGTTAATATCACATGCTGCCCAGTAATTGTCTGAAACGTCTGGGAACATTTTTACTAAATCAGCTGCTGCACCAGTCAAACCTGATGTTTTTGAATTTATTTCAAATGGAAGATAGCTTTTCTTCATTACGTCCATTGAATTTTCTGTATTAATATCTATTGGACAACCACAGTTTTGCTTTTTGTCTTGTTTTAGACAAGTATCACCAATTACAGGAATATCACATGCTGCACCTGTCATACTTGTATTGTTGATAGTTGAACCTGCAGTTTTATCTAAAGCATTGTTAGATAGTACACTACCCTCTGTTAGCGTGATACCATTACCAAGTTCACCTACGTAATTGTTTGTACCGTAGATTGCGTTTGGATATGCATAAGCTTGGTGCATATCTTGTCTTGTTGCTGATGCTGGTTGATTACAGCTTGCACAAGTTGGTTGTGCTGGTAAATCACATTTGCTTTCTTTTGCTTCACAAGGTTCGCATGGGTCAACCTGTTGTTCCATTTGACAAGGACATGCTCCGCCTGTTACTGTTTCTGGTGTTGCTTTGTCACATCCACAGTCTGCCATTGCAGTACTGAATGAGCATGTCGCAACTCCTAATGCAATAGCTGCTGCTACTGTTAGTTTTTTTATTTTCATTTTTAACCTCCTTATTTGTGAGTTTTAATCTCTTACTAAAAAGTTCTCTTTTTGAACTCTTTATGATTATTCTTCTTTTATGATTTATAAACATTGACTAAATTAACTATTCAACTAGGTGATTTCTGATTAACCTAAAAGAGTATATTAAAATTTTTCATATCTTTTAAAATTTTTTTTATTCCTTTGGTTTTTTGTAGTAAAATTTAATTAAGAAAAGAGGAAATGTATGAAATTAGGTATGCCGAAAGCAATGTCTTATTACTATTACTATCCATTCTTATATGGATTTTTTAAGGCATTAGGAGTAGAAATTATTTTATCAGATAACACAACTAAAAAAACTTTAGCAGAGGGTGCAAGTAGAGTTGTTACTGAAACTTGCTTACCAGTTAAAGTTTTTGTAGGTCATGTTCTAAATTTAATTGAAAAAGGTGTTGATAAGATTTTTGTTCCATCTTATCAATCTATCGCACCAAAAATTTATAACTGTTCTAAAATCAGAGGACTTCCTGATTTGATTAGAAATGTTGTGAAAGAAAAATTTACACTTGTAGAACCAACTCTTGATAAATCTGCTAAAAATCAAGGCTTAAAAGAGTTCTTAGTTGAATGTGCAAGTTATTTTAATATTACAGATATGAATTTAATTAAAGAAGCGGAAAAAGCTGGTTGGAAAGTTTGGAATAATTTTAACGTTATGTTGAAATCAGGTATCCAATATGCAAAAGCTTTAGATTATGCTATCCAAGGCAAGGTTTGTATTGCAGAAGAGGATAAAAAAGATTATCCAATTACAATTGCTTTAGTTTCACATGCTTACAATATTTATGACGAACGTACATCAATGAAGATTTTTGAAAAATTGGATAAAATGAACGTAAAAGTTTGTACAGCAATGCAACTTTCTCAAGAACATTTGGTTGATGGTATTGCAGCGTTAGGTCAAAATTACTATTGGGCAAACGAAACAGAAATGACAGGTTGTGCTGGTCATTATATGAAAGATAGTAAAGTTGATGGAATGATTACACTTACTGCTTTTGGTTGTGGTCCAGATTCTTTAATGCTTGAAAGAATTACAAGAAAAGCTAAAGAATATGCAATGCCTTTGTTGAATTTAACTATTGACGAACATACTGGTGAGGCAGGTTTTGTTACTCGTTTAGAGGCTTTCGTGGATATGTTATTCAGAAAACAAAGAGCTGCAGAAATGCAACAAGTTTAGTTTTTGATGGCGAAAGTTTTATACAAAGCTTTCGCCTTTTTGTATAATCCTAAAAACTATCCAACTGGGGTTTAGCTTTTGGTAAAAATTATTGTAAACTGGGGTTATTAAATTTAAGGAGAATGATTATGAAAAAAAATCTATTAATAATTGCAGTTATTTTTATTTTACCAATGGTAGCTTATTTTATGCTTTCTAGTGGAGATACTAAGGCTGAACAAAAAGTTTCTGTTCCGGTTGATACTCCTGTTATTATTAAATTTTCTTCGCCACTTTGTAGAGATTGTAAAATTTTAGCTAAAAATCTTGATACTGTTTATCCAAAATATAAGGACAAAATTGTACTTCAAAGTATTTCAGTTGAACAAACAGATGCTGATACTCAAAGTATGATTAAAAAATACCATGTAACGTTAGTTCCAACGCTTATTTATATTAGTGATAATGGTAGCGTGTTAAAAAGAACAGAGGGTTCTTTAAGTTGTGAACAGTTAGAAACAAATATGAAGGCTTTGATTGATGGAACATTACGTTAATTTGTTTTCAAATGGGGCGAGTAGCCCAATATTACTTTTAATATCTTTCTTAGGTGGTATTGTGGCATCACTTTCGCCTTGCTCTATTGCAATTATTCCATTGATTATGGGCTATGTGCTTGGATTTTCAAATCAAGGTGTTGCCAAAACATTTTTGCAACTTTTGTTCTTTGTTTTGGGTTCATCAGTTGTGTTTTCAATAATTGGAATAATTTGTGCTTTAACTGGTAAAGTGTTTATTTCAATCGGTGGTGCATATTTTATGCTATTTATAGCTTCATTTGTAATGGTTATGGGGCTAAAACTTTTAAATATTCTTGATTTTGAATTTCCTGTTTTTATAAAACAAATACCTAAAAACGAGGGCAATAATTTATTGTTGTATCCGTTCATTGTAGGTGCTTTTTTTGCTCTTGCAGGAACACCTTGTTCTACACCAATTTTAATGGCAATAATGAGTTTTGCGGCACTTGCAAACAAAATCTTCTTGGCTGTTTTAATGCTATTTTTATTTGCAGTTGGTCAAAGCTTGATTATCGTACTTGTTGGGGTAGGTTTATCAAAAGTTAAATCTATGAAAGCCCTAAATAGCTTTTCTGAAGTGTTGCTAAAAATAAGTGGTGTATTGCTTGTTTTAGCCTCAATTTATATTTTCTATAAGATTTTTGCTCCATATATTGTAAATTAACTATATATGTTATAAAATTAACAATATAGAGAATTGGAGTATATTATGAAAGTTATTGAAGGACAATTAACTACAAATAATGAACATTTTTGTATTGTTATATCAAGATTTAATGAGTTTATAGGTTCAAAACTATTGTCAGGAGCTATTGACGAGCTTAAACGCCACGGCGTAAATGAAGAAAATATCGACGTAGTTTGGACACCAGGGGCATTTGAAATTCCTCTTATTGCAAAAAGATGTGCAAAATCAGGCAAATATAATGCAATTATTACTTTAGGAGCAATTATTAAAGGTTCTACATCACATTATGATTATGTTTGTGCAGAGTTATCAAAAGGTATTGCACAAGTCGGCTTAGAAACAGAAGTTCCAGTATTGTTCGGTGTATTAACTACTGAAAATATTGAACAAGCAATCGAAAGAGCTGGCACAAAAGCTGGAAACAAAGGTTCTGACGCAGCTAAAGCTGCTATTGAAATGGCAAACTTATTGAAAGAGATTTAGTAAATGAGCGAAATTATAACAGAATATTTAAACGAAAATACCAAGGATATTGATATTATTTCTACCGTTGATATGGTTAGAAAAATGAATGAAGAAGATAAATTAGTTGCTTTGGCTGTTGAAAGTGAAGCAGAACATATTGCTGAAGCTATTGATATTATTGCTAGTAAGCTTAGCAATGGTGGTCGTCTAATTTATTTTGGTTGCGGAACTTCAGGTCGTTTAGGTATCCTTGATGCAAGCGAATGCCCACCAACTTTTAGTACTGATCCATCTATGGTTCAAGGTATTATCGCTGGTGGTGAAAAAGCTTTCACAACTGCCGTTGAGGGTGCAGAAGATAATTTTGAACAAGGTGCAGAAGATGCAAAAATTCTTACAAAAGATGATGTTTGCGTTGTAATTTCTGCAAGCGGAAATCCTAAGTATCTTTTAGGTGTTTTAAAGACAGCTGATGAAATCGGTGTAAAAACTATTGCTGTTACTTGTAACAACAAGGCTAAAATTGGCGAAGAAGTTACAGTATGTATTTGTGCTGAAGTCGGTGCAGAAGTTATTGCTGGTTCTAGCCGTTTAAAAGCTGGTACTGCTCAAAAAATGATTTTGAATATGCTTTCAACTGGTTCAATGATTAAAATCGGTAAAACATACAAGAATTTTATGATTGATTTGAAAGCTACAAACGATAAATTAAAAGATAGAGCTATCAGAATTGTTAGCCAAATCGCAGAAACAACTAATGCTCGTGCATTAGAGGCTTTATTAGAATCTAATTGGGATATTAAAACTTCTGTTGCATCAATTGTAATGAATTTGAGCATTGAAGATGCAAAGAAAGAATTGAAAAAACACGGTGGTGTTTTAAGAAAATTATTAAAAAGTGGGGAAAAAGTATAAAAATGAAATTAACAGTACTTGGTGCAGGATGTTGGGGGTTAACTCTTGCATGGTTATTAACAGATAACTTTGATGAAGTTACAGTTTGGTCAAGAGAACAAGATTTAACAGAAGAATTAAAATTATACAAAAAATCAACAAAACCTTTAGAAGTTCAACTTCAAGATAAGGTTGAAGTTACTTCTGATATGAAATTAGCTATTAAGGATGCTGATATTATCCTTTCAGTTATTGCAACAAGCGGTGTTAGACCAGTTTGTGAACAATTAAAATCTGCGGGTATTGATAAAAATCAAATCCTTGTTAATGCATCAAAAGGTATTGAACTACCATCATTAATGAGAATGAGCGAGGTTATTAAAGATGTTCTTCCTGAACAAAAATTAGTTATTCTTTCAGGCCCAACATTAGCAAAAGAAGTTCTAATGGGTTGTCCTACTGCAGCTTGCGTTGCTTCTGAAGATATGGAAGTTGCTAGATTTGTTCAAGAAAAGTTATCTGTAAAAGATAGATTTAGACTTTATACAAATTCTGATGTTATTGGTGTAGAACTTGGTGGTAGTTTAAAAAATGTTATTGCTATCGCAGCAGGTTTTGCAGCAGAACTAAAATTAGGCGATAACACAATGGGTTCATTGCTTACTCGTGGTATGGCAGAAATTATTAGAATCAGTACAAAATTGGGTGCAAATCCATCAACTCTATACGGTCTTTCAGGCATGGGTGATTTGATTGCAACTTGCTCAAGCCCATTATCTAGAAACCATACTGTTGGTGCGATGATTGCTCGTGGTAAAAAGATTGATGATATTTTAAGAGATTTAGGCTCTGTAGCAGAGGGTGTTCAAACTTCTAAAGCACTTTGTGAATTGGCTAAAAAATTTGATGTAGAAGTTCCTGTTTCAAACGCTATTTATCAAGCTGTTTATACTGATACACCGGCTAAAGAAGTCTTTATGAACTTAATGAATAGAAAATTAAAAGAAGAAGAAAAATACGTATGACAAAATTTGCAGTAAGATATTTAAAAAATTCATATTATCCTTTAGAAATTCCAGACAATATTACTATCAAATGTGGTGATATGTTGCTTTGTAGAACAGAAAAAGGCGATGAGGCTCTAAAGGCAATTTGTTTGAACGACCAAATTGTAGAACGTTGGAATAAAAGTAAGCTTAAACCTGAGCCATTCCATGTTATTAGAGTTTTAACTGATAAAGATAATGAAACTTTGGCTCAAATAAAAGAAGAAGAAATCCAAGGTTACTTCAAATGTAAGGAATTGATTAAATCCCATAAATTAAATATGAATTTAGTTCAATGTCGTTTAACCTTTGATAGAAAGAAAATTTCATTCTATTACACAGCTCCGGAAAGAGTTGATTTTAGAAACTTATTGAAGGATTTAACACAAACCTTCAAACGCATAAGAATCGATTTAAGACATATTGGCGTTCGTGATGAAACAGCGTTAATGGATGGTTGCGGAATTTGTGGTAAGGAATTTTGTTGTAGTTCTTGTATGAGAAAATTCACCGCTACAAATGTTAAATTAGCAAAAGACCAAGGTATGCCAATAGCTCCCGGTAAAATTTCAGGTACTTGCGGAAGACTTTTATGCTGTCTTTCTTATGAATATTCAAACTATATTGAGGCAGCTAAAGATATGCCACCTATCGGTTCTGGTGTTATGACGCCTGATGGTCTTGGTAAAGTTTGTGCTCTTCATTTCTTGAACAATGCTATTCAAGTTAAACTTGAAGACGGTAAAATTAAGGATTACCAAAAAGACGATATTGAAATGATTGATGCTGATATTAACGTTGATATTGATGTTCCAAATATTAACAACTATCAAGACGACGAGGATAACAATATTGATATTTCTTCTCTTGAAGATGATAAGAATAGTTCGACTGGTAATATCTAGTTTTACAAGCTTTTTAATGGAATGGGAATTTCTCTTTTTGAGAAATTCCCATTTGTTATTTTAATGTTTTTTATTTATAATTAACTTAAATAATAGTTAAGGAGAAAAGTATGAATGAACTTTTAAAGAAAAGTGCCGTTGAACAAGCAAAAATGATTGCTGATAAAGAAGTTTCAGCAGTTGAATTGTTGAACGCTACTTTTGATAGAATTGACGAAGTTGAGTCAAAAGTTAGAGCATATAATTCTTTATGCAAAGATAAAGCAATGGAAATTGCGAAAAAAGTTGATGAAAAAGTTGCTAAAGGCGAAGAATTACCACTTTTAGCAGGTGTTCCTCTAACTTTAAAAGATAATATGAATTATATTGGTACAAAAACAACAGCATCAAGTAAAATCTTGGAAAACTTTGTTTCTCCATA
This sequence comes from Cyanobacteria bacterium UBA791, assembly GCA_002297005.1. Lineage (GTDB taxonomy): Bacteria > Cyanobacteriota > Vampirovibrionia > Gastranaerophilales > Gastranaerophilaceae > UBA791. The sequence continues at coordinate 74,591 of DBIX01000068.1, read as the reverse complement.
TAATGCAACAGTTACAGAAAAATTATTAGATAACTTAATTCCTATTGTAGGTAAAGCAAACTTAGACGAATTTGCAATGGGTTCTTCTAACGAAAACTCTGCATTCAACAATGTTTACAACCCTTGGAATTTAAATAAAGTTCCTGGTGGTTCATCAGGTGGTTCAGCAGCTTCAGTAGCAGCATTAGAATCTTCTTTATCATTAGGTTCTGATACAGGCGGAAGTATCCGTCTTCCAGCAAGCTTCTGCGGTTTGGTTGGTATGAAACCAACTTATGGTCGTGTTTCTAGATATGGTTTGATTGCATTTGCATCATCATTAGACCAAATTGGACCTTTCGCTAGAACAGTTACAGATGCAGCTACATTGTTAGAAGTTATTTCAGGTCATGACGTAAAAGATTCAACTTCTATTGATGCTCCAGTTGAACAATATTCTAAACACCTTAACGATGATATTAAAGGTAAAAAAGTCGGCGTTATTAAAGAATTAATGGCTGAGGGTGTTGATGAAGATGTAAGAAAAGCTATTGAAACTGCTATTGAAGATTACAAATCAATGGGTTGTGAAATCGTTGAAATTTCTCTTCCATATTTGAAATATTCAATTGGTATTTACTATATCTTAGCAACTGCTGAATGTAGTTCAAACTTGGCAAGATTTGATGGCGTAAGATACGGTCATAGAACTGATAATGCAGAAACATTAATTGAAATGTATAACAAATCAAGAGCTGAGGGCTTTGGTGATGAAGTTAAACGTAGAATCATGTTAGGTACTTACGCTTTATCTTCTGGTTATTATGATGCTTATTACAAAAAAGCTCAACAATTAAGAAGATTAGTTAAAGAAGATTTTGATAAGGCTTTCGAAAAAGTTGACATCTTAATCTCTCCAACTTGTCCAAATACAGCATTTGATATTGGTTCAAAAACAGAAGATCCATTATCAATGTATTTAACAGATATTGCAACTATCAGTGCAAACCTTGCTGGTATTCCAGGTGTAAGTGTTCCAGCTGGTTTTGACTCATCAAATATGCCTATCGGTTTACAAATTATGACTCCTCAAATGACTGAACAAAGATTATTCAACTTTGCTTACAAATTTGAACAATGTCACGATTTTTATAAACAAATAGCAAATTTATAATTTGAAAACATAATAAAAAAGAGAGGATTTTGATGAAATCAAAATCCTCTCTTTTTGTAAGTTGGGGTAAAAACCCCAACAATATAATTATTATAAATTTTTAATTATTTCATCTCTAAATTCAGTAGTTGTAGCTGTTCCGCCAAGGTCTGCAGTTAAGACTTTGCCCTCTTTCAAAGTTTTTCTTAAAGCTTTATCAATTTTTTCAGCGTATTCTTTTTCGTCAATATATTTAAGCATTTCGATTGCAGAAAGCAAAAGTGCTGTAGGATTAGCTTTATTTTGACCTTTAATATCAGGTGCTGAGCCATGAACAGGTTCAAATACGGCGTAATCTTTTCCAATATTTGCACCTTGTGCAACACCAAGACCCCCAATCAAACCTGCACAAAGATCTGAAACAATATCTCCATAAAGGTTTGGTAAAACCATTACGTCAAATTGTTCAGGGTTTTGTACAAGTTGCATACAAGCATTATCTACTAAGATTTCGTTATATTCAATATTTGGATATTGTTCTTCAATTTCTCTGCAACAGTTTAAGAATAAGCCATCTGTTAGTTTACAGATATTTGCTTTTGTTACTGCAGTAACTTTTTTTCTGTCATATTTTACGGCATAGTCAAACGCAAATTTGGCAATTTTTAAAGATGCTTCTCTTGAAATTGTTTTAATACTTTCAGCGTGGTCTTCGTCAACTTGTCTTTCAATGCCAGCATACAAATCCTCTGTATTTTCTCTCACGATAATTAAATCAACATTATCAAAACGTGTTTTAATACCATCAATATTTTTGCAAGGTCTAAGATTTGAATACAAGTCTAAAGCTTTTCTAAGTTGAACATTTACACTTCTAAAGCCTTTTCCAATAGGTGTTGTTACAGGAGCTTTTAAAGCAACCTTGTTTCTTTTTATTGAATCTATAACTCTTTCAGGTAAAGGTGTTCCCTCTTGTTCAATCACGTCAGCTCCAGCTGTTTGTAATTCCCAATCAATTTTTAGTCCTGATGCCTCTATAACTTTTACTACTGCATCAGTAATTTCTGGACCAATACCGTCACCATTTATAAGAGTTACTTTTTTCATTATAATTCTAAATCTCCATGTTTTTTAATATGTTCAATCAATCCACCTTCATTAAGAAGTTTAATCATAACGTCTGGTAGTGGATGAAATTTGATTTCAATATTTTGTGTTAAATCTTTTACCACACCGTTTTTAATATCAATGTCTAATTCGTCACCAGCATTGATTTTATCTGTATCACATTCGATTAAAAGCAAACCAATATTGATAGAATTTCTATAAAAAATTCTTGCAAAGCTTTTTGCTAAAACAGCTCTAACGCCAGCAATTTTAATAATTTGAGGAGCGTGTTCTCTAGAAGAACCTAGACCAAAGTTGTTACCAGCAACAACAAAGTCGCCCTCTTTCATTTTTGACGCAAATTCAGGATCAGCATCTTCAAGTACGTGTTTTGAAAACTCTTTTAAGTCAGAACGTAAGTGGAATAATCTTCCTGGAGCTATGTGGTCTGTTGAAATATTATCACCAAATTTAAAAACTTTTCCCATTATAATACCTCTCTTACATCTGCTATATAACCTTTTATTGCACTATAAGCTGCAACTGCTGGGCTTGATAAATAAATAAAGCCTTTTGTGTTGCCCATTCTACCTTGGAAGTTTCTGTTTTGAGTTGCAAGACAAACTTCGCCATCACCTAAGATACCAGCGTGAACACCAACACAAGGTCCGCAACCGCTTGTAACTATTGCTGCACCGCTATCAACAAAGATTTCAATTAAACCCTCTTTTAAAGCTTGTTTAAATACATCTCTTGAAGCTGGAGCAACAAGCAATCTTACATCTGGATTAACTTTTTTACCTTTCAAGATTTCTGCTGCAACTCTAAGGTCTTCAATTCTTCCGTTTGTACAAGTACCAATAAATACTTGGTTAACTTTTACGTCTTTTAATTCATCAACAGTTTTTGTGTTATCAACTGTGTGAGGACAAGAAACAGTTGGTTTAAGTTGCGATGCATCAATTTTGATAATTCTTTCGTATTCAGCATCTTCATCAGCCTTGACTTTTACAAACTTGTCGCCTCTACCTCTTTCTTCTAAGAAAGCTTTTGTCTTCTCATCAGTTGGGAATAAACCAGCTTTTGCACCAGCTTCAACAGCCATATTTGCAATAGTGAATCTATCTGCCATTTCCATATTATCGATTGTTGAACCTGAAAATTCTAAAGCTTTGTAAGTCGCTCCGTCTGCACCGATTTCACCGATTAAGTGCAAGATTAAATCTTTTGCATAAACGCCTTTTGGAAATTCGCCATTAACTTCAACTTTAAAAGTTGCTGGGACTTTTAACCAAGTTTTGCCTAAAGCCATTGCAACTGCAATATCCGTTGAACCCATACCTGTTGCAAATGCACCTAAAGCTCCTGATGTGCAAGTATGTGAATCCGCACCAACTAAAATTTCGAATGGATTTACAAATGTTTCCACAAGTCTTTGGTGGCAAACACCATCACCAACTTCTGAAAGTACTGCACCATATTCTTTTGCAAAATCTCTTAATACAGTATGAGTATTTGAAAGTTCTTTTCTTGGGCTTGGTGCAGCGTGGTCAATAAATAATATTGAACGCTCTGGATTTGCCAATTTATCTTTACCTAATTTTTTAAATTCATTACACATCAAAGGTCCTGTTCCGTCTTGAACTGCTGCAACATCAACCTTTGCGATAACAAGTTCTCCGACTTTTACATCGTGTCCTACGTGTTTTGATATAATTTTTTCTGCTATTGTTTGTCCCATAATTTATATCCTCTATACTTTTGCAAACATATCATGTTTTTTTCTATTTTTTGGTGCGTGTTTTGGTTCGTAATATGGCGTTACTGTCATAATCTTATATGCAATTTCAGGATAATAATAAATGAATTTTAATTCATCATTAGTTAAAGGTTGTTGAGTATGAACGTTTGCATAACGTGCAAGTTCAAGAATGTTTCTTGCATCCTCTTCGCTTTCAAACTCTAATTCCATATTGTCATATACGTTTCTGAAACCTTTAATACCACCGTATTCACCAGTAGTAATCATTCTACCTGTTTCAACGATTTCAGGTTCCCCTCGACCAAGTTCTTCATAATCATAAAGTTCATAATTTCTTCTATCTTTCAAAGCTCCGTCTGCATGAATACCTGATTCATGAGCAAATGCGTTGCTACCTACAGCAGGTTGGTTCATCGGAATTGGTAAACCAAAGGCATAAGCCGTATATTTAGCTAATTGCCAAGATTTTGATAAATCTATTTGCTTATCAATTTGATATTTACCTTTAAAACCGCTTGATTTAAGAATAGCAAGCAAACAAGAAATTAAATCTGCATTACCAGCTCTTTCTCCCATACCGTTGATAGCTGTATTAATATATGCATTAACTCCGTTATCAATCGCTGCTTTTGCACCCATTACCGAATTTGCAACTGCCATACCCAAGTCATTATGGAAATGTAATTCTATATCCATTTGAGTTGCTTTCGCAAGTTCTGAAATTCTATCATAAGCTGTTTGAGGATCATCAAAACCTAAAGTGTCACAATATCTAAATCTGTTTGCACCGTTTTCTTTTGCATTCAAGCCCCATTTGATTAGATAATCAATGTCACTTCTTGATGCATCTTCAGCATTTACTCCAACAGAAATTGCTCCAAGTTCTTTGGCTCTTTTTACTGCTTCATTTGTTGATTGAATAATATCTTCTTTTGTCTTTTTACCCTTGTATTTACCTTGAATCATTTGTTCAGAAGTGGATACAGAAAGGTTTACGTATTTAAGACGAGGACAATTTGTAAAAGATTCTTCAACATCTTTCACAATACCTCTCATCCAACCTGAAAGTTTTGTTTTGTTTATAACACCCATATCTACAAGGTCTAAATTACCATTCAAATAATTTAGTTCGTGTTTTGTAGTAGGAAAACCAAATTCAGATTGAGTAATTCCTAATTCATTCAACATTAAGTTGATAATCGTTTTTTGTAATTTTGCCAATCCCAAACGTGACGTTTGAACACCATCCCTATTTGTTACGTCAACGAAGTATATATATCTATCTGTCATTATAATCTCACTTTTATTAATATGTTCCTGGAATGATTTTTTCGTAATCATCAAGAGTACCGTTATCTAAGCAGCAACTAATGATAGCTTTACCCAATGGGTGAAGTGAACTTTGAAGATACAACTGAGTTTCTCTTTTGAAGAACGCTTCTAATTGTTTTGCACCCTCATCGTAACCCTCTAAGCCAATTTCAGGTTGGACAGTTACATCTAAGAATTTCTTAGAAATAGCAACACCTTCGACGTGAATTTGTTCAGGTATATAACCAGCTAATGGGTGTCTTGCTGGGTGTAAATTAATTTTCTTCATAGAAGCTTGACCACGTCTTGCAAGGTATTCTCTAATTACCCATTGAGCCATAAATCCAACTTCCCAACATCCAATATGTTGGTTAGGTATTAAAATATTTTTTGTTTTAGTTGTTTGCATAAATTGTTCAAGTAAAATGTTTGCAAAATCAACTCTTTTACCTGTAGCAAAAGGCCAGAATGAACCTACACCCTCACTTTTAATATCGAATTGATTTTCATCAGCAGATGAATCAATACTTGGGTTGTTAAATCCTCTAGGAGCAACCAATCTCCACAACCAAGCCAAGGCTGGCGGAAGAACGTGCATCATACCAAAGATACCATAAGATGGGTTTTCTTTAGTGCAAGGTGGAGTTCGTAAGCCAAAACTTCTGTAATCAATATCTACAGGTCCATCTTGTATATCTTCGTTCAACTCTCTAGGAATAATAATTCTAGGGTTTGAACAAGGTTTACCATCTTCATCTTGAATATGTTCCCAAATTAAACAAGTTGCATCAGGATGACCTTGAATATTGAAGAACAACAAAGGTTTTTCAGGATGAATAGTAATTTTTTCTAAATGAGGGTCTGTACCATATTTATTAATATGGTCAATTCTGATAAACCAAGCATTTTCAGCATCAGTTACTGCCAATTTACCATTTTTTTGAAATTCTGGGTTTGATAAAGCCATATCGTCTGTAATTGGATGTAATTTACAAGAATGACCCAATTCTAAATATCTTTTTTCACCAGTAAGAATATTTTCGCCTAATTTTAAACGTCCATCTTCTTCACGGTGAACATATTCTAACATTTCACTCTTACCACTGCCTGATGCACCCTCGTGCAAGATAGTTGTATCATTGTCGTAAGGTGTAATTACATCAACTGTTGATGCGTGCATTGTTAAATATTCTTCTTTTAAACCTAATGCCAAAAGAATTCCGTAAACACCCTTCTTAGCACTTGGACCTGGATACAAGTTGTATGAAAATACTTCATGTACACCGTCTTGGTTGTTATGTACAACGACTTGTTTACCGTTAAAATGAGTATGTCTAAACGGTGGAGCTACGTAAATAATAGCTTTTGGTTTAAATTTTATATCTAAATCTTCAAGTGGAATAACTTCTTGCATATCATAAATACTTGCAGCAAAGAAAGCTGAATTTTTAGGAGCTACTAAAAGAGCTTCATAACCGTATTCTTTGCCACCAGCCATAAACGGTAAAATAATTAAGTCTTGTTGTTTTAGCCATTCTAAAGTTTCTGTTCTAACTCCAGAAAAATCTGAGTGAAATCTATCAGAGTACTTAACTTTATCAGTTTTTTCAATATTATTAACTACCATACAATTTGGGTCACGACGACGCATATAAGCTTCTGTATAGTTTATGCAAAGACCATTTTTACATTTTATAACGTTAGCTTCTTCAACTTCGCCTCTGCCTTCAATATTGTATGTAACATGGAAAACCTTGTTATCCTTGTCACCCATTGCTAATTCAAATAATTCTTCCCTAGTTTTTGGAACTATTACGTTTTGGCAATTATCAATAGTAGCTCTTACATCGTCTGAGATAACCCAGTTTTCCCAAAGTTTATCCATTAAATTCCCCTAATCTTTTCTAATACTATGTCTATAATACTATAATTTTGGCTGTTTGTAAAAGATTTAACATTAATTGTTAAAAGTTCCTAAGTGATGTAGCACTTTTTTAGAATAAATTCTATTGGTAAATGCCATCAAAGCGGAACGTACAGCCTCTGATAATGGGGTACTTTTAGATGCACAACTTTCTGCAGAAAAGTTTCTTGTGATGAAAGTTGCTTGTAGAGCAGATTCTAATTCAGAACACATATAGTTATATGCAATTTCCTCTGAATATTGTTCACTATATAATCTCAAAACTTGAGCAGTTTCAGAAATACTCCAAACTTGTTTAAGTATTCCGATAACTATTAAATACATTAATTGACTCTTTGAATATTTTTTATTTTTTGGTGGTGGAATAACTTTTTGCTTAACGTAGTTGTTAACCATTGTCGCAGTTATCATCTTTTCTTCACCAGGGATTCTGAAGATGTTTAAGTATTTGTCCAAAAGTTCAATTAATTGTTCCATATATAAATCGAAATCAGGCAATTCATTATATCTTGGAATTTTGTATTCTCCAAGTTCCTTTGCGTATTCTGTTTCGATAAATAATTGACTCTTTTTCATATACTTATTATACACCTTTTATCTAAAATTGAAATCTAAGTTTAAGTATTTTTAAGATTGCTTGACTTAGTATTAAATACTAGATAGAATTATTTTATCCTATGGTATAATAGAAATAAAGATTTTGAGGGAAACATGGATATATACAATTTATTGGAATTAGAAGAAAAACGTGATGCTAGAGCAAAAGCAATCATAGAAGAAACAAAAATGATTGACGAACTTGTTGATAAATATCAAACAGTTTCAAATTATTTTAAAGCAAGAACTGCCCCACACAAGGATTTAATGGCGATTACAGATACTCATTCAAAAATCGAAATGACTTATGGTGAACTTGAAGACCATATTTCAAATTTAGCCTCAGGTTTACAAAGTTTGGGTATTGAAAAAGGAAACCACGTAGCTATATTTACTGAAAATACCGGTAGATTTGTTGTTTGTGACCAAGCTGTTATGAGATGTGGCGGTGTTTGTGTTCTTAGAGGTTCTAATGCTCCTATCGAAGAACTTGAATATATCACTCATCATTCTGATAGTTGTGCAGTAATCTTGAGAGATAAAACTTTATTTAACAAGGCAAAAGGATTTTTATCACAATGCAATATCAAATTTGTAATGGTAATGTTTGCAGATGAAGATTTTGACAGAAGTGGATTGAATTGTCCTGTTTATACTTATGACGAAGTTCGTGAAATGGGTAAAAATCACCAATTCAATGAGCCTGAAGTTTCATATTCAGACTATTCTACAATTCTTTATTCATCAGGTACAACAGGCAATCCAAAAGGCGTTTTATTAACTCATAAAAACGTTCTTTCTCAATTTCCGTCTGTTGAAGAGGGTTTTCAATCAAAACCTGGTGAAAATACTCTTCAAATTTTACCTATCTGGCATGCGTATGAAAGAACTGCTCAAATGTATTATTACTTGTGCGGTTGCCATTTACATTTTACAACTATTCCAAAATTGAAAGACGATTTAGTAAAATATCCTATTGATACATTTATGTCTGTTCCTCGCATTTGGGAAGCAATTAGACTTGGTGTTTACCAAAAATTAAAACAAAATTCTAAACTAGGTTATTTTATTTTTGATTTTGCAGTTAGAACAAGTATTGCGTATAAAATTCACAAAATGTACGCCGAAAGAAGACTTACAAACAAGAAAACTCGTTATAAAAAACGCAGCAGACTTTATCATAAAATCGTTCGTTCATTTATCAAACCTTTGCATATTTTATTTACAAAAACTGTTTATAAAAAACTTAAAGATGCAGCTGGCTTGAACTTTAGAGCTACAATTTCAGGTGGCGGTGCTATCACTATGAAAGATGAACTTTTCTATGATGCAATCGGCGTAAACTTGAGAGTTGGTTATGGTTTAACAGAAACATCTCCAGTACTTACATTGAGGGGTGTTAATGATAAAAACTATTTAGGTTCTGCTGGTAAACCAATTCTTGCAACTGATATGAAAATTGTTGACCCTAAAACTTTTGAACCTTTAGGTATCTTTAATAAAGGTCTTGTATTGGTTAAAGGTCCTCAAGTTATGGCAGGATACTACAAGGATGAAGAAGCTACTAAAAAAGTTATGCTAGAAGATGGCTGGTTTAATACAGGTGATTTAGGCTGGTTAACAGGTGACAACAACCTTGTACTTGTTGGTAGAATGAAAGAAACTATTGTACTTTCAAATGGTGAAAACGTAGAACCTGTACCTATTGAAGAAGCTTGTTTAGGTAGTCCATACATCGACCAAATCGTTTTGGTTGGTCAAGACGAAAATAGTATTGGTGCTTTGGTTGTACCATCTCAAGAGGCTCTTGAAAAATGTGAGCTTGCAGCAAAAAATATTAAATCAGGTAAAAACTTGACTATTAATAATCCAAATTTGAGAGATTTGATTAAACACGAATTGAATAAATATATTAAAAATAAACCAAATTTAAAATCCTTTGAGGCTATCAAACATTTTGAAGTATTGAAAGATGCATTTACAGTTGATAACGGTATGATGAATAATACTGCTAAAATTAAACGTAATAATGTATTTGATAAATACAAGGATATTATTTCAAAAATGTTTACTGATAAAAATAAATAGAGAGTTTTGTATTTTTAAGACTTTTGTCATGCTGAACTTGTTTCAGCATCTTACTGGCTAAAAGTGTGTAAATCAGACGTGATATATATCTTTATCAAATGTTGAAATGCAATGTTGGTAAGATTCTGAAATAAATTCAGAATGACACAAAAGGTATGGCAGAAACCGAAAAATTTTTTTTATTGATACATTACATGTAAAAATTCATTGTAAACTCTGTCCCTATACCAATTTGCGTGGTCAGAAGTATCAAATATATTGTTATAGTGACTTGCCACATCGCCATAAGTTGATTTATTCTCGCCACTTTCCATTAAATCGTGCGTATTTTTAGCATAAGGTGAAGTTGGGAAAATGTCGTGCATTTGCATATATGTTGGAAGCCTCCAACCTGATTCTCTATAGCCGTGAAAAGCATTTTTTATTCTGTTTAATCTTTGCTCAAGCGACATTGAACCATTGTCGTTATCATCTGAAATAACTGGACCTGCTGCATATTCGTCATTCCAACGTTGCTTATCGTATTCATGCAGAACGCTATTAAAATTATCTGCTCTACTCCAGTCATTACCAGCGGTTAAACCCATTTTATTAAATCTTGGATTGTCATCACATTTTTCACCAATTAATGCAATATCGTTTCTGCCTGTTCTACTTCGGATTTCTTCTGTGATATATTGCATTTGACCGTAGTTTGGAACAGAACCAGTTCCGCAATAATTACCCATATCCCAGTTGCCAACGTGCTTTGCACTATCAAAGAAGATTGCATCAAATCCTAAATCAACAGCCCAACAACAAGCACTAATAAAAGCGTCTTGGTGTTTGTGCCAATTAAAAGGTTCGCCTTTTACTGTCATTTGACCTGATGATAGAGGCATTCTGATACCAGTTTTCAATCCTCGTAAATGAGCCATATCGTTAAAAGCTTTGACTTGTTCATCATCGCCCATTTTTTGACCATTTCTTGATAATTTATCAGAAGTTAAATTTTTAGAAATTCCTGAGTGTAAATCCACGGTGTATAATGATGAACGACCTAATTGCCCGTCGTTTTCTTTGTACATTGCTGGATAAAGTTGTGAAAGTATAACGCAATTTGCAAAACTTTTTGGTGATGGCGGAATTGCTGGTAAAAGTTTCATCACATTGAGCAAGCCCTCACTTTTTTTAGAACCCTCTGTTAGTGCTACTGTTCTAGGATTTATTTCTATATAGTTTGCTCTTCTTCCCCATTTGTCACCGTAGTTTGGTGTTGGAATGTAGTCTGGAATTTCAGGGTAATGTTGTTGTTTTTTTGTGAGGGTACAAATTGATTGAATTGCATCTAAAGGGGTACGTTTTAACAAGTTTTCCGGTTTTTCTGCAACCCATTTTTTCCAACCTGTGTTACCGTTTCTGTATAAGGTTTTTTGAGTTTCGTTATCCTCGTAAACGTGATTGTTTCCTTTTAAAATCCAAAATAGCTTTTTGGCAGGTTGCTTGTCGCCAAAGTATCCTTTAAAATTTACTAATGGTTTGTTGTAATTTGATGAAAGCTCCATTGCAGAGGCTTGTGTTTTTTTAGGCATCACAATAGGATTTGACATGTTTTTGTCAAACGTTTTTTTTGTCAAAGGCATATAATAATTTTGGATTGCAGAAACTTTCACAAATGCTTTAAAAACTGAAAAAATAAGTTTTGCTATTTATAAAATTGTTTCGTTACATTTGTTTAATTTTTTGTTGTCTGAAAAACAAAAATACTTTTTTATTTTAAGCAACAATTTTTGTATTTTTTACCGCTACCGCAAGGACATGGATCATTTCTTTTTACGTTAGAGTAGTCAATACCCTCTTTTTTCTTCGTATCAACAATATCAGTTAAAGTTGATGAGAAAACATTTGAGTTATACAAAATGGTTGTGTGTGAAAATACTCTATGTTTAGTGTCTTTATATTTTTTTAGAATTTCGTCAAAGCTTAGGTTTTCACCCATTACTTTATTTGCTATTTCTGTAAATTTTGGATATTTATTATTTATATCTGTTAAAATTCTTGCAGAAATTGTTGGTGCTTCTAAATAGTATTTTATGCATTTATCGTAATTTTCGATTTCTTCTGGTTTGTCAGAAGTTAAAATTCTTTCTAAGCTTTTGTAGAATGGAATTATATAAAGCCCCTCTTCAGGTTGAAAAGCTACTGCAATATCATAAATTTCTTGTTTGTTGTAGTAACCTGTTACCGAATTTTCTATAAAATTATTGTAATTTGTATTATAGTCTTTTACTTCAAAATATTTGTATTCTTTAGGTTCTTCAATTTTTCCATCAAGATTTATTGGTGTATTGTTTTCTGTGTATTCATTGAACATAGAAACGATTTCGTCAGAATGGTTACTTGTCGTAAAAATCATATCTGAACCGAAAGCTTCAATGAATTTTTTATTCATCATTTTTACATTTTCTTCAATTTCTTTTTCTTTTGCTGGATTATCCATATAAACAAGATGTGGTTCTTGAATAATTTTTGCAACTGCAAATCTCATAGCTTCAGGTTTTTTAGTTGAAGATAATGCTCCTGAAATATCAATGATATATGTTGCATCTTCAAAATTAAATAGTCTTGCAACTAAGAATTGACCTGCACCTAAACCTCTTAAGTTTGTCATTTTGAATGGGTAGATTGCATCATAAGTTTTTTCATTTACTAAATTTAAAAGTTCAAAACCGTTCTTAAGATTTTTTTTGATTTCAAAAATTGATGATATAGGAGTTTTTAATGCGTTCAATAAATTTCTAGCTTCTTCTGGAAGTGTTTCGTGTTTTTGAAGATATAATTCTATAACAGAACAATTTTTTTCTGGAATATTTCTTTCAAAAATGTATGGAACAGCAAGTTCCATAAGCGTATTGTATTTCAGTCCACCCATTGTGTTTGCATATTCGTTAAAGTCTTTTTTTACTTCTTCATCGTTTTGGATAAAGTTCATTAATTCTTCTAATACTAAGCCGATTTCATTTGTTACTATATCTAATTGCATAAGTTCTCCTAAATTTTTCTAAAAGTAAGATACCCTAAATTTTTGAAAAAAACAATACCAAGCCGTACTATTTTATGTTAAACTTTTAATAACATTTAAAAAAGGAATATAACATGTTTGATAATTTAAGTGAAAAACTACAAAATATAATTTCAAATGCAAGAGGAAAAGAACTTACTCAAGATAATATGCAAGAGGCTTTGAGAGAAATCAGAAGAGCCTTGCTTGAAGCTGATGTAAACTTGAGAGTTGTAAAATCTTTTATTTCTGCTGTTAAAGATAAAGCAGAGGGTGAAAAGGTTTTAGAGGGTGTAAATCCGTCAGAACAACTTGTTAAAATTGTTCATGATGAATTGGTAGAAATTTTGGGTAAAGAAAACAAACCTCTAAATTTAACTGGTCATCCATCATTGATTATGTTACTTGGTTTACAAGGTTCTGGTAAAACGACTTCTTCTGCAAAACTTGCAGTAAAACTTAAAAAAGAGGGTAAAAATCCATTACTTGTTGCGTGTGACGTTTATAGACCAGCTGCGATTAGTCAATTAAAAACTTTGGGTCAACAAATTGGTGTAGAAGTATTTACTATTGATGAAGAAAAAAATGTTCAAAACATTGTGCAAAAAGCTTTAAATCATGCAAAAGAAAACGGAAATAATGTATTGATTTTAGATACGGCAGGTCGTTTGCAAATTGATACTGATATGATGGCAGAGTTATTGTTAATCGATAGAATCTTTAATCCTCAAGAAAAACTTTTAGTTATTGATTCAATGACAGGTCAAGAGGCTGTTAATGTTGCAGAAAACTTTGATGCACAACTTAATTTAACAGGTTTAATTTTAACAAAATTAGACGGTGATTCTAGAGGTGGTGCTGCATTAAGTATTGTTCATTGTACTGGAAAACCAATTAAATTGACTGGTACTGGCGAAAAAATGACAGCACTAGAAGATTTTCATCCTGAAAGAATTGCCACAAGAATTTTAGGTATGGGTGATATTGTTTCACTTGTAGAAAAAGCTCAAGAAGTTTTTGATGAAAAAGAGGCTTTAGAACTTCAAAAGAAAATGAAAAAAGCTGAATTTACTTTTGATGATTTCTTAAAAATGCAAAAACAAATGAAAGCTTTTGGCTCAATGGGTAATATTTTGGGCATGTTACCAGGGTTGAATATTAAAAAAGATGACAGAGATTTGATTTCTCACGAGGGCGAAAAACAAATGAAAAGAATTGAAGTTTTCATTTCAAGTATGACTCCTGAAGAAAGAGCAAATCCTCAATTAATAAATTCATCACGCAAAAAAAGAATTGCGGCAGGTTCAGGTATACCTTTACATGATATAAATATATTCATCAAACAATTTGACCAAATGCGTCAAATGATGAAAGGAATGTCAGATATGAAAGGCATGATGGGTAAATTCGGCAAGCTTGGTATGGGCAAAATGATGGAACAAATGAAACGTTTCATGTAATGCTTTTATAACAAATGTGAAGAAAGTACTTGAATTTAGATTTTTTTTAAAATAATATAAAAATTACGAAGACAGAAAAAGAGGAAAAGACAATGAATCCTATTATCGACGAAATGGAAAAAGAAATAATCGCTGGTAAAGAATTACCACAAATGAATCCTGGCGATACTGTAAAAGTATTCGTTAGAATTATTGAAGGAAACAAAGAAAGAACACAAGCATTTGAAGGTACTTTAATTAAAGAACACGGTTCTGGTTTAAATAAAACTATTACTGTTAGAAAAGTATTCCAAGGTGTTGGTGTAGAACGTGTATTCTTAGTAAATTCTCCAAGAATTGAAAAAATCAACGTATTAAGACGTGGTGATGTTAGACGTTCTAAATTATATTACTTAAGAGATAGAGCTGGTAAAGCTACTCGTATTAAGGAAAAAATTGAAAAAAGATAGTCACATACATTGGTATCCGGGGCATATTGCAAAAGCCGAAAGACAATTAAAAGAAAAACTTAATCTTTGTGATGTTGTCATTGAGGTTTTAGATGCAAGAATTCCGTTTAGCAGTATATATAACAATATTGAATCATTACTAGGCGGGAAACCTCGCCTAGTTTTGTTAAATAAAGCAGATTTAGTTGACAGACAAGAATTGAAATTATTCGTCGATAAGATTAAAGAAAAATCTAAAATGCCTGTCATGATTACTGATGCAAAAAATTCAAAGGATTTGCAACCTATTGTAAAAAAAGTTCTAGAACTTGCTGAACCTAGAATACAAGCTATTATGGCAAAAGGTTTATTAAGACGTCCTGCCAGAGTTATGGTTGTTGGTATGCCAAATGTTGGTAAATCAAGTGTTATCAACAAATTGACAAAATCTTCTAAAACAAAAATTGGTGCTAAAGCTGGTGTAACAAGACAACAACAATGGGTTAGAATTAATAAAGATATTGATTTGCTTGATACTCCAGGGATTATCCCTATGCGACAAGATGATCAGGAAGCTGCTACAAAGTTGGCTTTTGTTAATTCAGTTTCTGAGCATGCCTACGACAATGAAATTGTTGCTCAAAAATTGTTGGATATTTTAGCTAAAAAATATGATGAACAATTAAAAGAATATTATAACGTTGATGAATTGAATTTAGAAAAAATTGCTTTCAGCAGAAATTGGATTATTTCAGAGACAAGGGCTGATATTGATAGAACCTCAAATTCAATTTTAAAATATTTTAGAGATGGCAAATTAGGAAAATTTATTTTAGATGAACTTGTTTGAGTTTGATAAATCTTTTAATAAAGTTATAGTCGGAACTGATGAGGCTGGTAGAGGTCCTGCTGCTGGTGGGGTTTTTGCAAGTGCTGTTTTTATTAACGATACTTCTATAGAAAAATATTTGGCAAAATTAAATGATTCTAAAAAACTTTCAAAAAAAGTTAGAGAAGAATTGTATGATGTAATTTTGAACAATACGATTAATTCTACGATTTGTATTGAGGTTGATGAAATTGAAAAGTATAATATTTTGAACTGTTCATTGAAAGCTATGAAGTTGGCATGTGAAAATGTTATTAATCAATTAATTTCATGTCATTCTGAACTTGTTTCAGAATCTTACCAACTGGAAAATACTAAATTAATCGATAAAAATTTATTGACTATTGTAGATGGCAATAAATTAATCAGAAATTACACTTATCCACAACAATTCATAATTAAAGGTGACGGTAAATCTGCATCTATTGCGAGTGCAAGTATATTAGCAAAGGTTACTCGTGATAGATATATGGACAAACTTGATGAAGAATTTCCACAATATAATTGGAAAAAGAATGCTGGATATTTAACAAAAGAACACCAAGACGCTATTTTAAAATACGGTGTTACAAAATATCATAGACAAAGCTTTTTGAAAAAACTCCTTAATCCTGAACCAAAACAATTAAGTTTGATTTAGTAGATAGTAGTAAATCTTTTAATACTAATATAACAAACTTTTTATATCATTTTTGTTTAAGTTGTATAGCGTTGAAAGTATTATTGAAATTTCTTTTGACTTAAATCCTTGTTCTTTTAGTGCTTCGATTTTGTCTTTCATTTCAGAAAGTTCTGTTTTTTCTTGTGCGTAAGTCATTGCGACAAATTCGCCTTTAATTTCTCCAGAAAAATGTTCAATAGCTTTTTCTATATCGTCGATTACTATTTCTTCAAACATTTTTGTTAATTCTCTGCCTAGTGCAACCTTTATATTTGGTGCAACTTGTTGAATTGATTTTAATGTTTTTAGAATACGATTTGGCGATTCGTAAAATACCATATTTGTAAATTTGTTTTCTAGGTACAAATCTTGAATTTGTTTTTCACCTCTAGGTAAAAAACCAACAAACTTAAATTCTTCTGTATTTCTAGGGACTTGAGAAAGAAATGTTGTTACTGCACAAGAACCAGAAAGTGCTGTTACTTTTATGTTGTTTTTCTTTAATTCTGTTAGAAGAACTGACCCTGGGTCACAAATCATAGGTGTTCCGGCATCTGATACGAGTGCTATTGTTTTACCCTCTTTTAGAGTGTTTAGCATAAAATCTACACGTTCTTTTTCGTTGTATTTATGGTAAGAAATGCATTTTGTCTTAATGTCATAGTGATTTAAAAGTTTTTGTGTTACACGAGAATCTTCGCATGCAATTAAATCCACTTCTTTTAAAACTTCTATTGCTCTAAGAGTTATGTCTGATATATTTCCGATAGGAGTCGGAACTATGTAAAAATCAAATTTTCTTTTCATACAATTATTTTATCAAAAATATTGCTTGTTGAATATGTTTATTTTAATATAGTTGTGTAAAAAACAAACAAAGAGGAGATTAAATATGTCAAGAAAACCTATTATTGCAGGTAACTGGAAAATGAATATGTTACAAGCAGATGCAAGAGATTTATTTATGGGCGTTGCAAAACACGCTGAAGAACATACAGTAGATGAATTACCTACTATTATTATTGCACCTACATTCACTTCAATCGCAGCTGTTGAAGGTATGAGATGTGACAAATGCAGACCATTAGTAAAAACTGCAGCACAAAATTGTCATTGGGAAAAATCAGGTGCTTATACTGGTGAAATTTCTGTTGAAATGGCAAAAGATGCAGGTTGCGATTACGTAATCATCGGTCACTCAGAAAGAAGACAATACTTCTCAGAAACAGACGAAATGATTAACAAAAAAGCAAAAGCTATTTTAGCTGGTGGTTTATTACCAATCATTTGCTGTGGTGAAACTTTAGAACAAAGAGAAGCTGGTCAAACAGATGCTCACATTGCTTCACAAATTAAAGCAGCTTTAGATGGTATTTCATCAGAAGATGTTGCAAAATCAGTTATCGCTTACGAACCAATTTGGGCTATCGGTACTGGTAAAACTTGTGATTCAGCTGAAGCAAATAGAGTTATTGCTATGATTAGAAACGTAGTTAAAGAGGTTGCTGGTGCTGAAGCAGGTGATGCAATCAGAATTTTATATGGTGGTTCAGTAAAACCATCAACAATTGAAGAACAAATGCGTCAATCAGATATTGATGGTGCTTTAGTTGGTGGTGCTTCATTAAAAGCTGATAGCTTTAATGAAATCATCGATAATACTATGAAAACTATGTAGTTTAAATATTTTGACCTCTGGTTATTTTTAATCAGAGGTCTTTTTAACCTTAAAATAATGGAGAAACAAAAATTATGGCACAACAATTCGCAAACCCACAAGTTAAAATCAGAACAGCAATTTTATTATTCTTAAAATCTGCTCCACAACCATTAGTACTTTATTCTGCAAATCCTTTAAAAGATTATGAAGAATTAAAAAATGCTATGAAAACACCAAATGTTATTTATGAAAAAGATTTTACAGGTCCAATTAAAAAAGTTTGCGTTGTAACAAACAATATTTTAGGAGTTTTATTACAAGATGAACAATACGCATAAGGTTGTATCAATAGAAGAAATAGAACAAGCTCCTAATAAAAAACTTGATTACGAATTTGATGATGTAATCGAAGATATTCCTACAGAGGGCAACATAAAAGCAAATTTGAAATTAGAATCTTTAGGTGATTTTATAAAAGTAACAGGAAATGTTAAGTTAATTGCAAAATTAGAATGTGATATTTGCCTGAATGAATATGAAGAAAATATGGATTTTGATATAGAAGAAATGTTTGCAAAAAGCTCATTACTAGAGGAATACGGGCAAGAATTAGAACTTAAAGATGGACAATTTGTAACAGACTTAAACGGTGAAAATGAAATCGATATTACAGATTTATTGTATCAATCTGTAATAATTAATTTCCCAGATAAAAAAGTTTGTGGTATAAATTGTAAAGAGGGTTTTTTCGAAACAGATGAAACTTATCAAGTTCCAGATACAAGAATGGAAGTTTTTAAAAATATAAAAGTAGATAGAAAATAGAAAGGTATTTAAAAATGGCAGTACCAAAGAAAAGAACAGGTGCATCAGCACAAGCAAAAAGAAGAGCAAATTGGAAAGCAATTAAACCAACAACAACTACATGTTCACATTGTGGTGCAACAGTATTAACACACACAGTATGTACAGAATGTGGTTATTATAAAGGAAAAGCTGTAAGCATCAAATCAGCAGATTATGTAGCTGAAGGCGAAGTAAAAGAAACAAAAAAAGCTCCTAAAAAAACAACTAAAAAAGCAACAAAAAAAGCTGAAGTTGTAGAAGAAAAACCAGCTGAAACAGAAGCTAAAGCTGAAGAAACAGTTGAAGAAAAAACAGAAGAATAATAATCAGAGGAAAAGATGACAAGAATCGCAGTAGATGCAATGGGCGGTGACCATGCTCCACACGAAATCGTAGCTGGTGCTTTGTGGGCTGCTCAAGAATATGGTGTTGCACTTGAACTTGTTGGTAAACAAGATCAAATTGAGCAAGAAATTGAACGTGTTAGAAAAAACGGCGTTATTTCTAAATGCGGTGGTTTCAAAAATAAGAGAATAAAAGTTGATGTTGATAAATTGGACATCAAAATTTCTCATGCTTCAGAAGTTATTGAAATGGGCGAAGCTCCAGCTCAAGCAATCCGTAAAAAGAAAAAATCTTCTATTGTAATGACAGTTGATGCCGTTGCTAATGGAAGTTCAGATGCAGTAGTTGCGGCAGGTTCAACTGGGGCTGCTATGGCATCAAGTTTATTCGGTTTAGGTCGTCTTCATGGTATTGATAGACCTGCAATCGCAGTTACTTTACCAACAATGAAACATCCTATCGTTTTGATTGACGGTGGTGCTAACAGTAGTTGTACTCCAGAAATGTTGTATCAATTTGCTGTTATGGGTACAATCTTCTCTAAAAATGTTTTAGGCGTTAAAAATCCTAAAATTGGTGTTTTGAACATTGGTGAAGAAGCTGGTAAAGGTAATGACTTAGCTCAAAAAACTTATAAGTTACTTGAAAATCAAACAAGATTTAACTTCATTGGTAATGTTGAGGGTAAAGAAATTTTCTCAAACATTTGTGATGTAGTTGTTTGTGATGGTTTCGTTGGTAACGTTGCATTAAAAATTACTGAGGGTGCAAGTTCAATGTTGTTCAAAATGATTAAAGAACAATTTACTAAAAACATCTTCACTAAGATAATCGGTGCAATGGCATTACCAATTATGATGGGACTTTATAAGAAAATCAATTATGAAGAATTTGGTGGAGCATTACTTTTAGGTGTTAAAGGTATTACAATTATTTCTCACGGTAGAAGTAAAGCTTACGCAATTAAAAATGCTGTAAGAGTTGCCAAAGAGGCCGTGGAAACAGGCGTAAACAAAAAGATTGCAGAATTAATCGAAAAATAATATTTAAAAATTTAATTTATAAAAAATAACAGTTATGGGACAAAACTTGTAACTGTTATTTTATGGGAAAATGAGGATAGTAATATGAAGAAAATTGCATTTATCTTTCCAGGACAAGGTTCACAAGCCGTTGGCATGGGAAAAGACTTATATGAAAATTTTGAAGCTTCAAAACATGTTTTTGACAAAGCTAATGAAGTTTTAGGAAAAGATATTAAAAAGATTTGTTTTGAGGGTGACGAAGAAGTTTTAAAACAAACAGTAAACACTCAACCAGCTATTTTAACAACATCTATTGCTTGTTTAGAGGCTTTAAAATCCTTAGTAGATGTTACTCCAGCTTTTGTTGCTGGTCATAGCTTGGGTGAATATGTTGCATATTATACAGCTGGTGTTGTTGATTTAGAGCATGCCTTAACTCTTATTCAAAAGAGAGCAGACTTAATGAGTGATGCTCCATCAGGTGGCATGACAGCTGTCTTAAATGCAACTGATGAACAAATTAAAGAGGCTTTAGAAAAAGCTAATAAAGATGGTTACGTAGATGTTGCAAATTACAATTCTCCATCACAAGTCGTTATTACAGGTGAAACTGAGGCTGTTAAAAAAGCTGGTGAATACTTGCAAGAAATGGGTGTAAAAAGAGTTATTCCACTTGCAGTATCAGGTGCATTCCACTCAATGTTGATGAAAGATGCAAGTGAAAAATTTGCTGAATTTGTTGCTGACATGGAGATAAAAAATGCACAAATTCCTGTTATCACAAATGTTGATGCAGAAATTACAACAGAAAACTTTAAACCAAAAATGAGCAAACAAATTTGTTCTTCTGTATATTGGACACAAACAATTCAAAAAATGATTGAAAACGGTGTTGAAATTTTTGTAGAATTAGGTAACGGAAAAGTTTTAAGTGGTTTGAACAGAAAAATCAGTTCTGAAATAACTACTTACAATGTATATGACAAAGCGACTTGTGAAGAAGTCGCAGAAAAATTAAAAGAGGTGTTATAATGAGCGAAAAATTAGCATTAGTAACAGGCGGTTCAAGAGGTATTGGTAAGGCTATTGCACTTGAACTTGCAAAAGCAAAATATGATGTAGTTATCAATTACGCTGGTAACGTAGATGCTGCAAATGCAACAGTTGAAGAATTAAAAGCTTTTGGTGTTGAAGCTGAAGCATACAAATTTGATATTTCAAACAATGAAGAAACTGCAAAAGTTGTTTCTGAAATTATTGAAAAATATGGTAGAATTGATGTTTTAGTAAACAATGCTGGTATTACAAGAGATGGCTTGTTTATGCGTATGAACAAAGATAATTGGGATGCAGTAATTAATACAAACTTAACAGGTGCATATAATGTTACTCAACCGATTGTAAAAATCATGATGAAACAACGTCAAGGTGTAATTGTTAATATGGCAAGTATCGTAGGTGTATACGGTAATGCTGGTCAAGCAAATTATGCTGCTGCAAAAGCTGGAATTATCGGATTTACAAAATCTTTGGCAAAAGAATTAGCATCAAGAAATATTAGAGTTAACGCAATTGCTCCTGGTTTTATTGCAACTGATATGACAAAAGGTTTGGATTCAGAGGCTATCGCTGACCATATTCCATTGAAACGTCTTGGTCAACCAGAAGATATTGCTAAAACCGTAAAATTCTTATGTGACGAGGGTACATATATTACAGGTCAAGTTATCCAAGTCGACGGTGGTTTGACTGTATAAAGAATTTTTACAATATATTAATCAAATTTGCCAAATAAAATTTAGATAGTATAATTTAAAAGTAAGGTATATTAATTACAAAAAAGAGGAAAAAAAATGAGTACATTAGAAAAAGTAAAAAAAGTAGTAGTAGATCAATTAAGCGTAGATGAAAGCTTAGTAACACCAGAAGCTAGCTTCACAGGTGACTTAGGTGCTGATTCATTAGATACAGTTGAATTAGTTATGGCTTTCGAAGAAGAATTCGGTTGCGAAATTCCTGATGAAGAAGCTGAAAAAATTCAAACAGTTCAAGACGCTGTAAACTATATCGAAGCTCACTCTTAATTGAGGTTATAGTTATTAATTAGTATTATGAAAGAGGTTAATATATAACGTTAGAAGTAATGTTGTTATTATTGACCTCTTTTTAATTATGAGGAAAGAATTATGGATAAAAAAAGAGTAGTAATTACAGGCATGGGTGCTATAACTGGTTATGGTATCGGTGTGGAAAATTTTTGGAATGGTATTAAAAATTGCGAAAGCTGTATTACATTAAACGATGGTACAGAATTAGATTTAAATTCTCAAACAACACATATTTTTGGTACAGTTCCTAAATACGATGAAACTCAATATATGGATGCAAAAGAATCAAAAAGACTTGATAACTTTATAAAATTTGCTCTTGTAGCAAGTGATGAGGCATTCAAGGATTCTGGTTTAGATATGTCAAAAGAAGACCCATACAGAGTTGGTTGTTTAGTATCTTCAGCTGCTGGTGGTTTTAGAACAATTGAAGTTAACCACGAAAAAATGTTAAAATTGGGTTATACAAAATGTTCACCATTTACAATTCCAGCTATGATTGCTAATATGGCTGCAGGTAAAGTTGCTATTAAATATGGCTTGAAAGGTATTAACAAAGCTATCGTTTCAGCTTGTGCATCTGGTACACACTCTATTGGTGATGCGTTCAGAACAATTCAATACGGCGAAGCTGACGTTATGTTTGCTGGTGGTACAGAATCAGTTGTATGTAATTTAGGTGTTGGCGGATTCTCTTCTGCAAGAACATTATCTAAACGTAATGATGAACCAACAAAAGCTTCAAGACCTTACGATGTTGACAGAGATGGTTTCGTAATGAGCGAAGGTTCTGGAGTTCTTGTTTTAGAAGAATTAGAACACGCAAAAGCTCGTGGTGCTAAGATTTACGCTGAAATCGTTGGTTATGGTCAAACTTGTGATGCTTATGATATGGTTGCTCCAGACCCAACAGGTTCTGCTGCAGCAAAAGCTATGGAATTTGCTGTTAAAGATGCTGGCATTACTACTGATGATATTGATTACATCAATGCTCATGGTACAAGTACTCATGTAGGTGATATCGGTGAATCTTTAGCTATTGCAAACGTATTTGGGGATTTAGACAAAAATCCTGAATTAAAAGTAAGTTCAACAAAAAGTATGCACGGTCACCTTTTAGGTGCTGCTGGTGCAGTTGAAGCTATCGTTTGTGTTGAAGCAATAAGAGAGGGGTTTGTTCCTGCAACAATTAACCTTGAAAACCAAGACCCTGAAGTTGCTAACTTGAACTATATTCCAAACAAACCAGTTAAAGCTGATTTGACTTACACAATGTCAAATTCATTCGGTTTTGGTGGTCACGATGCTTCAATCGTATTAAAAAAATATGCTGAATAATTAGAATATTTTTAATAATTATATGAGAGACGTTTTGCTTTTGCAAAACGCCTCTTTATTTAACAAGTGGCGAAGCCTTTAGGCTTCGCCACTTTCTTTTTAAAGGGAGATTTTCTGAAAGAAAATCCCCCTTTTTATCTGCTATTTATATTTATTTCAGGAATATTCTTTCTATACAAGCATTTGGTGAATATTGCCATTCACGATAAGTTATTCTTTCTACTTTAAATCCTGAACGTTCAAGAATAGATTGTTTTTTCATATTTGTTGTGTGAGTTTTTTTATTATCTTCAACACCATCAATTTCAATTACAAGGTCGTTACCAACGAGTAAGTCGGCTGTTAGACCTGCAACTTCTGCACCTGCTCTAACTGTATAACCTAGCTCTCTAAGTTTTTCTGCAACTTCTTTTTCGAAAGAGTTTTTGTAGAAGTTTTCGTCAATTTCGTTATTCATTACAGCGTTAAAGTGGTCGTCATATTCACGAATGTATTCTAAATAACTACGGAATAGCCCCTCAGGAAGTTCTCCGATGTCTTTTGATACAAAGTTTATAACTTTATATTTTGCACGTGTGATTGCGACGTTGAATAAGTTTGGTTTTTGTAAGAAAGTTAAACTTTGAGGATGGCTGTCATTCGCAAATGCCCACGACATAAGGATTACATCACGTTCGTCACCTTGGAATGCATGAGCAGTACCGATTTCAACTTGGTGTTTTTCCATCATTCTTTCTGAAATAACTTTTCTAATAGAAATTTTAAGTTGGTCGACTTGTGCTCTGAATGGCGAAATGATACCAATCGTTACAGGCTTTTCTGGGTTTTTGCGTTCGTCTTCTAAAATTATTTCGTGAACTCTTCTTACTACTGCTTCAATTTCTGGAGTATTTTTTGTTACGTTTGAATCCGCATCCATCTTTCCATCAGGTACTTGTACTATTTCTAGTACTTTTTCTTTTGATGAATTTTGATGCATTACCTTAATTCTGTTACCGTAAAATTCTTTATTTGAGAAATTAATAATTGGCGGTAAACTTCTGAAATGTTCATCAAGTAATACTGGATTCATGCAATAATAATTTGCAATATCAAACATTGAGTTTGCACGATATTTCCACATTAATTGGTATCTATCAGGTATTCCGTATTGGCTCAAGAAGGATTGTTCTTTTGCTTTTTCAAGGAATGATAGATGTGGAAGTTGCTTGTCGTCACCTACGATAACCGCTCTTTTTGCACGGAATAAAATCGGAAAACAACTTGCTATATCGCATTGAGAAGCTTCATCAATGATTGCTACGTCAAATAATCCTGGTTTCATTGGTAAGGAACTTGATACTGCATAAGTTGTTACACACCAACAAGGAAATGCTTCTAAAAGTGGTCTGAAATCTTCTGTTTCAAGGAGTCTGTTTTGAAGATTTTGTTGTCTTGAAACAAGTGATTTGGCATGTGTTAATAATCTTCCACGTTTTTGACTGTCACTTTTTAAACCTTTTAGAGAGTCTACTCTTATTGATTTTAATACGTTTACAACAAGATTATGTTGTTTTGCTTTTAGGTTATGGATTTCATCTATTAAAAGATGAAGATTTCCAATTTTTTGAATTTCTGTTTCGTAAAGTTTTAATCTTCTTTCAATTTTTGCGTAAGATAGTTCATCTTTTAATCTTGATGTGTTTTCTTGCGTTGGTTCAAAATCTTTTAGATCTAAAACTTTTTTGATTTTTTCTTTTGCTGAATAGTTTTGAAGATTTACGAAAAATCCACTCTTATCATAATTATTTTCTATTATTTTTATTGATGAATTTAAATCTTCAACTTCTTGTTTTTTTAGGACTTTATTTATATAAATTCTGTCACCAAGAAGTTTTTCACGATTTTTACGTTCTTCTTCAGCTTTTTGCCATTCGTTTTCAAAATTGATAATTTTTTCGCAATTATCTTCAAGTTCTTTGATGTCTGTCAAAAGTTTTTTAATATCATCAACTTCACTAAAGATAATATCTTCAAGATTTTCGTTCAGGTCAAATTTACCTGAGGCTAAATCTTCAAGTTGAAATCTTAGCTTTCTTTGATAATCTAGTCTACCAGCACGAAGTGCAAGGAATGGTGCACCAAGATTGTTTAATCTATCTGCAACGACATCAACGGCTTTGTCCATTTTTGATGCTACAAGTACAGTTTTACCCTCTGCAATTAAGTGTGCTACAAGGTTTACTATTGTTTGTGATTTACCTGTTCCTGGAGGTCCGAAAACTGAAACAAGTCTGTTCATTTCAATTTGTCGAATTACATCTTCTTGTGAATCACTTAGCGATAAAGGTGTTAACGGTAAAAAATCCTCTAATGCATCAGGTTTTGGTACTTCAATTTGCTTACCTTTGCTTTGTAAATATTCCTCGTTAATTACGTTTAAGGCTGTTTCTCTGTAAATACCACTTGGACGTTCTGCAATTTGAGTAAGTTCGTGTAAAACCCCAGCTGTAATTGATGGACGTTTTGTCAAAATTATAGCTGCTTGTCTTGTTAAACATAGTTTATCAAGATTAACTTGTTTTTTCTGTTCTTGCTCTTCTTCCTCAATAAATGCATCAATATTATCCGCATCAATAGTTTCTTTCTCCTTATAGAATTCTTTTTCTTTTGTTACGTTATCATCTTCTATAAGTTCAGGATTTAGAGATACATCTACATCAGGGATGATTGATTTTAAAGTTGTTAAAAAGATGTCCAATTTTTCTTGTGTTATTGGCATTGTTGGAACAGCATCAAGCAAAAATTTTAATACTTGTTCTACTTCATCATCATCGTCGGCTTTTTTCATCAAGGCTGTTATTGCACCTGTGTTTAAAGAAATCATTTCTTCTGTTAAAAATAGATTGATATTTACACCATTTTTTTCTAAACGACAAGGTGTGTATAATAATGGTGTCAAAAACTCATTACTACGTTTTTTTGAAGATTTGCCAACTAAGAATAAATATCCGTAAATTAGGTATTTGTCCTTTTGTTCATTTGAACTTTGTAGTAAAAGTTCTGTTATTTTTGAATCATAAGCTGAAAGCTTTAAATACTCTAAATTCTTTGTGTAAAGCGTTTCTTCGTCTTTTAAAAATATCCATTTGTTTGCTTTATCGGCTTTAAGGTTTCTAAAAGTCGAACTCTTTACTTCTTCACGAACGCAGTCGTGTAAATATTGGCTTAATTTTTTTATAAAACTATTATTAAAGGCTGAATTAAGTGCCTTTGTTGCTTCTTGTAACATAATTCCCTCTTATTTCAATTGATTAATTACTATTTTACGCTAGAATAGGGTATATGAACATCATAGATTTGTACGAAAAATATGATAATTTGTATTATGTAGGTGGCGTTGTTAGAGATATTTTACTAAAAATGCCAAGTAATGATGTTGATATTACTTATGTTGGAAATGCTATTAAATTTTGCGAAAACATTTCTGACTGCGAAATTGTCCAAACAAATCCTGATTTTGGAACAGTTAGAATTTTAGTTGGCGAAAAAAAGAAACCTTTTGATATAGCATCTACCAGAAAAGAGTCTTATCCTAAAAAAGGTCATTTGCCTGTTGTGGAAGAAATCGGTTGTGACTTGAAAGAGGATGTTATACGTCGTGATTTTACTATTAACGCTTTAGCAAGAAATACTAAGACTGGTGAAATTGTTGATTATGTTGGCGGTAGAGAAGATATTAATAATAAAATTTTACGTGTGATGCACGATGGTAGCTTCATTGACGACCCTACAAGAATTATTCGTGGGTTAAAATTCGCTACTAGATTTGGCTTTGAACTTGATGAACATACAAAAGAATTACAAGATAATTATTTGAAAAATGTTAATTATGATATGAGCTATAAAAGATTAAAGGATGAACTTATTTCTACGTTTAATCTTAATTCTAATAAGGCTTTTAAAAAATTTGTTGATCAAAAAATGTACAAACTTATTACAGAAAAAGAATTTTCTTTGCCTGATTATGATATTGAGAATTTGGTGAATAAATATTTTAAAAAGGTTAAAAATGTTTGGCTTATATATGTTGGTCTTGTTGATATGAGCAAGTTTGAACTTACAAAAGCTGAAAAAAAAATCATTGACGATTATAATAAATTGCTTGAAACAGATTTGAGCGATAATTATAAAATTGTGAAAGCTTTTGAGGGTTGTGAAATTGAATCACTTTTGATGTATGAAATCACCAAAAAAGATGCTCTTGCGTTGAAGTATTTAGATGAGTTGGCAGAGATTAAACCAGAGATTTCAGGAAATGACTTGAAGAAAATGGGATTACCACCGAGTGAAAAGTATTCAAAAATATTAGATTACGTATTGGCGGAAAAACTTAAAAATCCTGACTTAACAAAAAATGACGAGCTGGAATTAGCTGAAAAATATGAGAAAAACATGTAAATTTTTATTAAAGCATGGCTAGAAACCAGTCGTGACATGAGTTAACATGCATGTATGGACATCATAAAGAACTTGAAGGATTACAAGTTGAGCCATAAGCAACGGATTTTTGCTAGTTACTTAAAAGATCACGCAGATTCTTACACTTGTATCGAGGAGATAACTAATAGAGAATACTTACGTCAGTATTTCGCACCAGAGAACGATTTGCTGATATATTCAACTGCGTTTTTTGATCCAGCAAGGATATGTAGATACCCTGAAAGAGATAAAAAAGTAAATGAGGGTTGAAAATAAAAAGTAAAATTTTCTTAAAAATATTGACAAATCAAATTGAACTGGTAATATAGATGTATACCCAATGGGATGTCGCCAAGTGGTAAGGCACCTGGTTTTGGTCCAGGCATTTCGGAGGTTCGAGTCCTTCCATCCCAGTTTTAAAAAGAAGTTTCCGCAAGGGAACTTCTTTTTTTATGTAAGGAATGGAGAACTCTCACTGTAAATAAAGTGCAAGTGTGAGATGGGTGCATTATCGCTACGACCTAAATATAAAGCCTTTTATAGCGATTATAATAGAATGAGATTCACTTGCACTAATTTGACTTTATCTGCACTTTTGTGAGAAATACTTGCACTAAAATCATATCAATTTCAAAATCAAACTTTGAAAGTTAACAATATATTTACGTTTTAGCCATGTATGTTTAGTGCAGGTGAAAAAGTATTTCCTAATTTGAGATATATAGAATTATCTATGAGATTGAGATGAAAATACTTGACTTCTGTTGAAACAAGAGTAATTAATGTCATTGTAAAAGGTTTTTAAATAAGGTTTAAAAAGGGTTTTAAATGAACAAATTACATTTACTTCACGAAGCAGAAAAATTATACAGCATTAAAAATTTAACTCCTGAAATGATTGCTGAAAAATTAAATATTTCACGCAGAACTGTTTTTAACTGGAAAAAGAAATACAACTGGGATAATCCTATTGTTAGAATAAATGATTTTTCAAATCAATTTGCTGGTGATATTTATAACGTCGGCGTGAAACTTCTTACAAAATTAAATGATGACATAGACAATAATAGAATTTTAAATAAACATGAAATTTGTGCATTAGAAAATGTTATCAAAATTATAAATAAAAAAGAAAAAGGACAAACGAAAAATTTTGATAATTTTTCACCTAAGAAGAAATCTGTAAAGTTTTTAACGCCAGATGTCATTGAAAAAATTAATAAAGAAATTTTAGGTTGGAATGGAACAGTTTAAAGTCTAAATTTTCCACTATATTTTTAGATTAAAAAGAGTTTACTTGCAAATTTTGCAAGTAAACTAAACTATATTCATAAATATTATCTAACTTTTATATTACCGTATAACCACCATCTATTGCAAAAGTCTGACCTATTGCATACCCTGCGTAATCCGAACACAGCCATAAAACCGCACTTGCGATTTCCTCAGCTTTTCCCATTCTGCCTAAAGGAATATCGTCAATAACTTTCGCCATGTGTTCAGGTGCCATTTTTATTGCATTTTCTACCATTGGTGTATCGCAAGTTCCAGGACAAATCGCATTTATCCTGATATTATCCCTTGCATATTCTAATGCCACACTTTTTGTTAAACCTAAAATTGCGTGTTTTGAAGCTGTATATGCAGAAACTCCAGCTATCCCAACCAATCCGGATTGTGATGAACAGTTTACAATTCTTCCTCCACCCTTCTTTTGCATAGCAAGTATTTCATATTTCATACAGTTCCAAACTCCACCGAGATTTACAGCTATTACTCTGTCAAAATCCTTTCGTTCCGTTTCAGCTAGTTTTGCTTTTGTTCTTGCGTGGATTCCTACATTATTGTATGCAATATCTAGTCTGCCAAATGTTTCAACTGTTTTATCGACAAGTAATTTAACTTCCTGTTCTTTGCTAACATCACAGGTAAAACAAACAACCTCAAGGCCTAGCTTTTTTAAATTTTCAGTTGATTTTTTAAGTAATTCTTCGTTTATATCTGCTAAAACTACCTTTGCTCCAGATTGAGCAAATTGTTTAGCAGTTTCAAGACCAATTCCCCCTGCTGCACCTGTAACAAGAGCAATTTTGTTGTTAAAATTAAGTTCCATTATATATCTCCTTTGTTGAAATGTTTTTTGTAATTTTCTATATCCCTTGCATTCCAGTTTATATTTCTTTTTACAATTTTTGCAGGATTGCCCGCAATTACAACATTTGTTTCATTAAATTCTTTAGTTACAACGCTTGCCCAACCTATAACTGAATTAGATGAAATTTTAGTGTTTTTACCGATTTTAACATCTTTTCCAACCCAAACATGGTTGCCAATTTCAATAAATTTACCACGATTTAAAGGTTTTCCATCAAAATTAATAATTGTATGGATATCGCTACACCAAACATCAATTCCATAAGAAAACATACAGTTTTTACCAATATTTACAGAAGAATTGCTATCTTGAAGATACATTGTAACTCCTGCAAAAGTAGAATTGTCGCCAATTTTTACAATGCTATTGTTACAATATCTGATTTCATTAGGGTCAACAAGGTGATTTGCAGCACCACCTATAAAAATTTGCAGAGCAGGAATTGAAAAACCGTAATCTGCAAGTCGGTTATGTTTCATAAGGTGAATATTATCTAATTCAATAATGTTATTAAAACCGGTAATATCAATTTTTATATGTTCTAAAATTTCAAGCCCTGTGTTTTTATCAAAGCATTTAATTTTTATAATATTGTTCTCACCTGTTATAAAAACTTTTGAATGATTTATTTCCTCATTCTTGCCATTACTGTATTGTAAAAAAATTTTATTTGTTACATTTTTTGTGATCATAAAGTTATGTTACAACATTAGAGCAACTGTAAGTCAAGTATGTTTGTTAATATTTTTTACATTTACTATTGACTTATAGTAACTCTAATTTTTTAAACTAAAAATAAAAGGAGATATTTATGAACAAATTTACAAAAGAAAAAGTATTTTTTAAAAACGGTATCTACAAAGTTGCGGCTGAATTATTTAAACCGCAGAATTTTGATGAAAATAAAAAATATCCTGCATTCGTTATCTGCCATCCGGGCGGCGGTGTTAAAGAACAAACATCTGCCCTGTATGCTCAAGGTTTAGCTCAAAAAGGATATATTGCTATGACATTTGATGCTACGCATCAAGGCGAAAGTGAGGGAGAACCAAGACTTTTGGATAATCCTTATGAAAGAAGCGAAGATATAAGATGCGGTGTTGATTATTTTACAACACTGCCTTTTGTGGATAGAAATAGAATCGGGGCAATAGGTTCATGTGCAGGTTCAGGTTATGCAATTTTTGCAGCCTTAACTGACAGGAGAATAAAAACAGTTTGTGCAATATGTTGTACTAACCCCGGAGATACCAGCCGTCTTGGATGGGATGGCAAAAGAAGCGTGGAAGAACAGATAAAAAGGCTTGATGAAATAGCCAAACAACGAACAATAGAGGCAAACGGAGGAGACATTAAATATATGCATTATGTTCCTGAAATTGATGAAATAAATGAAAATACCAATCCTGATATGATTGAAGCAAATGATTATTACAGGAATGAAAAGAGGGCAAAACACCAGAATTCACCTAATAAATTCAGATTAACAGGGCTTGCTAATCGTATGACATTTGATGCCTATGAATTTATACCTGATTATTTAGACAGACCATTTCTTATAATTGCAGGAAGCAAAGCTGGTTCATTGTGGCAGAGCAAAAAAGCCTATGAATTATCAACCGGACCTAAAGAATTATATATAGTTGAAAGTGCTGGTCATTTTGATTTTTATGACAATCAAAAATACATTAATATGGCACTTGATAAAATGGATGAATTTTTTAAAAAAGCGTTTCAATAAACAAATAAAACCTGCCTTAATTTTCGGCAGGTTCTTTTTTATAAATATTTAAAGGATTCCAAGGGTCAGGAACATTGTTTTTCACAACAGTGTTATAATGTCCCTTTTTACGCTTTAGAAGTTCCTTTACTTTTTTCAGTTCTTCAATTTGTTGGTCGATGCGTTCTTCCTGAGTTTTTATTAAACCAAGTCTCTCATTTATTGTAGAATCGCCTTTTAAGCATAAATCGTTATATAATTTAACTTCTTCAATAGGCATACCTGTTTTTCTCAAACAAATAACAAGCTTTAGCCATTCAATAGTGTAATCAGAAAACATCCTTACATTTGCCCCTTTTCTTTCAACAAAAGGAATAAGTCCTATGTTTTCATAATATCGGATTGTATAAGATGATATGCCGAGTTTATCCGAAACTTGCTTGATTATATATTTGGGTGTTGTATCAGGTGCTTGTGCAATAACTGTTGATTCTGTCATAAATTTTCTCCGTCAGTATCTTAGCATAAACAAGGATAAATTACTTACGGTAGTAAAATAACTTTCTTTGCTAATTTTATTAATACTAGCACTTTTTCAAATTTCTTGCCGAAAATAATCAAACCATCTGTATCAAAGAATCAAACCATGTGTCTGTTTACAATTTTCTAAATTTTTAATTAATTTTGCCTCTATTGTTAAACACGTTTATTTTTTAGCTATTGGACAAAATGAGTACAAAAAGCCCAATTTGAAATTTCTTGTATTTTGAGATGTGTCGAATTATCTCTGAGATTGATATGCGTTAGCCGGTGTGGAGCAATACGCACGGCGACGTTGAGTCGGCGGAGAAGTTGCGAAACATAATATCACCGCCGTAGCAATCTTTGATTGCACAGGCGGAAAAGGGTTGACTTTATTTAGATTGAGAGTGATGAATGTCATTGCAAAAGAAAGGAACTTGCAATGATAGAAAAAGATTACAAACTTTATGGAACAAAGATTTTAAACCTTAAAACCCAAGAAATAGGTTTGTTGATTTGTATTTGGAAAAACACATTTGCCGATGGGGAAATAGATTGTCTTGGATTTCTTCCACGCTCACAGAGTTTCGCTTTTAGCACTTCGTGCAAGTCCGCTCAATCTGTTCGCTATCCGAGTTTCACCCGTACAGAAATCCGCTTTGCAACTTGTGTAGATAAGCAAGGCAAAAGATACAATATTGAATTAGATAATATTAAGGGTTAGATTAATGACAGAAAATTCAGTTATATTTACTCCAGAAAAATCAAAGAAAATTGCATTAGCAAGATTAGATTTACTTAATCAATGGAAAGAATTTCGCAGAAAATCAGACAATAAATTCCAAGCAGATTATGACTTTGTAAATCTACACAACACATCTAATTCTCATCTTTTTGAGATATTAGGTAAAATTAGTAGAGGTACATTACACCGTTGGAAGAATACACTCAATGGAACAGAAGATTACACTAAACTTATTCCACAATATAGGTATGCAAAAGTAGATGAATACAGGACTTGTTTAACCAATGAAGAAATTAAAATATTTATGGGACTACTTTTACATCCAAATAGGCTTTGTATAGGTAAAGCAATAGCACTTACAAAATACAAACTTCAACAAC
The DNA here is from genome assembly GCA_002297005.1 of Cyanobacteria bacterium UBA791. Classification (GTDB taxonomy): domain Bacteria; phylum Cyanobacteriota; class Vampirovibrionia; order Gastranaerophilales; family Gastranaerophilaceae; genus UBA791. The sequence continues at coordinate 40,887 of DBIX01000068.1, read as the reverse complement.
AAGGTCAATCGTATATTCCAGCAGATATTACTTTTAGAAAATATGCTAATTGGTTCAAAAAGAATAATTATGACAAATGGGTTTTAGCACGAGATGGAGAAAAAGCTCTGTCGGATAAAGTTGAGCCATATATTAAACGTGATGCAAGTTTATTAGAAGTTGGAGATATATTAGTTGCAGATGGACATAAATTGGCATTTAATGTAATTAATCCATTTACTGGTAAAACGACAAGAGCAACATTAGTAGGATTTTTAGATTGGAAATCTACAGCATTAGTTGGTTATGAAATTATGTTAGAAGAAAATACTCAATGTATTGCAAGTGCTTTAAGAAATTCAATAATCAATTTAGATATGATTCCTAAAATAGTTTACCAAGATAATGGTAGAGCATTTAGAGCAAAATATTTTACAGACGATAAAGGTTTTACTGAACTTGGTTTTAATGGTCTTTATTCAAAACTTGGTATAGAAACTGTATTTGCAAGACCGTATAATGCAAGAGCAAAAGTTATTGAAAGATTTTTTAAAGAATTTCAAGAAGGTTTTGAAAAATTATTACCAAGTTATGTAGGAAGTAATATTCAAAATAAACCCGCCTACATGATGCGAAATGAAAAACTCCATAAGCAAATTCATAATAACTACATCCCAACCTTAGATGAAACAATAAAAATGATAGATATGTGGTTGAATTTTAAAAATTCTCAACCTTGTTCTAATGCACCAAATAAAACAATAACAGAAATTTTGGAAGAACGTAAAAAACAAAATGTAGATATAAATCAGCTTGATGATTTAATGCTTGCAACTGAAGTCAAAACTATACAGAGAAACGGAATCAGATTTTTAAACTGTGATTATTTTGATGAGAGACTTTATGGGTTTAAAAGTAAAGTGCTAATTAAATATAACCTTTTTGATTTAACAAGTATCAAGGTTTATACAACAAAAGGTGAATACTTGTGTACTGCAGAACGTGTAACAGAAACACATCCAATGGCAAAATTACTAGGTACTGTTACTGATTTGGAGGATTACAAACAAAAAGTTGTAAAACAAAGAAAATTACATAAGAAAACCATAAATGCAGTTAGAGAATATTTATCTAACGATGAAACTAAGTATTTAGAAACCAAAATGATAGAAGAAAATGTAGAAAATCTAAAGGATGTTCAAACTGCGTTTAGAAGTCGTTTAAATGGTGTTTATAAATCATTTAAAAATAATTCAGAAAAATATGAGTATTTAGTAAAAAATGATCCAAATGATAAATGGATTGAGAATTTTAAACAAACTAAGGAGTACAAACTTTTATATGAATAAAATTTTTGTTAAAACAACTAATGTCAAAAACTTTATTGGACTTGTTGAAAATCTTTTAAAGAAACCAAAGAATATTCCTAAAATGGGACTTTTGTACGGTGAGCCTGGACTTGGAAAATCTCAAACGGCATTATGGTTGGCTTGTAAATATGATGCGATATATTTAAGGGCGACAAATCTTATGACAGGGCGATGGTTATTAGAAGAAATCGCAAAAGAAATGGACGAAATTCCAAGATATTTAACGTCAGACAATTTTAATTTAATAGTACAAAAGTTAAAACAAAAACCTCAACTTATTATTGTTGATGAAATAGATTATTTGATGAATAACTTGAAAACGATAGAAATTTTGAGAGATATTCATGACGAAACGGATTGTCCGATAATTTTTGTTGGTATGGGATTGGCACATAAAAAACTAGAACGATACAAACATCTTTTTGATAGATTTTCAGAAATAGTAAAGTTTGAAACTTTTAGCGTTAATGACTTAAAACAAATATTCGAACAACTTTCAGAAGTTACTGTAAATATTGATGCTATTGAATTTATACAGAAGAAGTACAACAGGTTTCGACAAATAGTGCAATTAATTAATCAACTTGAAATTGTTGCTAAAGATAATAATTTACAAGAAATAAATGTTGATGTAATTAAGGAGATTTTATGAATATTGAAAAACTAGCAAAACATTTAAAAGAATTTACACTTGATGAAATTAATATGATTGCTGAATGTGATTGTGAAACAGAGCTTGAACACCTTTTGAACAGTAATAAAATATGCTTTGAACAAGGTTTGTATAAATATAAAGAAAAAGATGTTTTATTAGATTATGAAATTTTTACGATTCCTAAAAAAATCAAAAAATCTATTTTGACAAAGACGGCGATTAATAGTTTTATGAAAAATTATGTTCAGAAGAATTGCAAACAAGGTACAGTAAAAAATTATAATTCAATATTTAAAATGCATATTTTACCTGCATTTGGGGATAGAAAATTAAACGATATTTCGATTGAGGATATTAAAAGTTTTTATGTTGAATGTAAAAATAGAAACTTATGTGCAAAAAGGATAAAAAATACTCTCGCTCTACTCAATCAACTTTTAAAATATTATCAAAACAAAGGAATTATTTCTAAAAAATGCGTATTTCAAGTAAAACGTATAACAGATAAAAATAAATTAGATATTAATAGAATAGTTTTTAATTAAAACTTAACTAATCGTTTTGTGATTCTAAATATCTTGTTTCTGAGCTTATTAATTCTGCAAGTTCTTCTTCTGTTGGTAAAACAGTTTTGTATTTACTTGCAAAAATTTGTTGGCTTTCTTGAAGAATTGAGTATTTGACCATAGTTTCAGATTTATCGGTACACATTATGATACCGATAGTTGGGTTATCATCTATTCCACGCTTTAATTTATCAAACATTCTGACATACATATCCATTTGTCCAATATCAGCATGAGACAATTTAGTTGTCTTTAAATCAATTACGACAAAGCACTTTAAAATATAGTTGTAAAATACTAAATCTGCATAAAAATGTTCATTTTCTGTGCTTATTCTAAATTGTATTGCAACAAATGAAAAACCTTTTCCTAATTCAAGCAAGAATTTTTGTAGATTCGTGATTAAAGCCGTTTCTAACGTACTTTCTTTACCTTCAATATTTTCTGGTAAATCTAAAAATTCTAACACATATGGATCTTTTACAAAATCTTTTGGATTAATAACAGCTGGCAAACACGTATTATCATTATTTTCTTGAGTAGATAAAAGTCTTTGATAATAGCCACTTTTAATGTTTCGTTCAAGTTGGCGATATGACCAATTTTGAGCAGAGGCTTCTGTTAAGTAATAATTTCTTTCTTTTGGATTGTCTATCCTTAAAATCCTTGTAATATTTGACCACGATAAATTCGCTAGACACTGTCTGTCGAATTCAGGGTAAGTAACATAAAATTGACGCATATTCTTTAAATTGGCTTCAGAAAAACCTTTTCCAAAAGTGTCTGTCAAATATTTTGAAAATAAAGGCTGTAAAATCTCATTTGATTGGCATGAAGTTTACGAAGATGCACACGCCAAAGCTTTTACTGTTGCAAAAATGACAAACGTTGATTTATTAAAAGACACTCAAACTCTTCTTGATAAAGCTATCAAAGAGGGTTGGAGCAGTCAGAAATTTAAAAAAGTAGCTAATGACCTATTTGTTAAAAACGGTTGGACAGGAACAAAAGAAGTTACAGACCCAAAAACTGGTAAAACAAAAAAGGTTGAGCTTGGTACACCACGCAGAATTAAAAAAATCTTTTCTTGTAATATTAATAGTGCCTATGCTGTTGGACGTTACAAGGAACAAATGGAAGATGTTGATTTTGCTCCATACTTTCAATATATGTGCATTTTAGATAACAAAACACGTCCAGAACATAAAGCCATGCACGGTAAAGTGTTTAAATATGACGACCCTATTTGGCAAGCAATGTACCCACCAAATGGTTGGAATTGTAGATGTTTTGTTAATTCTTTAACACCTGAAGAGGTTAAAAAACAAGGTTTAACCGTTGAAAGTTCAAAGGGTAAATTAGTTGAAGTTTCAACAATAGTTGGTAAAGAAGAAAAAACATTAACAGGCTATGATTTTAATGTTAATGGCAGAGATTTTAGACTTGTACCAGATGCAGGGTGGAATACTAATTTAGGAATGTTTGATTATATTCCTGATTTAGAAAAATACGACAATAAGGTAGCTTCACAGGTTGCAGAAACATTAACAAACTCAAAAGCTTTTGATAATTATTATAATAAATGCCAAAATTTGGCTAAAAAAATAGAAGCAAAAGCTATTGAAAATTTAACCAAAAATCAAAAAGATTTTATTGGTCGAGGAACTGTTGAAGAATACGCAATAAAAGAACTGTTAAATAAAAAATATTCAAAACCATTAAAAAATTTAGCATTTAACATCGCTGTATTAACTGAAGAACAGCAAAAACTTTTAAAATCTTCTTCAAAAACTGTTAAATTATCAGTTGAAACCTTGGTAAAAGAACACATTAAACATAGTGATTTATCTATAGAAGATTTCAAAGCAATTCCAAATGTCATTTCTACAGCAAATGTCTTAATTTTAAAATCGGCAACTGGTCCATTGATATACTACAAAAGTGGAAATCGATACGTAGTATTAATTATAAAAACAACAAAAGATAAAACAAAAAATTATATAACAACATATCATTACACATCTTTAGAAAATTTAAAAAAAGATTTAAATAACAAAAAAATGACAGTCGTTTTCAATAACTTAAACATAAAAAAAGAGTAACTTGATAAGAGGAACTGGCATTCCCTCCGTCGCCTGATGGCTCTGTCGCCAGATTTACAGTATCAAATTACTCTACCTATATTATTACATATTTAAGAAAGGATTTCAAGCCTATGAAAAAACTACTAAAAAACATATTCAAATATATTATTTTATCTTTCATTATTCCTATAGCCTTTGTTGTAGGTGTTATTGAGGTAATAAAAGAAGAAATTAAGTACAGCAATTATTAAAAGGAATAAAAAAATGTCAGATGTTGAAATGTTTAAAACTGAAATTATTGGTCTAGATTTTTTTGAAAAGAAAATGAAAACTCTTCAAGAAACATTTGGCGATTTAAAACCTTTATTTAGAAGATTAAGCCGTTCTATTTTAAATACAATAGATAAAAATTTCGATACCGAGGGCGTTGCAGGTGGCGAAAAATGGGATGATTTAAGCGAAGACTACGAAAGAAAAAAGATAATCGAGTACGGATTAGACAAGAAAATTCTTGAGCGTTCTGGCGATTTAAGAAAATCTTTCACAAGAGAAATTACAGATAACACTTTAACCGTAGGAACAGCAAAAGAATATGCAGCAATTCACAATTTTGGAATGGACGAAAGAAATATGCCACAGCGTGAATTTATGCCAAAAACTTGGCAAATTGAACATAGAAATAAAGTTATAATAACCCCAAATCTTTTCATAACTCAATTGAAACACTAAATTGTTAGTTTTTTGTTTGGAAAAATTTGTATGTAATTTTTAAGATGTTTGTGCTAACCTTTAAGAATAAAATAATTTACAACATTTCAATTAAAAGGTTGTGTTTTAATTTTATAAAAATTACTTAAACTTTCATTTCGATAGGTGGTTTTGTATATGAAAAAAAAGATTTGCATTGTAACTCAACCTGAAGTTATTGATACTGTAGGTGGGGCAATTACTTCATTTATCTGTATATCAAACTTATTAGCTGAAAATTATGAAGTTTGTGGAGTTTGCTATTCACCTAAAAATGGAAATCCCCCTAGTTTATCAGACAATGTTAAATTTGTGAATCTTTATAATTATTACGAAAACACTTTTTCTTTTTCATCTGCAATAAATAGTTTTATTGGAAATTATAAACCAGATCTTATTATGTTTTTCTTTCCATATTTATATGTGCAAGCACAACTTTTAGAGAAATATAATAGTATCCCAAGAATATTATTATTTAGATCAAGACCAGATATTTACTTTGCGGTAAATAAGAATACAGAACAATTAGAAAATTTATATACCAATACAATTTCACAAATTTTGTTCCCTAGTTACTTTGCATTATTACCTGAGTATATAAAAAAGGATAATAAAGTCGTTTGTATACCTAATCCTACAAAAAAATCTATAAAATTTATTGATAGTAATATTGAAAAGAAAAAAATAATCTATTTGAGTCGTATTGATTGTTGGAAAGGACACGAATTTCTAATAAAGTCCTTTGCTTTAATTGCCTTAAAATATAAGGATTGGGAAATTGATATTTATGGACAATCTCAACCTTTAGAATTACAAGAAAAATTAACTAAATTAGTTAAATCTTTAAAATTAGAAAACCAAATTCATTTTTGCGGAGTTACAAATGAACCTTTTGAAACTTATCTAAAATATGATTTTTGTGCTTTTCCATCATATTTTGAAGGATTTCCAAACGGTCTTTCAGAAGCCTTAAGTGTTGGGCTTCCTGCAGTTGGTTTTAAAGGTGCTAGTGGCGTTAATGAGTTGATTATTGACAATAAAAATGGATTTTTAACAGAAGAAACATATCAAGATTTTGCAGACAAAATTGAAGTTTTAATAAATGATAAAAGTTTGCGTTCAAAATTTAGTGAAGAAGCTAAAAATATGATGAAAAAATACGATTATGAACAAATAAAATCCTTGTGGATTAATTTGGTTTCAAACGTACTGAGTGGTAATTCTTTACAACTAAATTCAGAATTTTGTTCAGCTGGATGTGAGTATGATTTATTTTCTATTGAAAAATTACTTTCTATGCAGGACTGTACAAGCCTTAAATACAATAATTTGTTTGAAAGAATATTTTCAATAAAAACGATTCTTTCAAATTCAAAATACAAAAAAGTATTAACGATATTTGGAATTAAAATTACGTTTAAAAGAAAGGGATAGTATAAAATGTCTATTAGTATTGGTATTGTTGGATGTGGCTTTATTGGTGGAGCTTTAAAAAAATGGCTAGAAGAACATAATCCAAGTGTAAATATCTTAGTATCAGATCCATACAAAGGATACAATGATGACGTTACAAAAGCAGACGTTGTATTTATTAGTATTCATATTCCAACTGAAAAAGACGGAACACAAGATTTAACCGTTTTAAAAGAGATTATTAATAATTTACCAACAGATAAACCAATATTTATAAGAACAACAATTACACCTGGAACATCAGACAAATTAAGTCAAGAAACAGGTAGACAAGTTTACTTTATGCCTGAATTTTTGACAGAACGCACAGCATACGAAGATTTTTGTGCTCAACCAATGGTATTTACTGCTGAGCCAGAATTGTTAAGTGAAATGTTTAAAGGAAAAAAACATATAGAAATGACTTCCTTAGAAGCAGAAATTACTAAATATGCACACAATGTTTTTGGTGCATTAAAAGTAACGTATTTTAACGGAATCTATGATTTATGCAAGAGAATGGAAGCAAATTATAGAAAAATTCAACAAGGCATATTGCTTAGTGGTTATATAAATTCTCCACACACAATGGTTCCAGGTCCTGATGGAAAATTTGGTTATGGCGGAAAATGTTTTCCAAAAGATGTTAATGCTTTAACAAAGATGACAGAGGGCTTGCCTATTCATAGTCTATTAAAGGAATTGCAACCTTTAAATATTGAATTTAGAGGAGAAGATAAATAATGAAATTGTTGGTAACAGGTACAGCTGGATTTATAGGTCATTTTGTTGCTTTAGAATTACTTAAAGTAGGTCATGAGGTTATTGGTATTGATAACGTTAACGATTATTATGATGTAAATTTAAAAGAAGCAAGATTAAAAAATCTACATAAATTTGATAATTTTATTGAAGAAAGAATTGATTTAGTTGATAAAGAAAATTTAACAAGAGTATTTAAAACTCATAAACCAAAAAGAGTTTTAAACTTAGCTGCACAAGCTGGAGTTAGATATTCATTTGAAAATCCTTATGCTTATGTTGATTCAAATCTGATAGGTTTTGTAAATTTAGAAGAACAATGTAGACATAATGAAATTGAACATTTTGTATTTGCATCAACAGCCTCAGTTTATGGAGCAAATAATAAAATGCCATGGGATGAATCTGATGGCTGTAATCATCAATTGAGTCTTTATGCTGCAACTAAAAAAGCAAACGAAGTAATTGCTCATTCTTATGCTCATTTGTTTAATATTCCAACAACTGGATTAAGATTTTTTAATGCTTATGGACCTTGGGGTAGACCAGATATGGCATTGTTTATATTTGTGAAAAATATTATTGAAGAAAAACCAATTAATGTATTCAATAATGGCAAAATGATTAGAGATTTTACTTATGTTGAAGATATTGCAAAAGGTGTTTGTAAGGTACTTTTAGGTAAACTTCCTGAGGTTGATAAAAATTGGGATAGAAACGTAGCTGTACCAGATCCATCAGCTAGTGGTGTAGCACCATTCAAAATTTACAATATCGGTAATTCTCATCCAGTTGAGTTGATGAGATATATTGAGCTTATGGAAAAAGAAATAGGTAAAAAAGCAATAATAAACTTTATGCCTATTCAACCAGGAGAAGTTGTAAAATCAGAAGCTGATAATACAGATTTATATGAAACCTTCGACTTTAAACCCCAAGTTAACGTAGAAGAAGGGGTACATAATTTTGTTGAATGGTACAAAAGTTACTACATGAATTAATAAATATCAAGAAAGGAAATAAAAAATTATGCAAAAAGAAATGATTCCATTGTTTAAAGTTTATGTATCAAAAGATATAGATAAACCTTTATTAGAAACTATACATAGTGGTTGGATTGGAGAAGGTCCAAGAGTTAAAGAGTTTGAAAAAAATTTGAAAGAATATACAGGAAATGACAAGGTTGTAACTTTAAATGCAGGTACGTCTGCCTTACATTTAGCATACCATATAGCGTTACATCAAAATGATTATAAAAGTTATAAAAATTCAAATGTTGATGAAATTATTACAACACCAATTACTTGTACCGCAACTAATACTCCAATTATTAGTAATGGTGCAAAAATAGTTTGGGCTGATGTTGACCCAATAACAGGCTCAATCTCACCTAAAGATATTGAAAATAAAATAACAAAAAATACAAAAGCTGTAACGATGGTTCATTGGGGTGGAAACCCTTGTAATATTGATAAAATAAATGAAATTGCACATAAAGCAGGCATAAAAACTGTTGAAGACGGTGCTCATTCAATGGGTATGGAATATAAAGGTAAAAAGTTTGGTAATCATTCAGACTTTTCAATGAACTCATTACAGGCTATCAAACACGTTACATCCGTTGATGGGGGGGTATTGTGGCTTAAATCAGAAAAAGATTTTAATCGTGCAAATTTACTAAAATGGTATGGTATTGATAGAACTATAAGAGAAGGCGTTGACTTAAGATGCGAAATTGATGTTCCAGAAGCTGGTTATAAATTTCACATGAACGATGTATGTGCTGTTATTGGAAACGAAAACTTTAAACATCTATCTGACATTATTGAAAAACATAGAGCTAATGCTAAATTTTATGATGAAGCATTTAAAAATTGTTCAAATGTAACACCAGTTTTAGAAAATCCAGATGGGAAATCTGCTTATTGGTTATATACAATTCATATTGATAATAGAGATGAATTGATGGCTAAATTAAAAGAATTGAATATTATGTCATCTAAAGTACATGCTAGAAATGATACACATTCAATGTTTGCAGAATTTAAAGCAGAATTACCAGGAGTAGAACAATTTAATAGAACTCACTTATGTATTCCTGTTGGTTGGTGGGTAACAAAAGAACAACGAGAATATATTGCAGAACAAGTTATTAAATATGCAAAGTAAGAAAGGAGCGAAATAAAATGACTAAATATTCCCATTTAAAGAATATTGTTTTTAGTGGAGATGTATCAACTTTTATAAAAGAAAATGCTCAAACTTTGATGTTTGTTTTAGTTTGGAACTTATTTGAAGATGAGTGTATGAAGAAATCCGCACGAATTAAAGATGTTGAGAATTTTGTAAAAAATCTTTCAGAAAATATAAATGAAAATACTTTTGATATTTCATTGTATGAATATTTCAGAAACAGATATTTAGACAAAGATTTAAAAGATGCTCTTAATCTTGAGGAAAAGTATTGTAAGCAAATAGAAAAAGCCTTTAAAAAACATGTAACAGACATTGACTTACATTCTAAAATAAAATGTTGTTTATATATTTGCTTTAGATTTAGAAATAACTTATTTCATGGGGAAAAAGATGTTTTTAATACTGAGCAAGAATGTAATTTTGAATTAATAAATGAATTTTTAATGCAATTTATAGAAATACAATATAAAAGCAACAAAAAGAGGGAAGATAATGCTTAAAAATAATAATTTTGTACTAAGACTAGTAGAAGAAGATGATTTAGTTTGGGTTAAGACTTTAAGGGAAAATCCTGACACAAATAAATTTTTGGGTACTTTCTGCTTGTTGAATGATTCTATGCAAAAAACTTGGTTTAATTCATTACAAAGTGATAAAAGCAAATGTTATATGATTTTTGAAAAATTTAACGATATTTCTAACGAAAAAATTGGGATGGTTCGTATTACAGAAATAGATTTAATTAATAAATCTATGTGTGTTGGTGGTGACATTGATCCAAAACATAGAGGTAACGGTTATGCAAAAGAAATGTTTAAACTGATATTTAAATATGGCTTTGACTATATGAATATGAATAGACTGTATTTGTATGTTTTAGAAGATAACAATGTTGCAAAATCTTTGTATAAAAAGATGGGCTTTACGTATGAAGGTGTTCAAAGAGAAGCTATATTTTCTGAGGGAAAATATAAGGACTATGAAATGATGAGCATTTTAAAACGTGAGTATCTTTCTGGGGGGTTTAATGTCTAAATTATCAAAATGGATAAGAAGTACAAAATTATATCTTTGGAATAAAAAATACCCAAATTTAAAATCAAAAATTTTTTATTTTGACGAAATTATTCGTGTATTATATTGCAAGAATATTTTATCAAACAAGGTAAATATTATTGGTAATCCAGTAATACGGAACCCAGTTATTTTTAAAGGCAAAGGAAAATTCATGTTCGGAGAAAATGTTCATTTTGGTGGTGATACATCTCCAAATTTTTATGTTCCCAGCTATATAGAATCACGAAATTCTGAATCAGTAATAAAATTTGGAAATAATATTTTTTCAAACAATAACTTAACAATAATTGCCGAGGGGCTTGCAGATAATGGAGGGGTAGTTATTGGTAATGACGTATTACTAGGATTTAACGTTACAATTGTAGATTCCAATTTTCATGACCTGAATCCGGTCAAAAGGCTTGCTACTACTGAATGGGGGGGGGTAATAAAAACTTCGAGGGTTGAAATTGAAGAAAACTGTTGGATTGGTTCAAATTCGTTGATTCTAAAAGGTGTTAAGCTTGGAAAAAATACAATTGTAGGAGCTGGTTCAGTAGTTACAAAATCTTTCCCTAAAAATGTTATTGTAGCTGGGAATCCAGCAAAAATTGTTGGAACATTAAATGAATACTTTGAAACAAAGGAGTAGTAAATGAAAAAATGGACAATTGCATTTGTAAATTATAAAACAGCTGTTTATTTAAATTATCAGCTTAAAATTTTATACGAATTTAATGATCCAAATGAATTTGAAATAATTATCGTTGATAATTCTAACCCATTTCAAAAAGATGAATTAGAAGATTTAACAAAACCTTATAATGCAAAATGGAAAAATATAAAAATTGTCTATAATGATGAACGAGGAAGTATGGGGTCTGTACAACACGGACAAGGTATGACTATAGCACTAAAAATGGCTAATAGTAAATACTTTTTAGCAGAAGATCCTGACTTTTTCTTTGTAATAAAAAATCATTTAAAATTTTTAGAAAGCTTTTTAGAACAAGGTTATATTGCAGTAGGTGCTCCATATACTCATGGCGTTGGGTTAGGTAATCCAAATTTCCCTGCCCTTTGGGGTGCAGCTCATCCCTTAACGCTTATTCAGCATCTTGATTGTATGGCGGATACTTCAGAATGGGCAAAAAAAGAATGTGCAACAAGATTTAAAGATAAGTTGGATTATAGTTTTGATGTTGGATACAAGATAAGAGAGGCTCTTTCAACAGAAGATAATGATAGTAACTTTGTTGCCTTTGACCATTTGCCTGTCAATAATTTGGCAGAAAAAATTGGAATACATTCCTATGAGGTTGGTACGCAATCATATTCTTATAATGGAAAAGTTGTCGCTTTTCATTTATTTAGAGGTTCATTTACTGGGAAACCTAACGAAAATAAAGATTCAAATTTAGACTTACAAATAAAAACTTACAGAGTACGAGATAAGTTAAGTAAATACTTTTATGATTATGCAAAATTGGGACACGCACCTTTTATCATCCCAAGATTTGGCTATTTTTGGTCTTATATTTTTAAAAGTCAAAAACAAAATAATAAAACAACTTTGATATTTTTTAATTTTATAAAAATTAGTTACAAGAAGAGAGGAATAGTCGATGATAAAAAATAAGAAAATAGCGTTTGTTACCGCAAGTGATGAAACTGCTGGTTCTACAAGACAACGTGTTTTTAAAATCGCAAATGAATTAATAGATAGAGGTTATAAAGTTAAAATCAATGAAGACTTAAGAAAAGCTGACATATTGATTTTTCAAAAAAGTGATTATTGGTTTTTGAATAAAAAGTTTTCAAAATATAGATTTTCTAATAAATTTTTAGTTTTTGATGTTGATGATATGTATACTGGTGATTATTTAAAACTCGTAAAGTATTGTGATTTAGTACTATGTGGTTCACAATATTTGGCTGATTTTTATAAAAAATACAATAAATCAGTTGCTGTTCTTGATGATGCTCTAGATATTATTGATAAGAATATAGAATTAAAACAAAATATTGATTTGAAAAATCCTAAAGTAGGTTGGTTTGGTACAACTACGAACTTACCTATTTTAGAAAAATTGCAAATTAAAGATATAAAAACCATAACTCGTGGTGGAGATATTGAGTGGAGTAGAGAAACAGTAGACGAAAATATTAAAAATTTTGATTTGATATGTATACCACAAGAAAAAACTCCTGTTGGACTTTCAAAAGGAAACTGTCGAATGTTAAAAACTCTTTACTTAGGCGTTCCTGCTTTGGTAAGTGATATTCCACCTTATCTTGAACTTGCAAAACTTGTTGATTATCCAGAACAAATGTTTGTAAGAGATGGCGAGGATTGGAATAAAAAAATTGAACAAATAAAAAATGGAGAAATAGAATTTAATGTGGATTTTAACGAAGTAAGAAAAAAAATCTTATCTAAATATTCTATTGCTGAAAGAACAAATATGTGGATAGACCTAATTACAAATTCTTATAGCAAATGGAATATTATAAGACATTTACTAAAATCTACAAAATAACAAATTTAAAAATAAAAGGAGAATAAAAATGAATAAGAAAATTCAATTATTTAAACCAAAATATAGAACAGAAGAATGTCTAGAAGCAATAAAAGAATGCCTTGATATTGGTTGGACAGGTTTAGGATTTAAAACTGTAGAATTTGAAGAAGCTTGGAAAAAATATACAGGTTTAGAAAATGCTCATTATTTAAATTCATCAACAATTGGATTAGACATGGCTGTTGAAATTCTAAAAATGGAAAGTAATTGGGCAGATAATGATGAAATTATAACTACACCTATAACTTTTATTTCAACAAATCATGCAATTTATAGAAATAAATTAAAAGCAGTTTTTGCAGACATTGATGATTCATTAAATTTAAACCCTTCAGATGTAAGAAAAAAAATAACAGACAAAACTCGAGCAATAATGTTTGTTGGTCTTGGTGGCAATACTGCAAATCTAAAAGAAATTGAAAAAATTTGCAAAGATAATAATTTAAAACTTATTCTTGATGCTGCTCACATGGCAGGAACTAGATATTTGGATGGAACTTTACCAGGAAAAGATAATGCGGATGTTATTGTTTATTCTTTCCAAGCAGTAAAAAATCTTCCAACAGCAGATAGTGGTATGATTTGTTTTAAAGATAAAAAATTAGATGAAATTGTACGAAAATTGTCTTGGTTAGGTATTAATAAAGATACTTATGCAAGAAGCATAAACAGTAATGGTGCATATAAGTGGAAATATGATGTTGAATACTGTGGATACAAAGGTCACGGAAATTCAATTATGGCTTCTTTAGGATTAGTAGGCTTAAAATATTTAGATAATGATAATGAATATAGAAGAAAACTTGCAAGTATTTATGACAATGAATTTAAAAATTGTGAAAATATAAAATTGGTTAACATTGATAAAGATTGTGTTTCTTCAAGACATTTATATCAAATCTTAGTTAAAAATAGAGAAGAATTAATTTTAAAACTAAATGAAAACGATATTTATCCAGGTGTTCATTATAGAGATAACACAGAATATAAAATGTATTCTTATGCTAAAGATACTTGCCCTTATGCACGAGAAGTTTCAGAAACTGTTTTATCTTTACCTTTGCATTTAGATGTAACAGAAGACGATGCAATAAATATTGCTAATATAGTAAAAAAATATGTAAGTTAAAAATGAAAGGTAAAAAATGACTATTGAAGTTTTAAATAACGTTAATAATAAAAAACATAAAACTAAATGGTTTCTTGATAAATATAATCCTTTTCTCTTTTTTGTTGAAAATCAAGATTCATACGATTGGGTTCCTTTTAATTTTCCAATACTTTTTTACAAAAAAAGAGAAAGATATACTAAAATTATAGATTTAACGAAGAGTTCAGAAGAAATTTTTAAAGGATTTTCTTCAACAACAAGAAATGAAATTCATAAAATCCAAAAATTATCAGCATCGATAAATTATGATGAAAATCCAATAAAAGTTTTTAATGTTACAAATAATATGTTTAAACAAAAGGGTTTAAATAATCTATGTGATTATTCTATAAATCCTCAAAACAAACTTTTATGTACTTCTATAAAATTTGACTCTTTTTTTGTTTGTCACTCATACCTGATAAATGAAGATAAAAGCACTATTGTTTTATTTACAAGTGCTTCTGAATATAGAGAATTGGATGGCAAAAAAAAGAATTTAAATTCTCAACTAAATAGATATTTACACTATATGGATATGTTGTATTTTAAAAATTTAGGATTTAAATTTTATGATTTGGGATGTGTTGGTTTCAAGGATGAATACGAAAGTAAAAATAGAGATGCATCACTAAATGGGATTATAAAATTTAAAGAATCCTTTGGTGGTAAGCTTTTCAGTATTTGGAAATATGAAAAAATGCATAAAATGCAAATAATTTTTTTAGGTGTAAAAATAAGTTTTAATTTAGATAAGGTCTCAAATGCTCTATTTGTAGAGAGAGAGAGAGAGAGAGAGAGAGAGAGAGTCATATCTCTACTTGATTATAAAATTTCAAAAATCAAAAATGTTGCATAATTTGTGTGCTATATAATTATAAAATTAAGGAGAAAAATTCGGTGAAATTATTTTCAAAGAAAAAATATTTAAATGGCGAAAGAGAATTTAAAATATTTAATTTTGTTGTATTTAGATACAACAAAAGCAATAATAAAATTTGTGGAAGTGGGAATATAATTGATGCCCCAAAGGATACAAATTTAAGATATATTGTGAATGGAAATAATAACCAAATTACAATAAATCCTGATTTAAAGAACCCAAACTATTTAATAAACATAGTTATAAATGGTAATAACAATAAAGTACATGTAAATAACATTAAAAAAGGTGCATTATATATAACAATTGGTAATGGAGCAGAATTACCAACAAATAACTGTTCTTGTACATTTGGAAAAGATTTGTCTATAACAGAATGTACAGGAATTGTTTTGTATGAGCATGATAGCAGTTTTGAATGTGGGGATGATGTAATGATTTCTCATGGTGTTACTTTTAGATGTTCAGATGGACACGCTATTTTATCACCTGACGGAGCTGTTTTAAATAGAGCTAAGAATATCAAAATTGGAAGTCACGTTTGGATTTGCCAAGATGTTATTATTTCAAAAAATACGGAAATCCCTGATGGTTGTATTGTCGGAGCGAGAGCCGTAGTGACAAAAAACTTCACTATTCCAAATTGTGTGATTGCTGGTATTCCAGCGAAAGTCGTTAAAGAAAATATTCATTGGGTAAATTCTTCTCCTGATCGTTTAGAAAATATAAGTCAATAATAACTGTTACACCGTAGACATTATATTAAGTATTAGATTATAAACAATAAGACTTGGACAGCTTATATCTAAAGCTGTCTTTTTTCTTAATGAAGTTATTCTTCGTAGTCCATGAATAGAGGGGTTGGTCTATAATTTGCGGTTTTATTTTCAATCAGTCCTAGGTATTTTTGGTTTTCTCTCAAAAGTTTCATTGACTGTTCTTTTAATTCATTCATATTGTTATATTTATATTTTTTTATAAATTGCAAGTAATAGTAAGAACCCTTATGTTTTGTATAGCAAAGTGCATCATATTCTGTATAATCTTTATTAACAATAATAAAAGATTTTACTATTAATTTCCCTTTATCATTATCAGCAAGAATTTTCATTTTCTCGCCATAGCTTTTTTGCAAGCCTGCAATATGGCTATCTGACAAATATTCAAGATTTTCTTTTGAATTTGGATAATAATTTACAGTTAATAACTGAGTCCAATTCTCCAAGGTTTCATTTTTAGGCGTATATTCGTTTAGAATAATGTTTCCGCCGTGTAAAACTCTTGAGTATTTTAAGGTAAATTTTTGGTTGTCAAAATTAACAGAGTGGTTTGATTTTATCAAGAACCATACGCTGATAGTTAGCACAACAATAAAAAATAACAAAAGTGCCAAAATGATTTGTTTTCGCATGCATTTCCTTAGGCTTGGATGACTTATATTATTTTTATTCCACAATTTTAGAAAAAATATAACGGGGCTGGCAAAAATTTATTTTTGCCAGCCCCGTTTGTTGTATTTAATTATTATTTTATCTTAAAAATTTACTCACAAAAGGTGAGCTTTCGCCTTTGCGTTTAAAGTGACCTGATGGTTTGCCTGTTAAAATTTCTGCAAACCAACATTCGTGTTCGGTTTCTTCGTGTAGAATTGCTTTTGCAAGGTCATAAGTTCTAAAATCCTTATTATAAGTCAGTTTACAAATATGGTTATATCCAACCATAGCACATTCTTCGGCTTGTCTTAGAATCCTAATTATCTCCATTGTATCTTGTTTTTCTTTTGGTAAATACGCAGGTGGGCAACTTGCTTGCTCATAGAAAGTCACTAAATTATCAGGGAGTTCTCCACCAAGTTCATAAATTCTTGTAACCAAGGCTTCGTAGTGATTTCTATCTTCTATTCTTGCATCCTCTACGATTTCTTTAAGTGCTTCACCCTCAGGACCTGTTAAATTGTTTCTCAGCAACATATAGTGGTAATATGTTGAGATTTCTGAACCTGCATTTGTGATTAGTAATCTTAATAATTCTTCTACATCAACGCCCATTTCTCTTATCATTTTTACTGAAAATTCTGACATAATAACCTCACTTTCTTATTTGAAAGTTTATTTTCTTTGTTTAAATTTTTATATTACCTGGTTGTTTATTTTATTTGTATGATAAAATTTTTTTATGGAGAAATTTTCTATTAGTAAAAGTTGGGATAATGCGTTAGGTAAAGACGGTTTAGAGCTTTGCGAAAATATTTATTTGCAAGCTATTGATAAGTTTTCAACACCTAAAAAAGAAGATGTTTTTAATGCTTTTAAATTAACTAATTTTGATGGGGTTAAAGTTCTTGTATTAGGACAAGACCCTTATCCAAATCCTGAACATGCCCACGGTTTAGCGTTTTCAAGTCGTGCGGAAAAATGTCCACAGTCCTTGAGAAATATTTTTAAAGTTATAAACAAAAATTTTAAAAAAGAATATGATTTTCAAAAATGGGAATTATCTTCTTGGGCAGAACAAGGTGTTTTTCTTTTAAATACTGCCTTGACTTTTTATGATGAAAAAAATCAAAATAAAATATTGAAACTATGGAAACCTTTTATCGATTTAGTTTTAGAAAAATTGGCACAACGAAACAAGCCTCTTGTTGTTATGTTGTGGGGAAATAAGGCTATCGAAAGAGCGTTACCAATTTTTGAAAACAAAGAAAACATTTTGGTCTTAACGGCATCTCACCCATCACCATTAGGTGCAAACAAGGGTGACAACGCTTTTATGAAATGTGAACATTTCTTAGATTGTAATAACTTTTTGAAAAAAAATAATTTAACAGAGATTAATTGGTTCAGTTTATAGTTAATTAATGTTAAAATCCTAAAAAAAATTATGCCGAATGAGTGATTTGTTCATATAATAGAAATAAGGACGGAGTATGATAGCGTGAATAAATCATTTTTTATAATTATAGGGATAATTTTAGTTGTTGCAACTGGCATTGTTTTAGTTAGTAAACCGGTTATGCACAAACAATTTAATGTAAGTGTCATTGATTATTTAATTAAATTCAATGATGATGGTTCTATGACTACTACAAAACAAACAACAACTACGCAAGTGCAAGAAAAAAGAGGTAATTAAGGATGAAAAAATTTACAGCCTTACTTATTTCAATTTTTTATCTTTTATCTGCAAATATGACATTTGCAGCATGCTCAAATTTGTATTTTGTTAAAAATGCTGATAAGAGTTATGTAAAAACACTTGTTGAACCACAAATTGATACTCCAAAATATTATCTTCAAAAGAAAGATCCATATTTTGCTTATACAAAATCAAAAACAAATGATTTTGTTGTTGTAATCTTGCAACAAACTGGAGCAAATATGTTTTATTATTTCAAATCATCAGGCAATAACGCTTTAGATAGAGCAATTTTAAAGGCTTTAAAAGACGGTGGTTTGACTTATGAAAAAAGTTTGAACGAAAAATATATCTCATTATATGAAGCTCAAGCACAAAAGGTTTTGATGGGAAATAACATAAGTTATGATTTTTCTGAACCAAAACCTGCTACTCCACAATATACTTCAACAACAGCAAACAAAGTTCAAAATAATACATTAAAAGGTTACGTAGGAAAAATTGATAAAGGTACGACTTTTAAAGCATACTTGCAAACTCCACTAAATACTGCTACAGCAAGTGTTGGTGATTCTGTTACTGCTATTTTATCAGAAGACTGGGTATTCAACGGAAGTGTTGTTGCTCCACAAGGTAGCGTAGTTTCAGGAAAGGTAAAGAAAGCAAGACATGCGACAATAGGTACAGTTAATGGCCGTGTAGTTATTGATTTTAATAACCTTACATCTACTGAGGGAAAAGTTTATAATATCTCAACTGAGGCAGTAGATTTTACAGTTACAAATGAGGGTAAATTAGGTCGTACAGCAAAAACAGTTGCGACTGGTGCTATAATAGGTATAGTAGGTGGTTTGTTATACGCATTACTTTCAGACGGTGATACAAGTTATGGTAAAGCTGTAGCAGTAGGTGCTGCAACAGGTGCTGTTGGTGGTGCTGTTAAAGAGGGTATAGAAGCTGGTGTTGATGCTGAAATACCTGTTTATACAGAATTAGATTTAACTCTAACTAAACCGATGAACGTTACATTTCAATATTAATAAGGAAAAGGATTATG
Organism: Cyanobacteria bacterium UBA791; assembly: GCA_002297005.1. Taxonomy (GTDB): domain Bacteria; phylum Cyanobacteriota; class Vampirovibrionia; order Gastranaerophilales; family Gastranaerophilaceae; genus UBA791. The sequence goes on along the minus strand of DBIX01000068.1, from coordinate 21,213 downwards.
AATAAAAGATTAGTTATATTAGGGATTTTAATTTTAGGTATCGCAATTATTGGCAAATTGATTTTTGTTTTAGCAAAAAATATTAAGGTGGATGAGTTTCATAAAGCTGCAATAATTTTTGTGATGGATTCATCAGCCTCAAACCAAAGCAAATTACCTGAACAAATCAAGTATTTGAAATCTTTATGTTCAATTCTTGACCCTGAAGATGAAGTTAAAATTTTAAAAGTTTCACAAAAAGCATATTTAATATATGAGGGTACACCAAGCGACAGTATGGGTATTACAAAGGCTGTAAATGAATTTACAAAGTATGATCAAAACGATTATGGTACAGCTTATGGTGAGGGCTTAAAGAAAGCTTTCTCTCACGCTCTAACAATGAAAAAAGAGGGATATGTTCCTGCTATTGTTGTTATTGGTGATTTAGCTAATGAGGGTGATGTTTCAAAACAAATTAATTGGGAAGTTTTACCAAAAAATGTTGAAAACGTTTTACAATATGCACCAGATTTAGCAATGATGTTTGTTTACGCTCATCCTGAAAGATTGGATATGGTTAAAGAACTTTTAAACCCTGTGTTAGGTGAAAAGAAGCTTATTGTTGCTAACGAACAAGGTGCACAAAAAGCTCAAAGAAGATTTTTAGAAGCAATCGGAAGATAGGAGATATTTATAAAAATGGCATTTACAATTATTTCAAAAAATAATGAAAAAACTTTTACTCACAAGGAGTTAGTAAATATATGTTCAAAAGACGGGTTTGATTTTAAATTAGATGTACCTTTTGACTGTATGTTGACGGTTCAATATGATCCAAAAACAAACAAATGTGTACTTTTAAATCAATTCGGAAACGATAAATTTTTATTTAAAGGTAAACCAATCCCTGCAAGATTAGAAATTGAAAAAGTTTGTAAGCTTATGGTAGATGGTACTGATGATTTCTTGATGATTAAGATGATTGGTCATTCTACAACTACAACTCTTGCAGAAGAAAATCTTACAGAAACTGATATTAAAGGTCTTTATGGTAACGAAGCAAATGCTCAAGTTAGATTAAAGATTGAAAAGAGAAAAGCTGAAATTGAGCAAGCAAGAATTGCAATTATTAATGAAGTTGCTCATCCAATAAACGATATTACTAAAAAACTTTCTATGAATTCAAAAGGTGGAATTGTTTTACATATCGCTTTATTGTTAGCATCATTTGTTTGTTCGTTTGGTTTATCAAATTACTTAATGGGTTTGCCATTGACGGATGCTGGCATGGTAATTCAAATGCCAATTAACTTAAAAGTTATATTTATCTTTGCCGTTATAATTTACGGTTTAGGTTTAATCTTAAAACAAGGTGTATTCTTATATTTGCAAAACAAACTTGGTGAAGATACATCAGTTTCAAGAATTGCAGAAAAATTTATGATTATGATTCCTGCAATTTTCTACGTTGCTATCTATGTCGTTAATATGTTGTATTACTTCACTCCAAAAACAATTCCTGTATTTGCAATTTTAATTTCCTTGATGTTCGTTGCAATTACTGCAACTCTTGCTATTTCTTGTGGTTATTTCAAAAACAATAGCGTAGAATTATCAAAAGAATTAAATCACTACGAATACAGAGAAGATTTTGAAAAAGTAGTTAAAGAATACCAAAATTGGATAGAAAGATTTGCAAACTCTTTAAGTTCAACAAAAATCAGAAATATTAAAGATAAATCATTTATGTTACAAATTAAATCAGCAGGTGAAATCTTATTAGGTATTTGTACAGCTCCATTCTTGGCTTATGGTGTATCAAATACTTTGGCAATGTGTTTTCCAGAAGCTGCTGGTTGGATAAGAATTTCAGGCTTAAGATTTAGCCCTGTGTTCTTAGTTTTGGCAACTGTAATGATTGTATTTGCATTCTTTGCTTTTGTTAACGCATTTACTTGCAATAAGAAAATCCAATCTTCAAACGTATTGAAAACAGATGGTTTTAGCAATTATCTTCAACACGGTGTTGAAATCTTCGGTCTTGAAGGTATTAGAAAATTAAATACAGAAATGCGTCAATCATTTACTATCGGTTTATGCATTATCTTTATTGAATTTTCAATGAACGTTTCATACTTTATGCAAGAAATGGGCGGTGACCTTGGCGGAATGGCATTGAGCTTTTTGGCAGCACTTGTTCCAACAGCAATTTTGATTGCTGAAACTTATATGCTAAGTGCTACTAAATTCGGCATTTTTGCTTGTGATGAATTAATAGATAAAGTTGATAGAGATTAATGAATTATAATTCTTTTGTAAAAATATTGCTAATTGTAGCAATCATAATAACTGCGTGCATTTGTTGTATCAAACCTCAAATGCACGCAAACGTGCTTGTTACAGATTCTAGCTATATGGTTACAGATCAGGATTACAAACCTCAAGAAACTACGAATGATGAAGTTATTGCAACTGTAAGCAGAGAAGAACTTCAAAAACCAAAACCAGTTTCACAAACTGTTTCTGAACCTGTGACACAAAAAGTTGAACAACAAAAGGTAGAACAACCTAAAACTAAAACAGTTAATAAGGTCGTTCAAACTCCTAAAGAAACAGTTAAAAAAGTTGAAGCTCCAAAAACTGTTTCAAAAGTAACATCAAAACCAGCTAACAAAGTTCAGCAAACAACTTCAAAACCTCAAGCAAAAACAATGACTCCTCAGCAAGAGGAAATTGCTTGGAATGTTTGGCGTTCAAATTTGCAAAATCAGATTATGAAAGATTCTCGGCTTCCTGATGTTCAAAATGGTGTCGTTTTCAAATTTTCTTTTACAGTTGATAAATATGGAAAAGTTTCTAATGTTAAGACTTGGTCATTAAATCCATCTTATACACCAATGGCAATTCAATATATTGCTCCTGTAATAAGAGGTTATCAAGGTCATTCAATTTTAGATTTTCCAGCTGGGTCAAATCGTGTTATAACTAATGTTGAGGGTGGATTTAAAGTTTCTAACACCTCAAAATATAGCTCTCCTGCAGATTACAACGATACAGAAACAGTTAGACGATAAGGATTACAAATGTTTAGATGTAAAGAATGTGGAACTGAATTTGACGTAAAACCTGATTACTGCGATTGTGGTAACGATACTTTTGATGAAATTGTTGAACAGGTTGAAAGTGTAGAACTTCCAAAGGAAGAGCCAACTTTACAAAAGTTTGAAAATAATAATCCTTTTAAGTTTGAACAAAAAGTTGTTAAAGAAGTTGCAAGAGAAGAAAAGATTGAAAAAACTCCTAAAAAAGAAAAGAGACAAGAACCTTTAATCGTTTTTGAAAGACCAGATTTGCCACAAATTAAAATTGAGCCAATTTCTTTGACTATATTTTTAATTTGTTTGATTTTATCTTTTGTAATTGTTTTCTTTGTAGGAAATCCTAATCCTAATGCACAAGCTAAAAAAGAGGTTGAACAACAAACTATAAATAAAAATATTCCAAATATTGATAAACTTTGGGATAATACAAAACCAACAGCTCAGCAAGTGGCAGAAACTCAAGTTGTAGAAGAAACACCAGCTGAATCTGTTGTAGAGCAAGAACCTGTTCAAGTTGAAAATCCTGTTCAGAAAATAATTGCTCCTCAAAAAACTCAAACTCCTAAAAAAGTTCAAACTAAAAATAATAGTGCAGTAACTTTACCGATGCCAAAAGGTTCAAAGCCAGTAAATGTTGGTACTACTCAACAAAAGTCTAAACCAACAACTACTGCAAAGCCACAACAAACTTCAAAAACTTCAACGACTACTCAAAAACAAAAGGCTCAATCTACTGCGAAAACTTCAACTGCAACATCAGCAAATCCCCAAGAAATGGCTTATTATAAAGTTGCTCTTAGAAATAAAATAGCTTCAAAGATAGATTTTACAAATATTTTGGGTGACGGTACTTGTGTTGTAAGTTTCAAGGTTTCATCATCAGGACAGCTTACAAATAGAGCATTCGCAAAACAGTCTGATAATGGTATGTTGAATGACGAAGTTTATCAAGCAATAATGTCTACTCCAACTTTCAAAGCTCCTCCAACTGGATATAATGGTGCAACAATGCGTTTAACAGTTAGAATGTATGGCGGACAATTTGAGGTTTCTCTAAATTAGTCCTTGTAATATTCGTATTGTTGTTGTTTTGGAGTTGTTGTCTTTGTTGTTGTGCTTGTTGTAGGTTGTGCTTGCATTGACTGAGTTAAAACAGTTGAGAATTTAGAAACATCATTAACTTTGTACATGTGACCACCAGTTGTACTTGCAAGGCAAGACAATTTATTTGAACCTGAATCAACTAAGATGACGTCAATATGTATATCTGAACGTTGACGCATTAAATCTCTTGCAAATTTACAAGGATCGCCCCCACAGTTTTCGCCACCGTCTGTGACAAGAATTAGTTTTTTAGGTGAAGTTCTATCATATCCGGCAAAATCCTCTGCAACTGCTCGTTGCATACCATAAACCATTGGAGTAGAACCGCCGATTTGAGCTAAACTCATACCAGCAATAAGTGAAGATGCACTTGCTTGAGATAATGCAACCATTTTTGATGTTGCTGTACATCCGTCACCACCAAAAGCTGATGGTTGAACGGCACTTTTAGCTGATACTTGAATTTTACCATTAACTTTTTTTGTGCCAGTAACTGTACCCATTTGTGGTGCCGTATTTAAACCTGAATTGCCTTGACCAAAGACACGTAGACCAACTTTTGTTGAACTTGGAATTTGTGCAATAATACCAGACATTGTCCGTTTTGCTTGTTCAATCCATCTTGACATTGAGCCAGAATAATCCATTACAAGGTCAATGTATTGAATTTGCGAAGTTTGTGTTGTTGCGTTGTATGAAGTCGGGGTGTAAACACTATAAGGATTACTTTGAGTTTTAGGTTGTGTAATTGTGCTACCTTGTTGGTTTTTCACAGTTCCTGATGTGTTTACTTTGTATTTTGCACCAAATGCAACTCCGCTTACTAAAAATGTACAAATAATTGATAATAATATATATTTTTTCATGTAAAACCTCTTTTTTCTTATTTTAACATATTTTTTTATTTAGAAAAGAGTTTTTACAGAAATGAGGCGACAGGACATTAGTCCTGTCGCCTCAAAAAATCTTTTTCAATACCTATGCAAATACTTCTACCGCATCTTTTACAAGGCTCATTGGTGAATCCTTGTATTGATTAATCATACTTTGGAAAAATCCAGAGATTTTACCTGTATCTTTTGCTGATTCAAATGCATCTGCTATGTTTTGAACTAACGGTGATTTTTCTTTTGCTACGTTAAAATCATTTTTTGTTAATTCGCCATCTTTATCAAAATCAAACATTTTCATAAAATGTAGATTTTTTAATTTGTCAGTTAATGATTGAGATGATAAATCGTATTCTAAATCAATACCAGCAGGTGCACCAAGACGTGCTGTTAAATCGTTTTTGTCATCGTCATCATTGTCATTTAGTGCTGAAGTTTCTTCTTCACCTTTCGTATCAGATGATAAAAGTGCCATTAAACTTTGTTGGAAATCTACGCTTAAATCACCAATTGTACCTTGTAGTGATGAACTTTGACCAGTTGTATTGCCAGTCGAAGCAGTACTATCTGTACTTGTTTGATTTAATTTTGCTAGGATTTCAGCTAAAGTTTCATTACTTGAACCAATGCTTGTAATCATAATATTTTACCTCTTCTCCAAATTCTATTCTAAAATATTTTTTGGCACTTTTTATCCTCTGTTTATAGTAAAAAAAGAGGGCGACATTTTTAATGTCGCCCTCTTTTTTTTATTTCTTATTATTTTAAGTTGTTAATAAGTTCTTGAATAGATTCTTCTTGGTGAGTAATTTCTTCTACTCTAGCTTTTGATTGTTCGATTACTTCTTTTGGGGCTTTAGATGTGAATTTTTCGTTATTCAATCTACCAAGTAATGAGTTCTTTTCTGCGGTTAACTTATCAAGTTTCTTTTCTTGACGTTTGATTTCTGCATTCAAGTCAATCAAATCTTCAAGAGGAATAATTATTCTTGATTTTGAAACAACGCAAGCTGCTGATTTTTTAGGTACATCAACTGATGCATCCGCAAATGTGATTTCGTTGATTCTTGCTAATCTCTTGATGTAAGATGTTACGGCTTCAAATACTGGTTTTTCGTCCTCTTCTGCTCTAATTTCAATGTTAATTGGAACAGATGGAGAAATATTAAAGCTTTGTCTTACGTTTCTTAGAGATTTGATTGTTTCAAATACTAATTCCATTTGATTAGCTTCTTTTGTGAATGCTAATTCTTCCTTGTATGTTGGATAAGTAGCCTTGATAACTGCTTTAAATTCAGAGTCTTTTGGAATTAGTTGCCAAATTTTTTCTGTGATATGTGGCATAATTGGGTGAAGTAATCTCAAAGACATATCAAGAACATATCTCAAAACTCTTTGAGTATTTAGTTTTTGTTCTTCATTTTGTAATTGGATTTTAGCAATTTCTACATACCAGTCGCAATATGAATTCCAGAAGAAATCATATAAAATATGTGCAATTTCACCGATTCTGTAATTCTTGATATTTTCGTTAACGTCTTTTGCTACGTTGTTTAATTTGTTTAAAATCCATTTGTCAGCAAGAGTTAAATTATTCATATCAATATCGTTGTTATCAACGCCATCAAGGTTCATAAGTACAAATCTTGATGCATTCCAGATTTTGTTTGCGAAGTTTCTTCCGTATTCAAATCTTTCGTCAGAGATTTTAATATCTTGACCACCATAAGTACAAAGTGATGTAAGAGTAAATCTTAATGCATCGCAACCGTATTTATCAATGATTTTAACTGGGTCTATTGTATTGCCTTTTGATTTAGACATTTTTTGACCTTTTTCATCTCTGATAAGACCGTGAATATAAACTGTAGAGAATGGAGCTTTTCCTGTGAATTCTAAGCCCATTGTAATCATTCTAGCTACCCAGAAGAAGATAATATCAAAACCAGTTACTAGAACTGAAGTTGGATAGAATTTTTTGAAATCATCAGTTTCTGTGTTTGGAAATCCCATCGTAGAGAATGGCCATAAACCTGATGAGAACCAAGTATCAAGACAATCTGTATCTTGTGTGTAATGTTCTGGATCAGGGTTTTGCTCTGCTACAACCATTTCGCCTGTTTCGTTATGATAGTACGCTGGAATTTGATGTCCCCACCATAATTGACGTGAAATACACCAATCACGAATGTTTTCCATCCATCCTAGGTAGTTCTTTTCCCAACGTTCTGGGATAAATTTAATTCTACCGTCTTTTACAGCTGCAATAGCTTCTTTTGCAAGAGGTTCCATTTTTACAAACCATTGTTCTGATAATAAAGGTTCAATAGTTGTGTTACAACGTTGGCATTTACCAACATTGTGTTCGTGGTCTTTAATTCTTAATAAGAAGTTTTGGTATTGTAAATCACCAACGATAGCTTCTCTAGCTTCGTATCTGTCCATTCCACGGTATTTTTCAGGAACTTCTGGACAGTCTTTTAATTTACCCTCTTCGTCGATAACCCAAATAGGTTTCATATTGTGACGTTTACCAACTTCATAGTCGTTAGGGTCGTGTGCTGGAGTGATTTTAACAGCACCAGTACCAAATGATTTATCAACGTATTCATCGGCAATAATAGGAATTTCACGTCTAGAAAGTGGGATATAAACTGTTTTACCGATAAGTTCACTATATTTGTGATCGTCAGGGTGAACTGCGATTGCAACATCACCGAACATTGTTTCAGGTCTTGTTGTTGCAACAACGATTGCACCTTGTTCATTTACTAATGGGTAAGAAATTTCCCATAAATGACCTTTTTCTGTTTCGTATTCTGTTTCAATATCAGAAATAGCTGATTGGCAACGTGGACACCAGTTTACGATGTATGCACCCTTGTAAATTAAGCCCTTGTTGTATAAATCAACGAAAACTTTTTTTACAGCAGCTGAACAACCCTCATCAAATGTAAATCTTTCTCTTGTTCTATCAAAAGAAACACCTAAACGTTTACATTGGTCAAGGATTGCTGATTTGTGTTCGTTAGTCCATTTCCAAGTTTCTTCCAAGAATTTTTCACGACCTAAATCAAAACGTGATTTACCCTCTGCTCTAAGTTTCTTTTCAACAACTGCTTGAGTTGCGATACCAGCGTGGTCTGTACCTGGAATCCAAAGTGCTTCGTAACCAGCCATTCTATGGTAACGAGTAAGAATGTCTTGAAGAGTTTCGTCAAGAGCGTGTCCCATGTGTAATACACCAGTTACGTTTGGTGGTGGAATTACCATTGAAAATGGTGGTTTATCACTTTTGTTATCTGCTTTAAAAAATTCGTTATCTTCCCAAAATTTGTACATTTCAGCTTCTGTACTTTGGGCATCATATACTGTTGCTAATTCATCAGCTATGCTCATATTCTTTTCCTTTTAATTTGCTAGTTTCTTCCTATTTAAAGTTAACACAAAAGTAATAACTTGACTAGAAGTAATTTTAAATATAGATTTAAATTATGAAGAAGAAAATCTTTTTTATATACCCACCATCACCTGTTTTAAACAGAGAAGATAGATGCCAGCAACCTGTTAAGGAATTGTTTATAATTCCACCTCTTCCACCTATGGACTTGTTGTATTTAGCAGGTGTTGCAGAACTTGCTAATTATGAAGCTAAAATTTCTGATTACTCTATCGGTGGAGATTTTATGTCTGATTTAGAAAATTTTCAACCTGATTATTTGGTTGTAAATGTTGCTATTCCGACTTTAGAATCTGATTTTAAAGCTATTGAATTAGCTAAAAAAAGATTTCCAAAAATGGTTACTATTGCAAAAGGTGCACCATTTTTAACTAAAAATAAAGAGTTTTTATATGATAACAAATTCATTGATATAATTATTGTTGGTGAATCAGAAGAAACTTTAAAAGAAATTTTAGAGGGAAAAGAATATTCTGATATTTTAGGTATTTGTTATAGAGATAACTTTACTGCAAAATTTACTGGTCGTAGACCTTTTATTGAAAATTTAGACGAACTTCCTTTTCCAGCAAGACATTTAATCGATAATAATATTTATAAAAGACCTGATAATGACAAACCTCAAGCTATTATAAAGGTTTCTCGAGGATGTCCTTATCATTGTTTCTTCTGTCTTGCAACTCCTGTTTCTGGACCTATTGTTAGACGTAGAAGTCCTGAAAATATTATTTTAGAAATAAAAGACTGTATAAAAAATTATAAGATTACAAACTTTGTTTTTTGGGCTGATATATTTAATCAGGATAAAGAATGGGTTGTAGATTTATGCAAAAAACTTATAAAAGAAAAGCTTAAAATAACTTGGTCTGCAAATACTCGTGTTGATACTACAGACCAAAGTCTTTTGAACTTGATGTACAAGGCTGGTTGTCGTCTTGTAAGTGTTGGAGTAGAAAGTGGTTCTCAATTTATTTTAGACAAAATAGAAAAGAAAACTACAATTTTTGAAATAAGAGATTGTTTCAAAATGATTAGACGTGCAAAAATGAAATCTTATGCGTATTTTGTAATAGGTTTACCGTGGGATGACGAAAGCACGATAAAACAGTCTATTGATTTAGCTATAGAATTAAATCCTGATTTCGTAAGCTTTTATACAGCTGTTCCACTACCTGGAACAAAATTCTATAATTATGCAAAAACTTATAATATGTTTGATGAACATTATTCATACAAAGGTGCATATTATTATCCAATTATTAAAACTCATTGTTTATCAAGAGAAAGAGTTATGGAATTGCATAAACTTGCAGTTAGAAAATTTTATTTAAGACCTGAATATATTTTAAAAATGTTATCTCAAATACGCTCATTTGCAGAGTTAAAAAACTATTTCCGTGCAGGCATGAGTTTGCTTTTTAAGGGGTAAAATAGTAAGTAATTGTCAATTCTATGTAAGGTCGTGTCTTTTGTCATGCTGAACTTGTTTCAGCATCTTACCAACGTTATATCTTACCATTTAGCGAAGATACAATCACAAAACAAATTTGTACATTCATAACTGGTAAGATTCTGAATATACCAGAATCTTTTGAACATATCTCAAGCACGCTTCAGAATGACATAAAAGGTATGGCATAATTTGTTAGTAGTAAGTTGCCTATTGTTTAGATAATTTCCAAAAATCTTTATTAAGTAAAACAATTACCGGAACTATTTCTAAACGTCCGATTAGCATATTAAACATAAATAACATTTTTGTTGCTGGGTGAAGACTGTTAAATCCTTCAGTAGGTCCTATGATAGAACCTGCGCCAACACCTACAAGACCTAGAGTTGAAACAGAACCGCTTAAACCTACAAATAAATTGTTTTCAATTAATGTTGCGACAAATACGCTTATCATAAATATTATAAAATAAAATACGATAAAGGTTAAAACTTGTCGTCTTACTTCTTTTGTCACTACGTTATTGTCGATTTTAATATTTATAACTGCGTTAGGGTGTAAAATCTTTGTGATTTCTGATTTTAGATATTTAAAACAAATAATTGCTCTAACTATTTTGATACCGCCACCGCAAGACCCGGCACAAGAACCAACAACTGTTGTACAGAATAATAATGCCAAGGCTTGATGTGACCAAGAAGCAAAGTTTGCTGTAGTGTGACCTGTTGAAGTTATTATTGATATAGTTGAAAATACTGCATCAGTAAAAGTTTTAAAGGTTATTGAATTTTCGCTTAAGAATAATGAACCAGCAAGGATTAAACAAATTACACTTACGAATAAAAAGTAAAATCTAAATTCCTCATTTTTAACCATTAAAGTTGGGTCTTTTTTTACGATAGCCTTGTGTATTAGGGCAAAGTTGCAACCAGCGATAAACATAAATAAAATACATATCCAGTTGCAAATCATTGAATGATACCCGCCTACGCTATTTGCAAGTGGTGAAAATCCGCCAGCAGAAATTGTTGTAAGCGAAATGCAAATGGCATCAAATAGTTTTAGCCCAGTAACATTTAATAAAATTATTTGTAAAACTGTTAATCCAACATACAATCCCCACAAGGCACTTGCGGTATATTTAATTCTTGGTGTAAGGTTTTCTTCTCTAGATCCTGGAGCTTCTGCAAAAAACATTTGTCTACCAGCTACTGCAAACTGTGGTAGTACGGCTGTAAATAGGATGATAATTCCCATACCTCCTAACCATTGAATGTAGGCTCTATAAAAGAAGAATGTTTTTGGAAAATCATAATTAGTTAAAATCGTAGCACCACAAGAGGTTATCCCAGATATTGCTTCAAACAAAGCGTTTATTGGGTTTAGCCCATAGAATAAAAATGGTACTGTTGAAATTAACCAAAAAGAAACCCAAGATAACAATACGATAGCCAAGGCTTCTGTTTTTTTTAAGTTTAGTAATCTTTCAGACGGTGTAAGTCTATGCATTAATTGACCGATTAAAAAAGTTATCAAACCTAATATTGCAAATAAGATTATTGAAAACATATCACCATAAATTAGAGCAACAAGACAAGGCAAAAAGCTCATTATACCTATTGCAGAAAATACTAATCCTAGTGAATCTATAAGATAATATAATCTCATTTACTAACTACCTTTGAAAAAATCTTTTATTACAGGTGCACTTTCTTTTGTTGTGAAGATAATAAGTTTATCTTCTGGTCTAATCAAGGTGTCACCTTTTGGAATAATAACTCTGTTGTTACGGTGAATAATACCGATAATAGCTCTACGTGGAAGTTTTAAATCCATAAGTTTTGTTTCTTTAAATGACTCATCGATATTTATTTCAAGAACTTCACCTTTACCTTTTTCAACTGTTGCAAGAATATCAACATTGATTTCTTCAGAAAGTAAATTTTTTATTTCGTGAAGTGCTGCAAGTTTTGGTGAAACCGTAACATCAATACCAACTCTATCGAATAAAGAAATGTTTACGTTCTTTGAAACTCTTGAAATAATACGTTTTACACCAAGTTGCTTAGCTAAAAGTGAACATAATAAATTTTTTTCATCATTATCAGTAACGCTAATTACAGCATCCATTTCAAGAATTTCTTCTTGGTTTAATAGTTCTAAATCAGTACCGTCACCATTGATTACAAGTGTGTTGGTTAAAACTTCCGCCAAATATTCACATCTTGCTAAATCTTTTTCGATTACTTTCAAATGAACTTTTGTTTTTTCAAGGTTTTTTGCAAGCATAAGTCCAACATTACCACCACCAATTATGGCGATTGATTTGTTGTAGTTCTTTTCGTGGAAAAATCTTGCTGCAAGCATTGATAGGGAAGTTGAAAGACCCATAAATATAATTTTATCATCTGCTTCAAGAACAGTTTCACCGTTTGGAATAGAAAGTTCTTCCCCTCTATGAATACCTACGATTAGGGATTCTGGTGGAAAATCACATTCTCTAACTTTTTTGCCAACAAGGATAGATTCTTCATCAAGCTTGTATTCAAGTAGCATTGCTCTACCTTTTGCAAAGTTTTCAGCATCTAATGCTTTTTCAATAGTTACAATTTGGAAAATTTCTTTTGTAAGAATTTCTTCTGGCCAAATAATATTATCAATAAATAGTTTACCAGAATATTCGCTATCACGAGTTAAGCCCATTGAAGTCTTGTATTCTTCTTTTGATACAAAACAAATTGTCTTTATTGGACAAAGTCTCTTTGCTGTCATACAAGCAAGAATATTCTTTTCGTCGCTTGTAGAACAAGCTATTAATGTGTCAGCGTTTTTGATATTGACATTTTTTAGCACGTCAATAGTCAAAGCTTCGCAATTTATAAATCTAATATCTAATCGGCTAAACTCTTCTGTTTTATTTTCTTCTTTATCTATAACTGTGATTTCGTGGACTTGGTGAAATTCTTTTGCAATTAGGTTTGCAATTTCACTTGCTCCGTATATTACGATTTTCATAACATAGTTAATTTACTCTAAAAATATTTGTACGTCAAATTAGAATAAAGATAATAATGAAGTGTATTTGTAAACGAATGTAAACATGAATTTAAAATGTCTAAAACCTAGTTATAATCACTATATGATATGATATGATATGATATGAGGGGCACTATGACTGCGTTTGGCAATTTTTAGGTTGTTTTTTACTTACATGTATTATAAGTGTGTAATATGTGTAGGAAAGGTAAATAGTATTATGAACATTAGTGTAAATCCAAGTGTTGCAAATCCAAATTTTAATGCAAAAATTAAACGAAATGAAGAATTTAAAAAGTTTACGGATAATATGGGAGAAAATCAAAAGAAAGATTTTAATAAACTTTTATGTAAATTGGGAACTGTTTCAAAGGGTGATGTCCTTGAAATTTATGAAAAAAAAGAGTCAAAGAAAAATCCAAATGATAATGATTACTCAACATTTTTTATCCATAATCCAAAAAAGAAACATTCAGATATTGAATTAGATTCAGGACATAGAGATGGTAACAAGGTTGTTCCTGATAAATTGATTGAAGTTATTGAAAAAGCTTTAGAGCCTAAAACTAAAGAAACAAAAACTCTTTTGACAAAACCAGCAAGAAATGGTAAAAGTATATTCCAAAAAATCGGTGAATTCTTCTCTACTCCTGGTTGCGATGATGACCCAACTTGTTATAGATATTAAGGTTTCAAAAAAATATATAAAAAGTAGGTCGGGTTCAACAATTTCATTGAACCCGACTTTTATATTGTATCGTGTTGAATTAAAATGTTTAATTAAAATGTTTAATATGACACACATTCTTAAAGTGTAATTAATTGGAGAAAAATATTGTCGTCCTGAACTTGTTTCAGGACCTTACTAGCTAAAAATGTGTAAGTTTAACGAGAAGGATTATTTTCGTAGTATGTTGAAATTCCTCGTTGGTAAGATTCTGAAATAAATTCAGAATGACACAAAAGGTATGGCAAGTTTTGAAGTTTTTGTATGTTGAGTTTTGACAAAGAGAACAGTTGAGTTATGGCGAAACTTGTGAGCCTGTCTCCGTAGTTGACTTTAAGCCGTAAGGTGTTATCCGGTTTAATGCCTTACGGATAAAAGAAAACGTAGTGTCTACCCCAACAAAAGGTAAATAAATTTACGCAAAAAAATAGGACTTTTAAAAGTCCCATTTTATTAAATTACTTACCTAAATTTATTTACCCTATTTTCCAAATATTAATTTCTTCCGTCATTTAAAAACTTTTTTAATCCAACAAAGCATCAAGAATTTGTGCATTTTTATCTGCTGCAACAGTGTGTCTTGTTGTATCATTTTTATGAATATATGTTCTTAGAGCTTCACGAATAAGTTCTGAACGAGAACGACTTTCGTTACCAGCAACTTTATCAATTCTGTTTAAAAATTCTTCGGGCATTGAAACCAAAACTCTTGCCATATATATAAACTCCTAAATTTACCTCTGTATAATTTCCTTACATCTATATAAAGTATTTTTCTCAAAAATTATTGCCTTTTTTGTGAAATTTAATTTTGAATATGAGGCGAAATCGTGTTATAACACGGTTTTGCCTCTTGTAACATGTCTTAAACATGTATACATACGGAAATCGACAGTTTTATAACTGCCGATTTGGATTGTTTTTTGATTTGATAAAAATTTAGTCTTCTAGCAAAGAGTTTAAGATATTAGCATTCTTTTCTTTAGCTATTGCGTTTTCCATATTGTTTTTATGGATGTAGCTTTTCAAAGCTTCTCTAATTTGTTGTGTTCTTGCATCCTTTATTTTGTCTGCTTCTGTTTCTTGTTTTACTGCGTTAGAATGTCTGTTTACGAATAAAAAAGCCATTATATTTCACTACACTTTCTCTTACATGATTATGTTATCAAATTTAAAAAAGCATGTAAATACTGCATATTGTGGAAGATTTTTTCTAATTGATATAAAATAATCTTATGGATAAGAAATTTAAAATATCTTCTAAATACAAACCCTCAGGAGATCAGCCAAAGGCTATCGAAAAACTTGTTGATGGTATAAATAAGGGTTTTGATACTCAAATTTTATTGGGTATTACAGGTTCTGGTAAAACTTTTACTATTGCAAATGTAATTGAGCAGGTTCAAAAACCTACTCTTATTATTGCTCATAACAAAACTCTTGCCGCTCAATTATATAATGAGTTTAAAGAACTTTTTCCTGAGAATGCAGTAGAATATTTTATTTCTTATTATGATTATTATCAACCGGAAGCATATATTCCAAGAACTGATACATATATTGAAAAATCTGCAAGTATCAATGATGAGATTGACCGTTTGCGTCATAATACAACTCGTAGTTTGTATGAAAGAAATGATGTAATTGTCGTTGCATCTGTTAGTTGTATTTATGGTTTGGGTTTACCTGAAAACTATTTTAAAGGTGCTATAGATATTCACGTGGGCGATGAATTATCAAGAGAAGATTTATTAAAACATCTCGTTTCTGTTCAATATACAAGAAATGATGTTGCTCTAGAACGTGCAAATTTCAGAGCTAGAGGTGATATTGTTGAAATTATGCCATCTTACGAAAAGGCTATTACAAGAGTTTCGTTCTTTGGTGACGAAGTAGAAAAGATTACAAAAATTGATGGTGTGACAGGTGAAATTCTTGAAATACCTAAAAATGTTGTGATTTATCCGGCGGTTCACTATATTTCTTATGATGAAAATGTGGATGAAACGATTAGTTTGATTAAACAAGAATTGAAAAATAGACTTGTAGAGTTAGAAAAAAATAATAAATTAATTGAGGCTCAAAGACTTGAGCAACGTGTAAAATATGATATTGAAATGATTAAGGAAATGGGCTACTGTTCAGGTATTGAAAATTATTCCCGTATAATTGAACGTCGTCCTGTGGGTTCTGCTCCAGCAACCTTGTTAGATTATTTTAGAGGTGATTTTCTTACTGTAATTGATGAATCTCACGTAACCTTACCTCAAATAAAAGGTATGAGCCACGGTGATGCATCTAGAAAAGATACCTTGATAGAATATGGGTTTAGATTACCTTGTGCAAAGGATAATAGACCACTTAAAAATAAAGAGTTTTTTGAAAAAGTTGGGCAAAAAATCTATATTTCAGCGACACCTGCAGAATTTGAAAGAGAAACTTCTTCTCAAATAGTTGAACAAATTATTCGTCCAACTGGACTTGTTGACCCTAAAATTTCTGTTCGTCCTATTGAAAATCAAATTACAGATTTGATGACAGAAATTAAAAAACGTGCAGAAAAAGACGAAAGAGTTTTGATTACGACACTTACAAAACGTATGGCAGAGGATTTAACAGACTTCTTCTTATCAGAGGGAATAAAAGTTAGATATTTGCATAGTGAGGTTAAATCAATAGAACGTATTGAAATTCTGCGTGATTTAAGACTTGGTGAATTTGATGTTCTTGTAGGTGTAAACCTTTTAAGAGAGGGGCTTGATATTCCAGAAGTTTCACTTGTTGCAATTATGGATGCTGATAAAGAGGGCTTTTTACGTTCAGAAACAAGTTTAATTCAAACAATAGGTCGTGCTGCTCGTAACTCTTGCGGTGAAGTTATTATGTACGCAGATGTTATGACAGATTCAATGAAACAAGCTATCGATGAAACAGAACGTCGTCGTAAACTTCAAATGGAATATAATGACAAGTACGGAATTATTCCTCAAACTATTAAAAAACCGATAGAAAATAATCTTCTTGCACTTGTCGCAAGCTATAGAAACTTGGAAGATATTGTTGCAGAAGAAATGGTTGAACTTGGTATTGATAAAAAAGATTTGCCAAAATTAATTGATAAACTTGAAAAAGATATGAAAAAAGCAGCAAAAATACTTGATTTTGAACGTGCAGCACAAATCCGAGACCAACTAAAAAAATTGCGTGAAATGGTATAAAATACGTGACTTTTAATTATTTTATATACAATTATTTTGTACTATTTCTAAAATTTTATATCCTATTTTTGTATCTAGTTCTTTTACGATATTTTCTATAACTTTTGGTAAAATTTGTTTTTGTCTTTCTAATTCTGTTTTTACAAATTTTGGAGAAACATCTAAATCTTGTGAAAATTTTACCCAATCTTTTTCTGTTACATCTTTATAATATCGTGCTTTGCCAATTTTCATTGCAATTCTTTGGTCACAATCATACACGCTAGAACATAATAAATCATAAGCTGGTGTTAAGGTTCTAGAATCTAAGAAAATTGAAAAATTCTTACCGTGTGCATCTGTATTTCCAATTAAATAATTATAAACTACTTGTTTAATAAATTTTGTTTTTTGAATGGCAGGTGGTTTTAGTTGATTTAAAACCTTTAAACAATCCTTGAAAGTAATATCATACTTGTTTCTCGATTGGATACCAAGACTTTGTGCAAAATCCTCTTGTAAAACTCTTTTGATTTTGTTTTCTTTTATTTCTCTATCAAATCTTTTAACTAATAGAAATTTTAGGTCACTAATTTTTCGAATTTCTACTGATGCTACGTCAAGACCTATTTCTTGAGCTGCTTTCATGCAGATGTATTCGTTTTCTATTGATTGTTCATATTTTGGTATCGCAGTTTTTAAAATATGTGTAGTAGGAAAATCTTCAATAGGTAGTGCAATTTCATTGTTAATTAGGCAAATTGCTGTTTTTTCTTGAGCACCTGCTAATGAAATCCTATTTCCCATATATGGTTTATATGGAAGTTCTTCTATAAATCTTTTTATTTCTTCTTCTGAAAGAGGTTTTCCTTTTATTTCAAGATACTCTTCTTTTTTCTCTGGTTCTGAAATTTTATGAAATGAGATTGCTCCAGCACAATCTCGACCTATTTCTTCTAGAAGTTTAAAATCGTTGTTAATATTAAGATTATATTTTTGTGCTAATTTTTCTCTAATATTTATATTTTCAGGCAGTAAACCTCCAAAATAGGCTCTGCAAACTTTTTCTTTAAAGCTTTCATTTTGTATAGGCAAACTCAACGAAATTTGAGATTTAGTATTTTTATCATAGGTAAATTCCATTTTACCTTTTACTAAGTTTAGTATTCCAACCTGAATTCCATTAAGGCGGACAGATAATTCTTTAGTCATAAGTTGCCTCAATATTGATTCCTAGGTTAGTAAAAATTTTTAAAACTTTGCCTATTTCACAAGTTTGTTTACCATTTTCAATATCTGATAAAAAACGTGTTCCTACATTAGACAACTGTGCCAACTGTTGTTGAGTTAAATTTTGTTGTTTTCTAAGTGATCTTATTAATTGTCCAATATCTTCTGTAGTTTTAAGTATTTGTTTCATGATTATTACCGTACTGTAATATTACAAAATTATATTTGTGTTGTCAAGTAAATATTCCCATACGGTAATATTTAAAAAATATAGTTATATTTTTTCAGGTATATTACCGTACAGTAATATACCTGAAATTAAAGCCTATAACAAAATATAAACTATATTTTGTATGTTTTTTATATTTTTAGAACTGTTTCAAGAATCTTTCGTCGTTGTTGAAGAACAATCTAATATCGTCGATTGCATATTTCAACATTGCAAGTCTTTCAACGCCCATACCAAAAGCAAAACCGCTATATACTTCTGGGTCGATATTTACACCTTTAAGTACATTTACGTCAACCATACCTGCACCTAAGATTTCTAACCAACCTGTGCCTGAACAAGTTTTGCAACCTTTCCCTTGGCACATAATACATTGAACGTCGATTTCTACAGATGGTTCTGTGAATGGGAAGAATGAACTTCTAAATCTTGTTGGTCTTGATGCACCAAAATATAGTCTTAAAAATTCATTTAAAATACCTTTCAAATCACCAAAGCTTACGTTTTTATCAATATATAAACCCTCGATTTGGTGGAAGAAGTTGTTTTTACGTGAGTTTACGTTTTCGTTTCTGTAAACTCTACCAGGGGCAATAATTCTGATAGGGGGTTTCATATCTTCCATTACACGAACTTGTGCACCTGATGTTTGACCTCTTAAAATTACGTTTGGAGCAAGAGTTGTGTAGAATGTATCTTGCATATCTCTTGCTGGGTGGTCTTTTGGAAAGTTTAAGTGGTCGAAGTGATAATATTCTGTTTCAACTTCTGGTGAATTTTTGTCTGGAGCTACTGAAAATCCTAATGTGTGGAAAATTTCAGTAATTTCATTGATTGTTTCTGTGATTGGGTGAATTCTTCCCATTGGAATATTTTTACCAGGAAGTGTTACATCAATCTTTTCACATTTTAATTTTTCGTCTAATTCTTTTTTATAAAATTCGTCATATCTTACTTTTACTTCGTTTTCTAATTTTTGTGCTACTTCGTTTGCAAAAGCACCTACAACTTTTTTATCTTCTACTGACAAGTCTTTTAAATTCTTTTTAATTGAATTTAATTCACCTTTTCTGCTTAAATATTTTAATTTAATTTCTTCAATATCGCTGATGTTTTGAGCTTTTTCTAAATCAGCTTCTGCATTTTTTAAAATTGCTTCTAATTGGTTTTTCATTTTTGACCTCTATTTATAAACATTGATTATATTTTTTTTCGTGTTCTACGCTTGTAAAATCACCGTGTCCTGGGAAGATTTTAATTTTGTCATCAAGTGTGAAAATCTTGTTTTCAATGCTTGATTTGATTTCAGAAAAACTTCCGCCCTCTAAATCTGTTCTACCTACAGACTCTAAAAATATTGTATCACCTGAAAACAAATTGTCATCAATTAAGTAGCAAACGCTACCTTTTGTGTGTCCAGGAGTGTGTAGAATTTTAATTCTGCCGTTACAAATTTCGCCCTCTTGAATGTATTCATCAATTTGAGGAACTTCCGCCTCGCCCATTCCGTATTTGTGCATAAATTCTTGTATGCCCTCAATCAAGTCTTTATCCCCAATATGAGCAAGAACTTTTACTTTTGGATGAAGTTTTTTTGTATCATTAATTCCCATAACGTGGTCAAAATGACCGTGTGTTAATAGTATATATTTTAACTCGGCATTGTTTTTCTTTAATTGTTCTTCTACAAAATCTGTTTGAGCAGAACAATCAATTAAAATTGCTTCATTATATTTTTCATCTATTAATAAGTAATTGTTTGCACCAAGTATTCCTGCTGTAAAATTTTTAAATATCATTAGTCTTCCGCCCTCACAATATCAAAAATATCCTTGCAAACCTTGAATAAATGTTCAGCTTTATCAAGTGGAAGCATGTTATCTCCGTCGCAAAGAGCTTTTTCAGGTTCTGGGTGAACTTCAAAGAACAATGAATTTACGCCAGCTGCAATAGCTGATTTTGCAAGAACAGGAACCCATCTTCTGTCGCCACCTGTTGCACAACCATTTGTGCCAGGCATTTGTACGCTATGTGTTGCATCAAATACAACTGGATAACCAAGCATTTGCATCATAGGAATTGCACGCATATCTGTTACAAGATTGTTATAGCCAAATGTTACACCACGTTCTGTGAATAAAATATTTTCATTACCTGAATCAGTAACCTTTTGAGCTAAAGCTTTCATTTGTTGTGGTGCTAAGAATTGACCTTTTTTTATATTTACGATTTTACCTGTTTTTGCGGCTGCTACAAGTAAATCAGTTTGTCTGCATAAAAAAGCTGGAATTTGGATAATATCAGCAACCTCTGCAACACGCTCTGCATCTTGTGGAAGATGTACGTCTGTTACGATTGGCAAATCAAATTCTTTTTTGATTTTTGCTAAGTATTCCAAACCTTTTTCTATGCCTAAGCCTCTGTAACCGTCAATAGTTGAGCGGTTAGCTTTGTCATAAGAAGATTTGAATACATAATTTATACCCAATTTTTCGCAAACAGATTTAAGTTTTTCAGCAACTGTTGCCATACATTCATAACTTTCAATGGCACAAGGACCTGCTAAAATAGTCAATTTGTCCCCGCCGATTTCAAAATCTTTTAATTTTATTTTCTTAACGTCTATCATAATAAGTTTATTTTAGCTAAAAAAAATTTCAATGACAATGTTTTTCTATAAACGAAAAGAGTTCCATTTCTGGAACTCTTTTCGTTTTATTATTATGCCTATACTTAAATTAGTATCTGTAGTGAGCGAAAGCTTTGTTAGCTTCAGCCATTTTGTGAGTATCTTCACGTTTTTTGCA
>DBIX01000058.1:5137-5276 GCA_002297005.1 Cyanobacteria bacterium UBA791 | reverse complement strand
TTTTCTTTTTCTTTTCTTTTTTCAGCTTCTGCATCAGGTAGTTCATAACATTTAATGCAACGAGCTTCGTAAGTTTCATCTCCACCAATCATAATTAATGGTGAATTTTTATCAGCTGGTTTGCCATTGATAAGTCTTT
>DBIX01000058.1:0-5002 GCA_002297005.1 Cyanobacteria bacterium UBA791 | reverse complement strand
TATCACCTTTAAAATCAAGGTCTAAACCTGTACCGATAACCTTTTTACCCTCATTCATTAATTGAGTAATAACAGTTACGATGTTTTCATCAAAGAATTGAAGTTCATCAATAGCAACAATTTGGTCTTCAGGTTTCACAACACTCAAAATTTGAATGGCATGTTTAACCTTAACAGCCTCTAAAAATAAGCCGTTACGAGATTCAATATAATCACCTTTAGTTCTAGTATCAACATCTGGTGAAATAACTTTAACTTTTTTCTTTGCAATAATACAACGTCTAATACGTCTAAGTAATTCTTCAGTTTTACCGCAACTCATTGGTCCGGTAATTAATTCAAAACAGTATCCTTGCACGGACAAACACCCCTTCTTTTTCCCAGCCATATATCCGAGAGACATGACTTGTAAACAGAATTATATACCTCATAAAAATCTCATGCAAGAAAGATATTAACTTTATTAAGTAAAGATTTTTGCAAAAATAAAACCGACTATTAATCAAACAGTCGGCAATTAAACCACGTATTAGAAGAGAGGAATTAGAAATTCTGTGGATTTAACTCCACACTATACATATTCCACAGGTTTAAAGTTTTATAACGATTTTCGAAAAAATTTTCAAAATTCGTTACAAATATTAATATATAATTTAATAAAGCATTAAAAAAGCCCGCCGTAGCGGGCTTTTAAACTATAGAAACTTTTTAGTATCATTATACATTGCAGTTGCTAAATCCGAAGTATTTGAAAGCTCAGGATAATCTTTTCTGAAATCTTGAACATCAAAATTACCCAAATATGAACGCAAACGAGAAATTATATCATCATAACCGTCATATTTTTTTATTAAATTTTCAACGTAATTTTTCACATAGTCTTCAATCTTGTAATCAGACAAAACAGAACTTGAAGAAGAATCAAATTCGTCAGTTTTTTTAGTTTCTTTTGTTTTTTCGTTCTTTTCTGCTTTTGCAACTTTTGCTTCTTTTTCTAGTTGTTTTTCTAAAGCTTTAATTTCTTTTACGGACATATCTGACGTATCAATTTTATCAATTTTTGCCATAAGCCATCTCCTTTTTACTCTACATAATATTTATGTTCCACATGTATAAAAAGATTTCTCTAAAAAGTAATCATTTGTTACATTTTTTTGATATAATTTTAGTGATAAAAAGGAAAAGGAAAATATCGATGGTAGAAATTAAAAAAGAATTTATTGAACAAGCAGAAAAAATTGGTAGAAGTTGCGAAATTTTACCAGGTGGAGTAGAAGAATTAGCCCAAAAACTTCAATATGCAAAAGAAAACAATAAACCTTTGAGAATAAAATTAGGTATGGACCCAACAAGACCAGACTTACACTTGGGACATACTGTTGTAATGAGAAAATTAAAAGAATTTCAAAAACTAGGACACAAAATTGTTTTAATTATTGGTGGTGCAACAGCAATGATTGGTGACCCATCAGGTAAATCAGAAACTCGTCCAGCATTAACAAAAGAACAAGTTGAAGTTAATGCAAAAACATATTTTGAACAAATTTCAAAAGTATTAGATGTATCAGACATCGAGGTTGTAAACAACGCAGATTGGTTACACAAAATGAATTTCACAGAACTTTTACAACTTGCAAGCAAGGTTACTGTTGCTCAAATGATGACAAGAGATGATTTTGCAAAAAGATATGCAGAGGGTAGACCAATTTCTATTCACGAATTTTTCTATCCATTAATGCAAGCTTACGATTCAGTTGAAATCGATGCTGATATTGAATTTGGTGGTACTGACCAAAGATTTAATACGCTTTTAGGTCGTGATATTCAAACAGCTTACGGCAAAAAATATCCTCAAATGGTTATGTTATTACCATTGATTGAGGGTACTGATGGTGTTGTAAAAATGAGTAAATCATATCCTGAACATTGTATTTCCTTAACAGATAGTGCAAATGATATGTTCGGTAAGATTATGAGTATTCCTGATAATCTAATCGTTAAATACTATGAACTTTTAACAGATGTTGAAAATTCAGAAGTTAAAAGAGTATACGACGCATTAGCAAACGGAACAGAAAATCCTCGTAACTTAAAACTTGAATTAGCTCACACAATTACAGAACAATACCACGGCAAAGAAATGGCTGATAAAGCTCAAGAAGCTTTCATCAATGTTGTTTCAAACAAAGGTTTGCCTGAAGATATTCCAGAACACAAAGTAACTGAACCTAAAAACATCTTAGACCTATTACTTGAATTAAACTTTGTACAAAGCAAAGGCGAAGCAAAAAGATTAATTCAAGGTGGCGGTGTAAAAATTAATGGCGAAAAAATTTCTGATATGACATTAATGGTTGAAGGTTCAGACGATACAATTCTTCAAGCTGGTAAAAGAAAATTCGCTAAATTAGTAAAATAGGAAAATTAAAAATGAAAGTATACGAAAATGTTTTGGAACTAATCGGAAAAACTCCGTTAGTAAAATATTCTGATAATTTATTTTTAAAATTAGAATTTCTAAACCCATCACACTCAATAAAAGATAGAGCTTCATTTTACATGTTGAAAGAGGCTGAAAAACAAGGTTTAATAAATAAAGACACAGTTATTATTGAACCAACAAGCGGAAACACAGGTATTGGACTTGCTATGTGTTGTGCTGTTATGGGATTAAAAATCATAATCGTAATGCCTGAAAGCATGTCACTTGAACGCAGAAAACTTATCCAAGGATACGGTGCAGAACTTGTTTTGACACCAAAAGAAAAAGGTATGCAAGGTGCAGTTGATAAGGCTGAAGAATTGAAGAAAGAATATCCAAATTCATTTATACCAATGCAATTTGCAAACCCAGCAAACCCACTTGCACATATAGAAACAACTTCAAAAGAAATTTTTGAAGATACAGATGGCAAGGTTGATATTTTTGTAACTGGTATCGGAACTGGCGGAACTGCAATAGGCATGGCAAAGGGACTAAAAGCTTTAAAACCTGAAGTAAAAGTTTATGGACTAGAACCTTTTGAAAGCCCACTTTTAACAGAGGGTCAAGCTGGAAGTCACAAAATCCAAGGTATTGGTGCAAACTTTGTACCTGAAATAATGAAACAGGGAACTTTAGACGGTGTTGTAACCGTAAAAGGTGACGACGCTATAAAAATGGCAAAAGAAGTTGCAAGAACAAAAGGTATTTTGTGCGGAATTTCTTCTGGAGCAAACATTTTAGCTGGTAAAAAACTTGCAGAAGAAAACCCTGATAAACTTGTAGTTACTGTAGTTTGTGACTTTGGTGAAAGATATTTATCAACAGAATTATTTGATTAATTAATAAAAAGGCGAAAATAATGTTAGATAGAGCAATACATCATATTAAAGACGATATAAAAACAATTTATGACAAAGACCCCGCAGCAAGAAATATTCTTGAAGTAATCTTCTGCTACCCAGGGTTACACGCATTACTAATGCATAGACTTTCTCATAAATTATACAAATGGAAAATACCATTCATACCAAGATATATTTCTTTTATTATGAGAATTTTAACAGGTATTGAAATTCACCCAGGGGCAACTATTGGCGATAGATTTTTTATCGACCACGGTGAGGGCGTTGTTATCGGCGAAACAACAATTATCGGAGATGATGTACTAATATATCAACAAGTAACTCTAGGCGGAACTGGTAAAGACATCGGCAAAAGACACCCTACAATTGGTAACGGTGTAATTGTTGGTGCTGGTGCTAAAGTTTTGGGTAATATTACAATAGGTGATAACAGTAGAATTGGTGCTGGTTCAGTTGTTGTAGACAATGTTCCAGAACACGCAACAGTTGTAGGTATTCCTGGAAAAGTTGTTATTCAAAAAGTTCCTGATGAAAACGGAACACTTATGCACAACAGAATCCCTGACCCTGTTATGTGCAAAATAAATAGATTAACTTACGAAGTAAAAGAAATACAAGAAAAATTAGGAATTGAAACAGAATACCAACCATCGCACAATTGCGAAAAAGAGGAAAACAAATAATGAAAGCAATCGTATTTGATAACGAATTAAAACTTGATAATAATTATGCAAAACCAGTACCTCAAAAGGGTGAAGCCTTAATAAGAGTATCTTTAGCTGGAATTTGTAATACCGATTACGAAATCACAAAAGGATACATGGGCTACGTTGGAGTTTTAGGACACGAATTTGTTGGTGTTGTAGAAGATGTAAACTCTGATGATAAATCACTTGTAGGTAAAAGAGTTGTTGCAGAAATCAGTTATGGCTGTCACAAACCTGATTGCGAATGGTGTAACCAAGGCTTGGTAAGACATTGTCCGGATAGACACACTATCGGTATTTGGAGAAAAGACGGCTGTTTTGCAGAATATATTACTCTTCCAACAGAAATTTTATTTGAAGTTCCTGATAACGTTTCAGACGAACAAGTTGTATTTGTAGAACCTCTTGCTGCAGCATGCGAAATTGTAGAACAACTCCACATTCAACCTATACAAAAAGTTTTAGTACAAGGTGACGGCAAATTAGGTTTAACAACAGCTTTAGCACTTAATGCTTACAACTACGATGTAACTCTTGTAGGTCGTCATGAAAATAAACTTGAAGTTGCTAAAAACCAAGGTGTTAAAACAATTCTTTCAAAGGATTTAAAAGTAGAGCCAACTTGGGATGTTGTTGTAGAGGCAACTGGTTCTATCGATGGTTTTGAAAACGCAATGGCTTTAACTAAACCTCGTGGAACTCTTGTTTTAAAAAGCACGGTAGCTGGTAGCAAGGAAATCAACTTAGCTCCAATTGTAATCAATGAAATCACAGTTCTTGGTTCACGTTGCGGTCAATTCAAACCAGCCTTAAGACTTTTGGAAAATCAAAGAATAGATTTTAAACCAATGATTTCTGAAATCTATAGCGTTGACGATGCTATTGAAGCTTTTGAAAAAAATAAATCAAAAGAGTCTATAAAAGTTTTAATAAAATTTGATTAATAA
>DBIX01000054.1 GCA_002297005.1 Cyanobacteria bacterium UBA791 | reverse complement strand
GATACAATCCAAAAAACAGTTGCTAAAGGTAAAAAAGTTACTTTAGTTGGTTTTGGTACATTCGAACCACGTAAGAGAGCTGCTAGAAATGGTAGAAACCCTCAAACTGGTAAAGAAATTAAAATCCCTGCTAAAACAGTTCCAGCATTTTCAGCAGGTAAAAAATTCAAAACTGTTGTTAACGGCAAATAGTTTGTAATTTCAGTTTTAAAAGAGAGTCAGGTTTCGGCTTGGCTCTTTTTTTATGTATACTTTTTATACAAAAAGGGCTTTTGGGTTTTAAATTTAACATGTTTTCTGATAAAATGTTATTCGTGGAGATTTTTGTATGAAGGAAAGATTAGTATTATTTATATTGGTTGTAGGTCTTACGACTTTTTTATATGTGTTCCAATTCCAGTATAACACTATTCTTGGGCTACTTTTACTTATTGTAGGTATGTCTATTTACCTTGTTTATTCAAACTTGGCGACAAAACACAAAAAACGTCAATTAAAGAAAAATCCACAAATTATAAATCCTGATTACAAGCCATTCGTATCTGTTATGATTCCTGCTCATAACGAGGATAGCGTTATTGCAGATACTGTGAATAATGTTTTACAAATGGATTATCCAAATTTTGAAGTAATTGTTATTGATGATCGTTCAGATGATAATACTGCAAACGTTATTAGACAACTTGCTAGTGAACATCCTGAAAAAGTTATCGCAATGATAAGAGATAAAGATGCTTACCCTGGAAAATCTGCAGTTTTAAATGATGCTTTAAAAATTGCTAAAGGCGAAGCTATTCTTGTATTTGATGCTGATGCTAGAGTGGATAGTGATTTCTTATCAAAATTAATTCCAAATCTTGAGCCAGAAGATGTTGGTGCATGCCAAGCTAGAAAAATCGTTAGCAACAAGGATTACAACTTCTTAACACGTTGTCAAAACAATGAAATGACTCTTGATACACACGTACAAGTTGGTCGTGATGCTATTAAAGGTGCTGTTGAACTTCGTGGTGACGGGGAACTTATTAAACGTGAGGCTATCGAAGATATTGGCGGTTGGAACAACGAAACAATTACTGACGACCTTGATATGTCAACAAGATTACACTTAAAAGGTTGGGATATTAGATTTATTCCAGAGGCTAAAGTTTACGAAGAGGCTATCATTTATTGGATGCCTTTATTCCGTCAACGCAGAAGATGGTTAGAGGGTTCTATTAGAAGATATTTAGAATATTTTGGTGATGTACTTACATCTCGTGATATGTCTTTAAGAGCTGGTCTTGATATGACAGCTTATATATTCGAATTTCTAATGCCATTTTGGTGTATTATGGAAATTCTTTTACGTATTATAAAATTTGCTATGGGTAAAATCCCAGCATATTCAATTTCAAACTTGTTATGTCTATTCGTTGGTGTAGTTATAGCTCTTGGTTTTACAGTTGCTATTCGTTATGCTATCAGAAGATATGATGATGTTCCAAGAAAAGAGGCTTTAATTCAAGCTATTGAAACAAGTGCTTATTTCTTGGCAATATGGTTCCCTATGATGCTATTTATTTTATGCAAAATTCTTTTCTGCAAAAAATCAATGGCTTGGGGTAAAACAACTCACGGTTTAATTCAAGAAGAAGAAGATAATATTCAAAAACAAAAAGCAAAAGCTTAATTTAAGGAAGAAGGCAAATAAATGAAAACACTTACAGTCGAAGATATTAAAAATGAAATTAGAAATGTTCAAGACTTTCCAAAAAAAGGTATCCTTTTTAGAGATATTACAACAGCTCTAAAAGATGCTGATACTATGAAAGCTATGGTTGATTTCTTGTATGATCATTATAAAGATAAAAAAATTGACTATATTGCTGGCATGGAATCAAGAGGTTTTATCGTTGGTATGCCTTTAGCATATAAATTGAACGTTGGTTTTGTTCCAGTTAGAAAACCTGGTAAATTGCCTGCTGAAACTTATAAACAATCTTATGAATTAGAATATGGTACAGATGTTATTGAAATGCACAAGGATGCAGTTGAAGAGGGTAAAAACGTATTAATTGTAGACGATTTACTAGCAACTGGTGGTACTGCTTGTGCAGCTTGCCAATTATTACATCAAGCAAAAGCAAATATTGTTGGTGCTGCTTTTTGGATTGAGTTAAACGGTCTTGGGGGTCGTGAAAAACTTGAACAACAAGAGGGTATTGACGTAGTTAGTATGCTACAGTATTAAAGATACGAAAGTTTTTAAATTTAAAATAGAGGCAGGCGAAGCCATTGGCTTCGCCTCTATTTTCTTTATTGGGCAAGTATGCCCAACCTACATTTATTACTTCTTTAATCAAATTGTGTTTCCCAGTCTGGATTTTTGTATGCCTCAAAACACATTTTGATTTGTTCTTTATTATTTTTTTCATTTGCTAGATTTTCAGGTAGTTCATCAATACCAAAATATTTTATTTCTGTGGTTTCAATATTTTCTTTAAATTCGCCACCAATCAGCTCACATAATACAAAAACTTTGCAAACACTATAAACGTAATATGGTTCATTGTGTTTATTTCTATCTTGTACGGCAATTAATTTTACAGCTTTTGCCTCTAGCCCTGCCTCTTCACGGATTTCTTTTTCTGTGTTAGATTTTACAGATTCTAACACATCACACCAACCGCCAGGGAGTGACCATGTGTCATTATTCTCGTGTACAAGTAAAATCTTGTCGTCCTTGAAAATCGCTCCACGAGTATCGATTTTTGGTGTTTGGTATCCTGTTTCGCTACAAAATAAATCTTTTACTTTTTCAAGATTAATATCTGATTTTTCAGAAATAATTTCAGCAGAAATTTCTCTCAAGCGTTCGTATCTTTCAACGTCATAAGGATTTTCTGTATATGTAATTCCCGCTTGAGCTATGCTTTGTATTTCTATTGCTAATTTGATTAATTTGTCCATATCTCTTATAAATCCTTGTTGGGCAAGTATGCCCAACCTACTGTCTTTATGTTGTCGGCTTGGTAAAGCCGACCTACATTGTTACGACACTTCACACCGGCTAAGCTTTTCCGCCTGTGCAATCAAAGATTGCTACGCTTCGCAACGGCGGTTTCGTAGTGTTACGTCTTCCAAAGCCTTGCACTTCTGCAAGTCTTTTCAGACTTCACACCGGCTACGTACGACCGCAACAATGTTTATATTTTTTACCGCTACCGCAAGGGCAAGGGTCGTTTCTGCCGACTTTGTTATCGTTTCTTACTGGTTTAACTTCAATTTCTTCCTCCTCTTCAGATGAATCAAAGTTTTCAGCAGCTCTTGATAAGTCTGTTTCAATAGCATCATTTGGGTTTATAACTTGTACACCAAATTTTGTTCTAAATATATGTTTTACAACATCGCCTTGGATTTCGTGCATCATATTATTGAACAAGTCATAAGCTTCTTTTTTATATTCAATTAATGGGTCTTTTTGACCGTAAGCTCTTAATCCGATACCATCTCTCAACATATCAATATTATGTAAGTGGTCTATCCATTTGTTATCAACTGTTCTCAACATTACGTCACGTTCTATTGTTCTCATAATGTTGTCGTCTGCAAACGGAACTTGCATTTTTGGTTCGTCTTCGTATTGTGAAATTACGTCATTATAGAAATTAATAATTTCTTCTTCGTGTTCTCTATATTTTTGGAAAGCTTTTTCCTTAATCTTGTCATAAATAGCGTCATATCTTAGATTTTTAATATCATTAACTTGAATATCGCTAAGTTGAGGCATAATTGAATGAACCTCTTTGATTAATCTTTCCAAATCCTCGTAAACATATTCAGCTGTGTTCATTTCAGGAGTAATATATCCAAGTAAAAGTCTTTCTATTTCTTTTTCTATCATATATTTGACATCTTCAGAAAGGTTTTTGCCGAATAAAACTTTTTTACGTTGAGCATAGAATTTTTCTCTTTGAACATTCATAACGTCGTCATATTCAAGAACTGATTTTCTTATGTCAAAGTGATAAGTTTCAACTTTCTTTTGAGCTGATTGAATTTGTCTTGTAATAAGTGGGTTTTCAATAGCCATATCTTCTTCAACATTAAGAGCGTTCATAAGGCTAATAATCTTATCCCCACCGAAAATTCTCATCAAGTTATCTTCTAATGATAAGAAAAATCTAGTAGAACCAGGGTCACCTTGTCTTGCGGCACGACCTCTTAATTGGTTATCAATACGTCTTGATTCGTGTCTTTCTGTACCGATTACGTGCAAACCGCCAGCTCTAACAACCTTTTTATGTTCTTCTTCTGTTTGTGCTCTCATTTGTTGTAAAAGTGCATTTTTCTTTTCTTCATAATCGCACATATCAGGTGTTATGCCTTGGTTTTCAAGTTCTTCTTTTGCCAAGTATTCAGCATTACCACCTAAAAGAATATCTGTACCACGACCAGCCATGTTTGTTGCGATTGTAACTGCACCTGCACGACCAGCTTGGGCGATAATATATGCTTCTTTTTCGTGGTGTTTTGCGTTCAATACATTGTGCGGAATATTTCTTTCTTTTAAAAGATGTGAAATATATTCTGATTTTTCAATACTGATTGTACCTACAAGAACTGGTCTTTGTTTCTTATGCATTTCGATAATTTCGTCTACTACGGCTAAGAATTTTTGTTTTTCTGTCTTGTAGATAACGTCTGACATATTTTCTCTAATATCAGGTTTGTTTGTTGGAATAATAGTAACTTCTAAGTTATAAATTTTTCCAAATTCAGCCTCTTCTGTCATAGCTGTACCAGTCATACCTGATAATTTTGGGTATAATCTGAACAAGTTTTGGAAAGTGATACTTGCTAGAGTTTGTGTTTCGTCTTGGATTTTAACGTTTTCTTTTGCTTCAACTGCCTGGTGTAAACCATCTGACCAACGTCTACCTTCCATCAAACGACCTGTAAATTCGTCTACGATACAAACTTCGCCATTTTTTACAACGTAATCTGTATCTCTAATAAATAATTCTTTTGCTTTTAAAGCTTGAATTAATTGATGAGCGTTTTGTGTTGCAATATCGAATAAGTCCTTAACGCCTAGTAATTCTTGAGCTTTATCAATACCAACTTCTGTTAAAATAACGTTTTTATTCTTTTCATCAACTTCATAATCAACGTCTTTTTGAAGTTGAGGTGCAATTTTTGCCATTGTTCTATAAGTTTCAGCAGATTTTTCTAATCTACCACTAATAATTAATGGTGTTCTAGCTTCATCGATTAAAATACTGTCAACTTCATCGATGATAGCGTAGTTGAAAGGTCTTTGTACAAGCATTTCAGGACTACCAGCCATATTATCTCTTAGGTAGTCGAAACCAAATTCGTTATTTGTACCATAAGTGATGTCGCATTCGTAAGCTTTCTTTTTGTTTTCAAAGCTTTCTGCATTTCTTCCGCCAGAAAGAATTACACCAACTGAAAGACCTAAGAATTTGTAAATTTTACCCATCCACTCAGAGTCACGTTTTGCAAGGTAATCATTAACTGTGATTACGTGAACACCTTTACCAGTAAGAGCATTCAAGTATGCTGGAAGTGTTGCTACAAGAGTTTTACCTTCACCAGTTCTCATTTCTGCAATGTGACCATTGTGTAAGAAATATCCACCAATAAGTTGTACGTCAAAGTGACGCATATTCAAGACTCTTTTACCAGCCTCTCTTACTGTTGCAAAAGCATCTGGTAAAATTTTATCTAAAGCTTCTTTTTCTAAAATTCTATCTTGTTTAACGTTATCTGATTTTGGTCTTTTTGCTAAAATTTCTTTAAATTCTTGTGTTTTTGCTCTCAATTCTTCGTCAGATAATTTTGAATATTCTTCTTCTAATTTATTAATATGTTCAATAATAGGCATTATTTGTTTGATTTTCTTTTCGTGAGGATCGCCCATTAATTTAACTAAAAAATTTATCATTTATTACTCCAATTTTCTCTGTGTTTATTACCCTAAGTTTAGCACGGACAAAACCAATGAGCAATAGCCCAAACACGCTTATTTACCTACAATTTTTATACAACTGTCTAATTTTTATTCAAATTTGAAATGATATAATATTTGTATTTTGTGGTATATTCTATTTAGTAATTATGACTCCGGAATCAGAATTTAAAAAATTTTTAATAGTTATTCTTTTATTAATCGCCTCTTTTGTATTAATTTCAGGTAGCGATGCATCAAAATCTGTGCAAAAGTTTCAGTCAAAGTTAGTTTCAAAAATCTTTCTTGATGATAAAGACATTACTTCTGAAACTTCTGAATCTGAACAAGAAAAAGAAAACTGGTTTGCTAAAAACTTTAAAAAGAAAAACCCTTATGAATACTGGATTTCTGGTAATATTAAAATTAATTCTTTATCAAATTACAACAATGTATCAAAGGAACAAATTTATACATTTAGAAAATATTATGTAAATAAAACAATTTTTAAAAACAAGGATTATGTACCAAATGAAGAGGTTTTTGGGAAAATTTCTGAAAACAACAAATGGCTAGGTGTAAAAGCTTTAGCCTGTATGGGTTCTTATTCTTATGCATATAAAAGTATGACAAATGATAGTAAATTTATCAATAATCCTGCTATTCTTGTCGGTGTTGATTATGCGACTTTTCCAAAACAATATTTACCTTGCTCTGATAATGAGTATTTAATTCCTAAG
Organism: Cyanobacteria bacterium UBA791; assembly: GCA_002297005.1. Classification (GTDB taxonomy): domain Bacteria; phylum Cyanobacteriota; class Vampirovibrionia; order Gastranaerophilales; family Gastranaerophilaceae; genus UBA791. The sequence goes on along the minus strand of DBIX01000054.1, from coordinate 14,170 downwards.
AAATTGAGTTTTTCTAAAGATGATAATACGTTTTATTTAACTTACGATATTTCTGATAATCAAATGAATAGACGTCTAAAGCTTGTAGGTCTGAATGCAAGAGATTTGGGCTACAATTATGGATACTGTAAAAAGATTAACAATGTTGTTTTTGCAAATCAATTAGATAATATTTCAGAAAATGTTTATCAATTTAAGGATGCCATAAGACTAGATTATTCTTGCGGTGTTGCTGGTGGTTGCAACGATAATGTTTCCTTCCAAGAAGAATTATTCTTTAATATCAAAGCTTTTCCTGCAACTTTTGAACTAAAACTTTGGTCGCAAAAACCTGAAAACAAAAATGTAAAAGGCGATATTAATTTTACCATTATTTTAGAGTAAATTCGATAATGAAATTGTCTGGACGATTTGTTTCGCTAAGAGCATAATCATTATCATTTAAGATATAAAGTTTTTTCTTTCCAAGAGCAATACCCTCAATTTTTGTATTGCTATCAATATTATTCAAGCCTGTTAGAGGGTAAACCTCTTGGCTCTTAATTTTGCTACCTTTTAATTTTACTTTTCTAATTTGGTGAATACCGTTTCTAAATTCAACTGTAAGAATAGTGTTTCTGTTTAGCATTACTGCACCTGAAACTTTAGAATCAGTATCGATTTCGTATTTATAAATTCTATCAACTTTCTCTGTTTTAGTGTTGAATTTTACAATTCTTCCATAAGTATCACCTTTTAAAGCACTTTGAGTAAATATGTAAATGTGATTTTTGCCGTCATAAGCCATTGCCTCAAAACCACGATTTTTTTGTATACCATTTAACTCTTCTGGAAGATTATATGTTATTTTAGAGTTTAAAACAGTTGAACCTTTTGGTGCAAAACGTTTTTCAACTTTTAGTGATTTATCAGCTTTTATAATAGATGGATAATATTCTTCTGCAATCCAATATGTGCCTTTTTTATCTATGATAAAGGCTTCTGTATCTGCACCGCTAAGTTGTGGAGATAAAAGACTTCCGTTTGGTCCAATAGGGAAACAATCATTGTTTTCGTCTATTGGTAAACCTGAAACTCCTGAAAGCTTTGTCTTTCCTGTAACTTTTATTCCACCGTTTTCTTTAAATTCTGTTTCATAAACTGTAGGAACAAGGTTTGGGCAATAAAAAATTCGAACCTCTTTTTCGCCAATGAATTTTACATCGCTATTTGGTCCTCTATCTGTTAGAATATATAACTTTCCATCTTTGTAAAACAAATCTGAAAAACCACCAGCTTTTACGTTTTCGCAAACATTTGGTAATGTGTTTATTTCGTAAACTTTTTCAGGTGTAAGATTTACTCTATCTGAAATCACAGCTTGTGTTTTTATCAAAACAAATACTATTACTGCTATTAGGATTATTTGTTTTTTATAATTATTCCAAAATTCTCTTATTTTTTCTTCCATAGTATTTATTATCATAACACAATTTTTGACTTATAAAAATAAATCCTTAAAAACATACTATGACTATACGAAATTTATTGGCTATATTATACGTAGTAATGTTCTTAAATATGAATTGTGCTTTGGCTGACGATGTATTCTACGGTTCAGCTGAATACAATGTTAATTCTGCAAGAGAAAAAGTTGTTGACGGAATTGCTTATCGAATAAATAAAGACACTTTTAAAGACAGATTTTATGATATAGAAAATCAATCTAATTTACAAAATATTATCAGTGGTAATTTAGAATTAAAAGATAGAACATTGGCGTTTTTCTCTGATTCTACTTATGGCATTTTATACAAGGATGATCCATATTGTGTTTATTATTACGATGCAAATGGGTTTTTAATAAATGTAGATAAAAAAGATGGCTTGAATTATCCGTACAACTTTTATAAATATTCTCCGACAGGAGAACTTATAAATATGGGAGTTAGAGTTTCTAAGGGGGAAACTTATATTTATTCACCAGACGAAAAGCTTATTGCACATTGGGTTGGTGCAAATGCTTATAATGAACAAAACAAGCTTATTATGAAACGTCGTTATGTTGAATAATTATTTTTCTAAAAATAGATTATAAGTGATACTTTCAGGTTCAACTTTTATTTCATTGCCTCTAAATATCACGCCGACGTATTTAGTGGTTTTATCGCCTAAACCTTTGCACATAGAATTTTTTCTACTTATTGTTAGTGGATAATTTATTTTTACAAGTACATTTCCTGTGTTTCGTACATAAAAAGTTTTAAAAGTTAGTTCCGCATTATCTGCGATTAGTCCGTTTTCATGAACACTATCAACCACTCCAACTACAGGTGTATCCTTTTTTATAAACAAATTGTTTTTGTAATAAATATCGTTTACTGTCTTAAATCTTATCCAATCTCCAACTTCAATTTCGTTTTGATGTGTTGAAATAAGTTGAGTTGGTGTAATTTTTATTGATAGTTTTTCTGCACTTGCAATTGGTGCAAACATAATCAAGCAAATTATTGATAATAATATTCTTTTCATAACTAATCCTTTAAGTACAATGTGAAAATATCCTTGTTAGGTCTTAAAAAGACTTCGCCACCTCTAAATGGTGAAAATCCAAGGCTTTGTCCATCTACACCGCTAAAATATTCGAAAAATATTGGGTGAGCGTTTCCTTTTTGGTAAATTATTCCATTTAATTTTTTACCTTGTAGTTCAAATTGTTCCAAATATACAGTTGCATATTTTCCGCCAAAACCATTGTTTACAACTTCTGTAACTAATCCTGTTACGGTTGTACCTTTTTTATAATTTTTTATGTCGTTTACAAGTACAAAGTTTAAGGTGTCACCCTCTTTTATACCATTGTTACTTGTTTTGTATTCTTTTTCAGGTGTTATTTGAATAGCTGTTTCTTGAGCAAAGGTAACTTGTGCAAAAACTATCAACGTTAAGATTACAAACAATTTTCTAAGCATTATAGATTACCTCTTTTTGATGCTCTTTCTTTTTCTCTTTGTTGAAATTTTTGTATATCCTTTTGTGCTGTGTTTGTCCAATTTACATAGTGAATATTTTTAGCCATTGGACTAGTCAAATAACTAGGATATTTTTTATAAATATATTCGTAATCTTTCATTAATCTTGAAGAAGTTTTTGGGTGTGATGTAAAAGTTCCCCAGTCAAATATGCTTTCACCACCGATTTTGTTCATAATGGTAATCATTGCAAGTGGGTTATATCCAGCTTTTACCATATAATCAATACCAATTTCATCTGCTTTGTATTCATAAGCTTTACTATTAAATTTCATAACGATTAATTTTCCAAAACCGTCATAAAAATCCATATCGTGTGCAATTTCGTGTGATAGAATTGCTGCTAATTCGTCGTCATTATCTATATAGTTGAAAAGTCCAGCGTAAACCTTGACTGTTTTTGTTGAATAATATGTCATAGCGTTTACTGTGTAATTACCTCTTGCAAGTATGAAATTAACTCTGTTAGGAATTTTATTTGCGTTTAAAATTTTTGAACCTACAAGGTTTATCTTTTCTTCTCTTTTGCCAAGTTTTTTCCAGATGTTATCCATTGTTATAGCACCCTCGTTTATTATCATATCTGAAAAATCTACTGGAACATCTACTGCATTTGCTGATAAACCGATAAATAATATGCCAACTAGTGCTAAAATCTTTTTCATATATTCTCCTAGTGTTGTCTTTATATAATCTTAATTTACAACCAATAAAAATCCATTGCAACTGTAGTTTTTATGGTAAAATATTGAGAGATAGAAACGGAAATTGAGAAAGGTTATTTATATATTATGTGTGGAATCGTAGGTTATGTAGGCGAAAAAAATGTAGCCGAAGTTTTAACAAAAGGTTTAAGTTCTTTAGAATATAGAGGTTATGATTCTTCAGGTGTTGCTCTTTTAGCTGATGGTAAAACTAAAGTTTATAAAGCAGAGGGTAAATTACAAAATCTAAAAGATTTATTAGCAACAAAGGAAAGCGAAATTAAAACAGCAAATGTTGGTATTGGTCATATTCGTTGGGCAACTCACGGTGTTCCAAGCATAAAAAATGCTCATCCTCACACTTGTAATTGTGGTAAATTAGCAGTCGTTCACAATGGTATCATTGAAAACTTTAAAGAATTAAGAGCAAAATTAGAAGCTAAAGGTTGTGTTTTTCAATCAGAAACTGATACTGAAACAGTTGCTCACTTGGTAGCTCAAAAATATAATGAAGTAAAAGATTTAAAAGAAGCAGTTAGACTTGCAACTAAAGAACTTGAGGGTGCTTATGCTTTATGTATTATTCACCAAGATGTTCCAAACACAATTATTGCAACTCGTAGAAACGCTCCACTTTTGATTGGTGTTGGAGAGGGTGAAAACTTTGCAGCATCTGATGTTCCTGCAATTATTGAATATACTAAAAAAGCTATTTACTTGGATGATAACCAAGTTGCTATTTTAAAAGCTGATTCTATTCAAATCTTTGATGCGGATAATAATGAAGTTAAACAAAAGGTCGAACTTCTTCCATGGGAACCTATTGCATTAAGTAAAATGGGTTACAAACATTTCATGCTTAAAGAAATTCACGAACAACCTGATGTTATTAGAAATTTCTTATCAGGCAAATTACATTCTGCAACTGAACCTATAAAACTTGATGAAGTTAAGTTAGATAAGTTAAAACTTAAAAATCTAAATCGTATTCAAGTTGTAGCTTGCGGTACATCTTTACATGCAGCTTTAGTTGGTAAATATATCATTGAAGAACTTTGTGAAATCCCAGTTGATGTTGAAGCTTCAAGTGAATATATTTACAGAAAAACAGTTACTGATGAACATACTCTTGTAATTGGTGTTTCTCAATCAGGTGAAACAGCAGATACTTTAACAGCTGTAAAACAATCAAAGGCTAGAGGTTCTCACATCTTAATCATTACAAACAGACCTGATAGTGCAATGGCTCGTGAGGCTGATAGTTTAGTTCCAGTAAATGCTGGTATTGAGGTTTCTGTAGCTGCTACAAAATCTTATGTAGCTCAGTTAATGGCATTTTATGCATTAGCTCTTCATTTGGCTGAAATTAAAGAATCAGCTGATAAAGACGAAATTCAAACTATTAAAAATGAATTACTTTTATTGCCTCAAAAAATCGAATTATTATTATCAAAAACTGATAAAATTCAAAAATGTGCAAGAATGTATTCTAGCTCTAAAAACTTTATCTTTATTGCTAGAGGTATAAACTATGCAACAGCTTTAGAAGGTGCATTAAAATTAAAAGAAATTAGTTATATCAACGCAACTGGTTATCCGGCTGGTGAATTAAAACACGGTCCTATTGCGATGTTAGATGAAACTTTACCAGTATTATCAATTATGATGAGCGGTAAAGTTTATGAAAAAATTCTTTCAAATGCACAAGAATCAAAAGCTAGAAACGCTAGAATGATTGCTCTAACAGATTCAACTGATGAAAAACTTGATGAATTGTTTGATTATGTATTAAATGTTCCTCACGTTCATGAATTAATTTCACCAATTATGGCAATTGTTCCTCTACAATTATTGGCATATCATATTGCCGAATTTTTAGGTAAAGACGTTGACCAACCTAGAAACTTAGCAAAATCTGTTACAGTTGAATAAGGTTTTTCAAAGGTGATTTTATCTGATTGTGTAAAAATAAAAAAGGTTGAAAATGTTTCAACTGAATATGTTGAAACAGAATTGAAAAAACAAGGAATTGACCCTCTACGATGGGCAGTTTCTGGCATGGACGATACTACTTTAACTATAAGTTTAGCTTATGAAAGGGAATAAAATGGTAGAAACAATGATGAAATGTGATATTAAAGATATTTCGTTAGCAGAACAAGGTAAAAATAATATTGAATGGGCATTAAGAGATATGCCTGTTTTAAGAAGTATTCAAGAAAGATTTATTAAAGAACAACCATTTAAAGGTTTAAGATTATCTGCTTGTGTACACGTTACAAAAGATACAGCAGCTTTATGTACAGTAATGAAAGCTGGTGGTGCAGATGCAGTTTTAGTTGCATCAAATCCTTTATCAACTCAAGATGATGTTGCAGCTGGTTTGGTTAAATACTGGGGTATTCCTGTTTATGGTTATGCTGGTGAATCAGTTGAAACATATAGAGAACACGTAAGAGTTGCTCTTGACCATAATCCTAACATTATTATTGATGATGGTTGTGACATTATGGCAACTATTTACGAAGAACGTCCAGAAATTGCTGAACATATCATTGGTTCTACAGAAGAAACAACTACTGGTATTATCAGATTAAAAGCTTTGGAAGAACAAGGCAAATTAAAAGCTCCAGCAGTTGGTGTTAATGAAAGTTTGACAAAACACTTATACGATAACAGATATGGTACAGGTCAAAGTTTATTTGATGGTATCTTTAGAGCAGCAAATATCTTAATTGCTGGTAAAACAGTTGTTATCTCAGGTTATGGCTGGTGTGGTAAGGGTTGTGCCTTAAGAGCTAAAGGTTTAGGTGCAAATGTTATTGTTTGTGAAGTTGACCCATTAAAAGCTTTAGAAGCAGTTATGGAAGGTTATAGAGTTATGCCTATTGCTGATGCTGCAAAAGAGGGTGACATCTTTATCGCTGTTACTGGTGATAAACATGTTGTTGATGTTGAACATTTACTAAATATGAAAGACGGTTCTTTTGTTGGTAACTGCGGACACTTTGACCACGAAATTAACGTAAAAGGTCTAAGAGAACACGCTGTTGAAATTAAACAAATTAGACCAAGTCTTGAAGAATACAAATTAGATAACGGTAAATCAATTTACGTTATTGCAGAGGGTAGATTAGTTAACTTAGTTGCTGCAGAAGGTCATCCAGCAAGTGTTATGGATATGTCTTTTGCAAACCAAGCTCTTGGTATTGAATATCTTGTTAAAAATCAAGGTAAATTGCCTAACAAGTTATTAACTTTACCTGAAGAAGTTGATATGATGATTGCAAGAATTAAGCTTGAATCAATGGGTGTTAAAATTGATACTTTGACTCCTGAACAACAAGAATACTTGCATTCTTGGAAAATATAATTAATTCTAAAAAGAGTGGCGAAGCCATTAGGCTTCGCCACTCTTTTTTTTATCTTTTAGCTTGTTGGACCACTTCTTCTTTTTACTTTTGATTTTCTCAAATTTTTTCTTTTTGTTTTAAATTCTTGTTTTAGTTGTTTTAATTGTCTTTTATATACAAATTGTTTCTCTTTCTTTTCTTGTTTTTTAGCTTGTTTTTCTTCTTTTTCTTCAATTTTTTTGACGTCTTCTAAGTGTTTGGTTTCAGCTTTTACAAGTTCAGGGTCTTTTATTCCATTTTGGATAAGTTTAAAACCAATAACGCTAACTTCCATAGATTGGTTATCTAAAGATTCAAGTTTTGAATATTTTCCGTCATAATCAATACTCCAAGCACCTAAAAATTTAGGTTTGTTTCCAGTAAAAGCGTAAGCATTTATTAAAACTCTGTTTCCATTGTTTTTGTCAAAGCCTAAAGGGTACAAATCCCAACGATATTCACTTAGTTCAAAACCTTTTTCTTTTTCCCAATAGTGCAAAATTGCTTGTCTAATTTCTGTTAAATTAGTAGCTGTTTTGGTTGTGAAATCATAAGTCCAAACATTTGTTTGCCAAATACCGTCAAAAGTGTTACCTATTTTTTCCTTTGCAACGAGTTTTGTGTGATTTACGTCAAAGTCAATAGGTGTAATTGTTCTAAAGGTATCTCTAACATCTGTATCTTTATCTGTTTCAAGAATTGGCTTAGCCCATCTTCTAGCAATATTTGCTTTCAAAATTCTTTGTGTATCAGGTTTTGACGTATCAAGTGGCACTACAAAGACATCACAGGTAGTTACGTTTCTATCTGCGTAATAATAAACTACAGGATAAACCATTGTTTTTAAGTCATTTGCAACAAGTCCGTAGTTGTTTTCTTTTCTATCAAATTTATATTTTCTACTCAAATGAATGTCAGGACTTCCTGGGGGATCATTGTATCTGACAAGTTTATAAACTGGTTGAGGAAGATATTTCATGTCCTTATCCTGAATAGGTGGCTTAAAATCCATATCCTCTTTAGTTTTGTCTTTAACCTTTGACTCTTCTTCGTATTGAGCCTTTGTCATATAGCCTGATTTTGGCATAAGACTTTTTTCATATTGTTCTCTAAGTTCTCTTTTTCTAACCTTGTATTCGTAATCGAGTTGTTCTTCTTCAGGGCTTTTACGAAAATTAGGCATTGAAATATCAAAAGTTGCTATTTCTTGACTGATATTCTTTTTGGCCTGTTTTGCTTGTTTTTTAGCCTCTTCTTTAGTAAATTTTTTATTCAAAACTTTTGCATTAGAAGAAGTTGATTTGCCATAAATCAACTCTGTTTTTTTATTTTTAAGTTTTTTTGCTTCTTCTTTTTTTACTTTATTTAGTTCTCTTTTGCTGATTTCAGGTATTGTTAACTCAATTTTTGATGCCATTGAATTATTTAAACTGTCATCATAAGCTAACAAATCCAAGTCAGGTTGAATTAATAAAGCGATAGCAGAAGTTAAAAACATCGTTTAAACTAAGCCTTCTTTCATAGCAAGGTTAATAGCTTTAGTTCTATTTTCTGTGCAAAGTTTTTGTAAAATGCTATGAACGTGAGCTTTTGCAGTTGCATAAGAGATAACTAATTCGTCAGCAATTTCTCTATTAGATAAACCATTAACGATTAGTCCTAAAACTTCTAATTCTCTATCTGTTAAGCCATAAGTATTTTTAGCGTTTGTTTTGTTTACTCTAGTTTCTTCAGGTGCAATAGGGTAAGTATTTTTATTGCGTTGAATGTTTGATAAAACAATTCTTGCAATATTTTGGTCAATCCAAGCAATACCCTCTGCTACTGCTTTTATAGCAGAAATCGTTTGGTCTTTTGTTGCACCTTTCATAATATATCCGTCAGCACCTGATTCAAATGCTGATAATACGTCTTCCTCTCTATCTCTTGATGTGTACATCAAAACTTTTACTTCAGGGTTATATTCTTTAATCAATTTTGTTGCTTCAATACCGTCAATTTCAGGTAATCCAATATCCATTAAAACAATATCAGGATTTAACAATTTAGCTTTATTAATACCAGCTAAACCGTCTTCGGCTGTATCAACAAGTTCGATGCTATCTTCTCTTTCAAGTACAAGAGATAGTGCAATTCTCGTCATTTCGTGGTCTTCTACCATAAGAACTCTAATATTGTTGTTAGCCATTGATTAATACCCTTTCTTCATTAGGAACAACGACATTTGTTAGTAAGAATGAAAATTCGCTACCTTTGTTTAATTTGCTTTCAAGCCAAATTTTTCCGCCGTGTGCTTCTACAATTTGTCTTGATAAATATAGTCCCAAGCCAGTTCCTGTGGAACGTTTTTTGCTTGTTCCTTGAGAAAATCTCTTGAATAGACTAGGAATATCTTCTTTTGGAATTCCATTACCATTATCAATTACAGAGAACACAATGTCGTTATCTTCTTGTTTTACGCTTATAATTATTTTTCCATTATTATTTGTGTAGTTTATTGCGTTACCACATAGGTTTGTGATTACTCTTCTAAGTTCGCTTCTGTCTGCATTTATCACCATTTTTTCATCAGGTTGATAATCTAAAATAAATTCTAATTCCTTTTTGTCAGCTAGTGGTTTTAATTCATTGTAGCATTGGTCACACAAGCCTTTGAATTCAAAGTGAGTTTTAACCAATTCTAACTTGCCTGAATCGTATCTGTAAACTTCAAGTAATGAGTTTACTAATCCAAGAAGATTTTCATTGTTTGTCTTTAATGTTGATAATAGCATTGTAGCTTTATCACTAAATTTTCCAAGAGTTCCGTCCAAGAAGAATTTAAGAGTTTGAATTGCTGCAAGTAAAGGTGTTCTCATGTCGTGAGTTAGAGTTGCAATAAAGTCATCTCTTAAACGTTCTGTTTCTTTTTGAACAGATACATCTCTGATTACGCCAACATATTTTTGAACATTTTCATCCTCGTTTTCAATCATAGCAAAGCTGATTTCAACGGGCGTTGCTTTTCCTGAAAGGCTATTTGAGATAAAGTAATCTCTTAATACAATTTCTCTTTCATCAGGGTCAATTGTTGTAAAAGGTTCGCCTTTTTGAGGATATGCAATATCAGAGAATTTCATTTTTTCAAGGTGTTTTGCAGATAAACCAGTCATATTTTCACAAGCTGGATTTACTTGTTCTATTTCACCGTTGATGTTTATTGTTATAATTCCGTCAGCACAATAATTGATAATATTGCTCATTTTTGAGTTCAATACTAAAATATCTGCTGTTTTTTCTTTTACTAAATCTTCTAAGTTGTGTGAATATTTTTCTAATTCAGCTTTTGCAACTTCAAGTTCTGAAATTTTTTCATTTAATTTTTTGATTAAATTACTTCTTTCAATACCATTCTTGATAGTGATGATTAAATCGTCATTATCCCAAGGTTTTTCAAGATATTTGTAAATTCCAACATCGTTAATAGCTTGAATAGCATTTTCTTTATCAGCATAACCTGTTAAGAGAATTTTACTTACATCAGGGTATAATTTTTTAGCCTCTGTTAAAAACTCAACACCATTCATTTCCGGCATTTTTACGTCGGAAACAATTACGTCAGGTTCGTTATTTTTTAGGAATTCCAAAGCTTCTAATGGATTATTAAAGAATTTTCCATTAGTGAACCCTTCTACTCTAAATAGCATTTTTAACGCAGATGTAACGACTTGTTCGTCGTCAACTACGACAATCATCCCTGTTTTCATACCATTAGAATAACTTATTTTCATGAATTAGACAAATGCTTAACAAATTTTCATGAACTTTAGTTAAGATGATTTTTAAAATATTTTAAAATTTCAATTAATGTTGAAGAATTGCCTACATAACCTGATTTTGAAGCAATCCATTGTGATTTATAATCTAATGACAATGCGATTTGCGGTGCTACTTCGTCAATGATTTGTAGTTGCAAAGAGTTTATTGCTTTACAACATTTTAACGATGTTTGGCTACCAAGAGTAATTAAAATTACATCTTTTTTATCAATAACTTTTGCTGTCAATTCTGCTAAAAAGTTTGCAGCTTTTGAAATAAGTTTTGGTTTTGTCATTTCGTTATCGAGTGAATCATCTGAAAAACCGTCAAATTCTTGGATTAATGAAGATGCATGAACTGTAACAATGTCATAGTTGTTAAGTGCATCTATAACCTTGTTTACTATTTCTTCAGAAATACCTTCCATAAGCATTTGCATATTTACGCTTATGGCAAACTTGTTTTCTATCTCATCGGTTGCAGTTAATTTTTCTATTTGAGTTCTGCAAAGATGAGTTGGAGAGCCTGAAATGATTAATTTTGGAAGTTGAGGAATTTTTACAGGCTTTCTTTCTTCCTTGTGTTTTTCTTCTTCTAAAATATGTTCAGCCAAAATCTTTGCAGTAGCAGTTGTTCCTACTGGAAGAATGTTTAATTTAGATCTGTTTGCTGCCAAAATTATTTGTTCTATATCATCATTAGAAACAGCATCTGCAACGATGATTTTTTTACCAGCGTTTATAAGTTCTCTTATTTCCATCAAAATAGGACCGGCACCTTGCATAACTTTTTTAAGTTCAAGATGTCCTACAAGTTCACTTTTATCTTCTCTAAGTTGAGTTTTTAAAAGTGATGGAATATGTGTTTCTGTAACAGGTGCCATAACATCTCTAGCAACTTCTGTTCTTTCGATTGGTAAACCTTTTATCAACTGATAACCACCAACGGTTGTTATATTGTGAGCTGGTGATGCTGGAATTACGATAGCTCCATCAAGTTCTAAGTTTTCAATCATACTCAAGGTTTCGATACCAATATTTCCTCTTGAATATGTGTCGATTTTTTTGAAAAATTTATCAATGTTTAAGTCATTTTTTAATTTTTCACAAGCCTTTTGAACTTCTATATAAGAGGTTTCGTAATCCTTGCCTCTGCTAGAAGTTGAAATTGCCCAAACTTGAATATTTTTTATACCTTGTTGAATATTTTCACAATCTAAGACAACTTGAGTGTGTGCACCTTTTAAATGAAATTGTAAAGCTGCATCGTTAATCTCTGTGATGTCGTCTGCAAGTATACCAATAAGGTTAGAGATTATCATTATTATTCAGCGTCCCTTTTTGAGCCTAATAATCTAATGTTATTAGCTACAATTAAAAATCTTTCTTTTTCTTCGCCAGTTTGGTCTTTCCATTTGTTGATAGCAATTCTACCCTCAACGGCAACCATTCTACCCTTTTTTACGTATTCGCCAGCAAATTCAGCTTGTTTATCCCAAACATCTACATTAAACCAGTCTGTTACTTCTGATTTAGTTTTGCTGTCCCAACGGTTTACTGCTAAAGAAAAATTTGTTCTTACTTTTCCTGATTCAAAATATTTGATGTCTGAATCTTGACCTGCACGTCCTACAACTACTACACTATTCATATTTATTAGCCCTCTTTTGTTTCTTCTGTTACTTCTGTGTTATTACCTGTTACGCAATTTTCGTAACCTGTGTTTTTGCAAATTTCTTCACACCAAAGTCTTACGATTTCGTCTTCTGGTAATTTGTATGAAATTGGTTTACCAATAACAACTTTTATTTGTTTGTTTCTGAATTTTTTGGAGTATTCTTCTAATCCGCAAACTGAAACTGGAACGATGTCAGCTTTGAATTTTTTCGCAAATAATACGAAACCCTTGTGAATATCTTCTATTTTTTTATTTTTACGTGTTCCACCTTGTGGGAAAATGCCTAAGCCCCAAGACGTATTAAAGATTTCTTTAACTGTTTTAAAAGTTGCAAGTTCAGGTTTTTCTCTATTAACTGCAAATGCACCTAATCTTTTTACTAACCAAGTTTTGATTGAATTACCCTCAAAAAGTTCTTTTTTTGCCATAAATGCAATAGGTCTTGCTACGGCATAACCTATAAATGGTGGGTCAAGTTCTGAAACGTGGTTTCCTACGTAGATTACGTTTCTTTCTTTTGGTAAATTTTTTCTACCCTCAACTTTTAATTTGTAATAAAAAGCTTGTACTGGAAAAACCATAAATACTAATACCATATAATAGAATATAGTTCTCCAAATATGATAATCGCTTGCAAAACGTCTTGCGAAGTTTCTTGGCTCTTTATTTTCCTTTTCTTTCTTCTTTTTTATCATTTTTATTTCCTATGTTGCAGGGATATATTCAAAACCTGTAAGTTTTTGAATAGCTAAACCCCATTGTTCCATAACAGCATCTAAGTCTTCGCTGAATGGAATTACTTCTCCAATTTTAACTTTAATTTTGCCTTTAAATGGGCAAAGAGTTTTGTTTTGTGAACCTACAATACCGATTGGTAAAATGTCACATTTTGTTGCTTTTGCAAGTCCTGCAAAACCTTTTTTAATATCCTCAATAGTTCCAACTTTAGCTCTTGTACCTTGTGGAAATAACCCAAGTACCCAGTCTGTATTTTGAACTTCTAGAGCTGTTTTTATTGTTGAAACTTCTAATTTCTCACGATTAACTGCAAATGCACCTTCCCAGTCTAGCATCCAGCGTACAAATCTTTTTTCAAAAAGTTCTTTCTTTGCCATAAATGCGATTGGTCTTGCTACTGCATAACCTACGAATGGCGGGTCAAGTTCTGAAACGTGGTTTCCTACGTAGATTACGTTTCTATTTTTAGGCAAATTTTTTCTACCTTCAATTTTTAATCTGTAATAAAATGCTTGTACTGGAAAAACCATAANNTTTTTTCAAAAAGTTCTTTCTTCGCCATATATGCTACTGGTCTATTTAGAGTGAAACATACCAAGAATGGGTCAAGTGATGAAATATGGTTTCCACAAGCAATATATTTGTTATCTTTTGGAATATTTTCTTTTCCCTCAATTTCAACTCTATACATTAATTTGAATTGTATTCCGTACCAGAATTTACAAACTACTCTTTGGAAAAATTTTCTCCAAAAATTAAAGTATTTTGCTGTTCTTCTAGCATAATTTTTAGGTTGTTTTTTTTGATTTGCCATAGCTCCTCCGCTTATTTAATTATACTATATATATTT
>DBIX01000081.1 GCA_002297005.1 Cyanobacteria bacterium UBA791 | reverse complement strand
ATAAAAAAATATTATAGACTATAACAAACAAAAAGATGGAGGTTATAGTGATGAGAAAAGAATACACAAATACATATAAAACAAAAATGGTAGAAAAATACAAAAAATCCAAAATGAAAATATCAGAATTTTGTAGAACAAATGAAATACCAACAAGTACATTTAATAGATGGATACTTGAAAATAAAATGAATTCAGAAAAAAGCAGTAACTTTGGAGAAATTAGTACAAATTTATTAGAAAATAATAATATAACAGATGTCAGAAAAGAAACAATAAAATTAGAAATAGCAAATATTGAAGTCAATTTTAAAGTCAATAGCAACAAAAAAATATTACAATCAATATTGGAGGCGATTTTAATTGATTAATAATTTACTTTCAGAAGTTAACAAAATATATATAGCATATGGAATAACAGATTTTAGAAAACAAATATCTTCACTATGTAATATTGTTCAAAATGAGTTTAATATGAATCCATATGATAAATCTGCATATATTTTTTGTAACAAAAAAAGAAATAGTATAAAAGTTTTATGTTATGATAAAAATGGTTTTGTTTTGGCACAGAAAACATTGTTAGAAACAGAAAAAATAAAATTTGATTGGCCAAGAAATTCAGCAGAGTTGAAAAATATTTCAAAACAACAGCTAAATTGGTTATTATCAGGTTTAAAAATCGAACCCCAAAATAGTTTTAAAGAAATAAAAATCGACTTAAAAAATGTTGTAAATTAATAGTAAAAAAGTCTTGAAAAGCATTGCAATTTCAAGACTTTTTTGATATAATGTACACATAGAAAGTGAGAAAAAATTATGGAAAAATCATATGAAGAATTGCAACAAGATTTAAAATATAAAATTGATGAAAATGAGAATTTAATAAATGAAATTACTAACTTAAAAGCAGAAATTGAAAATAAAGATTTACTTATTCAACAATTAAAAAAATACTTATTTGGTTCAAAAAAAGAAACATTGCCACAAAAAGAAGAAAACATTGTTGAAGGAGTACAAACAACAATATTTGTAGAAGATGAAACAGAAGAAGTACAAAAAGAAGTAAAAGAAGAAACAGAAAAAGTTACATATTATCGTAAAAAGAAAAGCAAAGTATCAGGACTAAAAAAGTCAGAAGTAAGAAATGCAGAACAACTTGAATATATTGAAGAACCAGAAGATATAAAATGCCCAGAATGTGGAAAAGATATGGAAAAAATAGGAAAAGAATTTGTAAGACAAGAAATTAAATATATTCCGGCAAAATTTCAAATAATAAATTATTATAGAAATGTATATAAATGTAAAAGTTGTGGAACAGATGAAAGCAATAAAGAAAAACCAACAATTGTAAAAACTCATGTTCCAACAGCTTTAATTTCACATTCATTTGCATCACCATCACTTGCAACAGAAGTAATATATCAAAAATATTATATGGGAGTGCCATTATATCGCCAGGAAAAAGTTTGGGATGACAGAGGTTTAGTGTTGCCAAGAAATGTAAGTTGTAATTGGTGTATAAAGATTAGTGAATACTATTTAGAAAATATTTGGAAATTAATGTTTTCAAAATTAAAACAAAATTGCCAATTAATTCATATAGATGAAACCACAATTCAATGTAATCATGAGGCAAATAAAAAGGCTTCAAGCAATTCATATATGTGGGTTATGACTTCTGGTGAAGATGAAAGATGTAAAGGTGTAATATTTAGATATTCACCAAGTAGAGCTGAAAAGGTTGCAAAAGAGTTGCTTTCAGGGTATTTGGGTATTATTGTAACAGATGGATATGCAGGTTACAATAATATTGAAAATACAACACATGCAGAATGTTGGGCACATGCGAGAAGATATTTTTACGAGAGCATTCCAAGTGGAAATACAAATTGCAGTGGATATGAAGCATGTGTGCAAATTGATAAATTGTTTGAAATTGAAAGGGAGATTTCAAATTTATCAGATGAGGAAAAATTGAATATTAGACAAGAAAAATCAGCACCTATTTTAAAAAAGTTTTATGAATGGGTTTATTTAACAAGCCAAAAATATACTACAAATAAAAAATTGCAAAAAGCATTAACATATGCAATAAATCAAAAAGATGAGTTATGTGAATTTATACAAAATGCAAAAATACCAATGACTAATTCAAGAGCAGAGCGTGCAATTAGACCATTTGCTGTACATCGTAAAAATTGGTTGTTTGCAGATACAGTTGCAGGTGCTAATGCAAATGCAGTATATTATAGTTTGATTGAGTCTGCTAAATTGAATAATTTGAATATTTATAAGTATTTGAATTATTTGCTAGATAGTTTGCCTCAGCTGGATGGCATACAGACAGAAGAGAGCCTTGAAAGATTTTTGCCTTGGTCTGATGAGTTGCCTGATGATGTAAGAAATTTTGATGGAGAGTATAAGGAAATGGAATTGGAATAAATAAAAAATCACTTGAAACTTGATGAGTTTCAGGTGATTTTTTTGTGATTAGTTGGATACGCTGCTTGGTTGAGCGGTTAC
>DBIX01000017.1:12299-12655 GCA_002297005.1 Cyanobacteria bacterium UBA791 | reverse complement strand
ATGAACTTAGAAAAATAAAATACCAACAAAAAAAGAGATAACCATTTTGATTATCTCTTTTTTTGTGCAGTATTTAAATGATAATTGTACCCCTCATGTCATTCTGAAAACGTAAAAATTTGTGAGCAAAGCGAACAAAAATTTTAAGTTGTTCAGAATCTTTCCAACGTTGGGTTTCAACATTCATCGTTGGTAAGATCCTGAATATACTAAACCCATTTGTAATCCACCAAGCACGCTTCAGGATGACCTGAAAGGTATGCTAAAGTCTGAATTGTAATTGTAACGAAATGTAACGAAGTACTAAAGTTCATGTAGAAATATGCCGACAAAAGATATGTTAGGGAAAAAGAAAG
>DBIX01000017.1:0-12130 GCA_002297005.1 Cyanobacteria bacterium UBA791 | reverse complement strand
GAATATGATTATAGAAAGAATGCAGTAAATTATTCATACAATGGAAATGATCAATTTACATATTCAGATTTAATGGGAGCATCAGGGTTAACAGCAGGATTAGATAATCCAGTATTTGTAACAAATTCTGAAAATAAAATAGTATTAGATGGTGCATATGGAATGGCAATGCAAAGTGCATACCTAGCAACAAGCGGAAAACCAAAAGGAAGTGCAACAGGATTTAATGCATTCGTAGCACAAATAACAGGTGATAGAACAACAGATTGGTATAAAGCTTCACAAAGTAAAGCAACATCAACTCCTGCTACAAGTGGTACAAATAATACAAAAGGAACAAGTAATAATACTACAACTGCAAAAACTACAACAAAAACTCAATTGACAGCAGAAGCTCAAGCATTGAGAGATAAATATGATGCTGCAAGAGAATATGTTGCAGAAAACTTTGGTACTCAACCAGCAAAACCAGGTTTAAATAAAAATAATAATTATGCCTATGATATTAGACAAGAATATGATACTGATAGAACAAATAGAAATAATAGATTCCAAGAAAAATTAATTCTTGAAGACGGTTCTGTATTAGGTGATGACCAAAATGAAAAGGGTTATAATTACGCATCTTGGACTACTGCAGTTAATAAATATTGTCAACAACAAGGATTAACAAAATCATATGTATTGAATGGTGGTTATCCAGCAGAAGCAAATAAAACTGAAACAGTAACTGAAACAGTAAAAACTCCAAATACATCATTAACTCCAACTGCAGATGTTACATCAATACTAGAAGGAACAATTTCATCAACAGGAAAATCAGGATCAATCAATGAAGATGGAACAGTAAATGATGAAAAAACAGTAAAAGCAGCAAAATATTACTTACAAATCTATAACCAAGCATGTAATGGATATGTAGTTGATGACCAAATTACAAATAGAGCATACATGAATGCACAGTTAGAAAACAATAATCTAAAAATAGATGGAAAACTTGCAAGTGAAAATGAAGACTTGAAAAAAGGACTTGCAAAAGATGTAGATGATGAAAATGAAAAAATCGAAAGATGGTACAAAAAAGAAATGCAAAGTACCGAATCAGAAGAAAAGAGAATAAGCATCAAACAAACATCAATCCAAGCGGACTTGAGTGCATTACAAACAGAACAAAGCTCAGTACAAAGCTTGATTGATAAGAATATCGAAAGATCATTTACATACTGTCAAAACGGCTAAAAAGAACCTCAAATTTATGAGGTTTTTTTTATGGATAATCTTTTGTAACGATATGTAACTCTAAGTAGCAAAAATTTTTATTAGGCTTTTTATATAAGCATAATATGGAGATAAATTATGCTTAAAATAGCCCCAAAAGTTATTCATAATTGTAATTGTGGTTGTGTAGAACATAATCATGCACCAAAACAACAAGCATGTAATTGCGGATGTTGTTCTCAGCCACAAGAAGATAAATTTGAAAAAACACAAGTAGATAAAATTTCATTAAAGAAAGCTTTGCCATTAGGTGCTGTTGCAGGTCTTGCTTCAGCTGGTCTTGTTATGGTGGCAAATGGTTTATTAAATAAAGCTTTAAAAACAGATAGCGGACTTGCTACAACTATTGCTGTTGGTGTAGGTATTGGCGTTGCAAATGGTGTTATAAATGGAACACTTGCTAATATGGCAACAAGACAAGCAATGGAAGAGCAAAATGCTCAAAAACAAAAAGTACTTATTGCGTAAAACATTAATTAGAGAATAAGAGAGTTCTTATAGAAAGAGGTTACCTTTAAAATGTAACCTCTTTATTTGTTATTATTTTTTCTTTGTAAAATTATCATAATGTTCATTATAGAATTCTTCAAATCTGTCTTCTAAAATAGCCTCTCTACATTTTTGAGAGAAATCTATCAAGAAATGAAGATTATGAATAGATAATAAAGTTTGGGCTGTTGCTTCACCACATCTATAAAGATGTCTAATATACGCTTTTGAATGGTTTCTGCAAGCATAACAATTACAATTATCATCTAATGGTGATTTGTCATCTGCAAATTGAGCGTTTTTGATATTTTTCTTACCTTGGTAAGTAAAGAATGAACCATGTCTAGCATTTCTTGTAGGAAGAACGCAGTCAAACATATCAACACCACGTTTGATACCGTCAAGTAAATCTTCAGGTGTTCCAACCCCCATTAAATATCTTGGCTTTTCTGGTGGCAATAGTGGAGCTGTGAATTCAACAAAATGATTCATTATATCTTTTGTTTCGCCAACGCTCAATCCCCCAATTGCATAGCCAACAGAGTCAAAAGTTGAAATAACTTTTGCACTTTCTGCTCTCAAATCGTCAAAGAATGCCCCTTGTACAATTGGGAACAAGGCTTGTTTAGGATTTGTTTTTGAGTGGTAGCATCTTTCTAACCATCTATGAGTTCTTTCCATCGCAAGTTTTGCTTCCTCGTGAGTACAAGGATATGGTGAGCATACGTCGAAAGCCATAATTATATCTGCCCCAATATCTTGTTGAATTTCCATTGATATTTCTGGTGATATAAAATGTTCTTTTCCATCTTTTGGATCTCTAAAATGTACACCGTCTTCCGTGATTTTTCTTAAATCAGCAAGTGAGAATACTTGAAATCCTCCAGAATCTGTTAAAACTGGTTTATCCCAGTTCATCCAGCCATGTATTCCCCCAAATTCTTTAACTCTTTTTGAACCAGCTCTTAAATACAAGTGATAAGAGTTAGCTAAAATAATTTGAGCTTCTGTTTCATACAAATGGTGATTTGTAAGCATTTTTACAGACGAATTTGTCCCAACAGGCATAAAGATTGGAGTTTTTATTTGTCCATGCGGAGTTGTTAATACACCAGCTCTTGCACCTGTTTTTTTATCAATATGAGTTAATTCGTAACTAAAATAGTCGTGTTCTTTATTGTAATCCATCTAAAACAACTTCCATCATAGTTTTCCAGTTTGTGCAAAGTTCTTTTTCTACGTCAAAGTAGATTGCCATTTCTCTTTCTGCTGATTCAACACAGTCAGAAGCATGGATACAATTACATTTCATAAGTGGTGAGTAATCAGCTCTAATTGAACCAACGTCAGCTTTATCAGGGTTTGTAGCACCAACGATGTGTCTAATTTCAGCGATTGCATCTAAACCTTCTACAACCATTGCAACGATTGGGGCTGAAGTAATAAATTGTACTAAACCTTCGTAGAATGGTTTTCCTTTGTGTTCTGCATAGTGACTTGCAGCTTGTTCTGGGGTAACTTCAAGCATTTTCATTGCAATAATTTTAAAACCTTTTTCTTCAAATCTTGTTATGATTTTTCCCATTAAACCTCTTTGTACGGCATCAGGTTTAATTGCAACGAATGTTCTTTCTGTAGGCATTTGTATATCTCCTCTTTTCTTAAATCCATTTCAATTTAAACATAAACAAATTTATTTTTAAATAAAATGTTGACTTTTAAAAAATAATTCTTAAATAAAACATGTTGGCGAAATGATGAAGATAGAAAAAGGAGTTTATGATGATTTTTGATTTTTTATTTAATGCACACCGTTGTAACCATGACAAAGTTGATCCAGCTTTAGATTTAGAATACTGTCCAGATTGTGGTGAACTTATTGAAAATCAATGGTACATTACAAGATGTGCTTGTTGCGGAGTTAAACATAAAAGTATAGTTAAAAATGGCAAAATTATTCCTGCTGATAACTATTGTCATAATTGCGGTTCAAGTGAATTTACAGTAGAAAGATTACCTCAAATTAATTTCTTTGACGTTAACTTTGCAGTTGTTGTTAAAAAAGTATTCTGTTCAAAAACTCAAGAATCTTACACTCAAAGCTGGGTTGATGCTAAACAAGAAGCTGACATACAAAAATTGCTACCACAATCCCTATAATATCTGCAAGTATACCAGTTAGAACAGCGTATCTGAATTTTTTGATACCAACAGAGCCAAAGTATACTGCAAGTACGTAAAAAGTTGTTTCACTACTTCCTACCATAACTGCTGCAAGTTTTGTGGCATATGAATCTGGTCCAAGGGTATTTGCAATATCAGAGAAAATACCAAGAGCTGCAGAACCTGATAATGAACGTACAATCATTATCGGTAAAACTTCTACGGGTACTTTTAAGGCTTCAAGAATACCGCTAAACATTATTCCAAGAGTATCAATAAAGCCTGATGCTCTTAGCATTGAGATAGCAACAATAATTGCAACTAAGTATGGAATTATGTTTACACTAACTTTAAAACCGTCTTTTGCACCCTCAGTAAAGCTTTCATAAATAGGAACTTTCTTTATTAATCCAATCGTCAATATTGTTAATATAATAACTGGTAAAATCCATGTTGAAATAGTGTTCAAAATCGAGGTCATTATTGAACCCTCCAAAATCTTTTAAGTATAAGTGCAATTAAAATAGCACTTGCAAAAGATATGCTTGTAACTATTAGAACTGGTAAAATAATTGTAGCTGGATTGTTATATCCAATAGAAACAAGTACTGCAATAACAGTTGCTGGAACTAATTGAAATCCGGCAGTATTCATTCCCAAAAACATGCACATAGCATCAG
The DNA here is from genome assembly GCA_002297005.1 of Cyanobacteria bacterium UBA791. GTDB lineage: Bacteria > Cyanobacteriota > Vampirovibrionia > Gastranaerophilales > Gastranaerophilaceae > UBA791. The sequence goes on along the minus strand of DBIX01000017.1, from coordinate 7,520 downwards.
AGGCTGAATCTTTATCTTTGTTAACCTCTTGAAGTTCTTGCATAGCTTTTATACCAATAGGTGTTGCAGCGTTAGTAAGTCCAAGAGCGTTTGCTGTAAAATTCATCGCTATATCTCCAATAGCTTCGCTATCAGATTTTATATCCTTGAATAAAATTTTCGTTATTGGTTTTAAAAGTTTAGCAACAAATTTTACAAATCCACAGTCCTGTGCAATTTTCATTATTCCAAGCCAAAACGCCATTATCCCAATTAGAGAAAAAGCAACTTTTACGCTTAATTCTGCACCTGTAAGAATTGAGTTTACAACGGCATCAAGTTTGCCATTTATAGCTCCAAATATTATTGATAATACTATTAATCCATAAAATATGTAGTTCATAGTTTCTATTTAAACATTTTTTTCTCTTTTAACCAAAATCTTAATGATTTTTAAAAAATTGCCTAGTAAGGGTTCAAAATGGTATCATACTCGTATGGAATTTGAATTTAAAAATGCAGAAAACATAGAACTTTTGCAACTTAATGCTACGGGTATGCGTATCATTATTTTGTTTTCTTTGCTTTTAGAAGCTTCAAGAACGTTAGAAGAAATTATGTCTGAATATGAAAAGCACCCATTAATTAAAGATGTATCGGATGATACTGTAAGAAATGATATTAATGCTTTAAGAGATGCTGGTTGTGAAATTTCTTATGCGACAAAAATGAATTATCCTTATGTTTTATTAAAACATCCATTTGATATTGAGTTAAAAAAATCTCAAATAAATGCTTTTAAGAAAATATATAACAGATTTTATGAGGATTTTAATTTCGAAGAACTATTTGCGATAGACTCTTTCTTCGAAAAGATTATCAAATATTCTAATAATGATGAATTAAACGAAGAAATTAGAAAAATCTCTAAACTTTCTAGCTATAATAAAGACCTAGTAAAAAGTTTAATACATTATGCAAATTCAAATTACAAAATCACAATTAGTTATAGACCGAGAGTTGGTGTAATAAAACAATACGAGCTTATTGCTCAAAAGGTTGCATTCCGTCATAACAAACTGTATTTATTCTGTATTGATACTAGATATATGAAAAATGCTTTCTTTAAGGTTGAAAATATTTTAAGTATCATAAATGTTAATATTAAAAAAGCAGAGGAAAAGAGTAAGCCTTTCATTGCTAAATACAAATTGTTAAATATAAAAGAAGAAAATTATGCTCTTTCAAATAATGAAAAAGTCGTAGAGATTTCAGGTGATGATTTAATCCTTGAGGCTTCTGCTCCAAATGAATTTATTATGATGCAGAATGTTTTAAATTTTGGGAAACGTTGCGTTGTTTTAGAGCCTTTAGATTTTCGTGAAAAGATAGTAGAAAAGATTAGAGCTATAAGAGGAGTGTATTTGAATGAAGAAAAATAGAAGAACTACAACTACATTCGCTTCATATAGATTATTTGAGTTGCTAAAATTCTTGTCAAAGACTCCAGCAACTATTCCAGAGATTATTGAACATCTTTCTTCTGTTGATCCAGCACATAGAAAGTATACTTCAATTACTATATACAAATACTTTAATACTCTAAGGGCAATGGGACTTCCTCTTAAAAAGGTTAATTATAAATATCTTTTAGAAAGTTTACCATTTAGTTTTAATTTTTCAGAAGATGATGTTAAGGCTATAAAAGTATTCTCGCTTTGTGCTGAACACATGCCTGAAAAATTAGTTAAAAATGAAATTATATCTTTTTTAAATACTTTGTCACCAACAATAAGTAAAGATAAAAAAGATTATTATAAAGCTTTAAATATTGATGAACCTCTTTTTGAAAATCAAACAAAGGAAGAACAAAAACTTATTTCTGATTTTGAAAAATTTTCTAAAGATGCTTTAAAAATTGAGATTTCTTATAGGGATGATAAATCTACTGTAAAAACTATTATTGTTGACCCATTAGATATTACGTACAATGAGGGTAAGATTTATTTTAAAGTATACGATGCAATAAAAGGCAGTATTATAAAAATAAATCTTAAAAAAGTTATTTTAATGTCGCAGTCTGCTCAAAAATCAAAGGGCGTTTTTATACCAACAACAGTTACTTATAAAATAAAGGGCAGACTAAAAGATTCTTATGTTTTAAGAGAATGTGAAACGCTTTCTTCTACTTCTGAAGATGAGTCAATTATTATAAACAAGGGTGAAGACAAAGCTGAATTACTAAGTCGTTTGCTTGGATATTGTGACTTGTGTGAAATCATTTCTCCAAAATCATATAAGGATGAAATGATAGAAGAATTAAACTGCATGCTTAAAAATTATACCTAACCGGCATGATATTAAGAACTTGCATTTTTAACTATTTGATGTTAATTTATTAATACGAATTATAACTTTTGGGCTAGTGGCGCAGTGGTTAGCGCAGAGGACTCATAATCCTTTGGTCGTAGGTTCGAACCCTACCTGGCCCATTTTTTATTGCAAAATTTTTGAGTTAAAATCTTTTAATATTTTTTTATAAAACGCTAAAGTTTTTGAAAATTATGCCGATATACATGACATAAGGTGATAAGTGTATAAGGAAAGTGTGTCGGTATATGAGTATTTCGACTAATCAGGTACGATTTTTAGCGTTAACAACAGTTCAACGTAATATAAATATTTCAAAAGTAACAGAAACAGATATTTCAGCTAAGGTGGATAAGTTAACCGAGGCATATAATTCGCTGTTATATAATGCAGGAGATGTCTTAAATCCATTTGCAATAGGTGATACTGTAACTATTGGTGATAAGGTTTCAGGAATTTTACCTGACGATACGTTTATGGATGAAAATGGTATGCCATTGGCTACTATTCCGGAAGAAGCTACCGTATCTACAATAGATGGAGATAATGTATATTTACAAGTTGGAGATAAAGAGATTGAAGTAACTGTCGATGATTTAGTTGATGCGACTGATAAGACTATTTACACTCCAGAAGAATTCTTATCCTTAACTGGTAATTCGGCACTTGCTGATATTAGTTTTGATTCTAGTGCATATTTAGACTTTAATGTGGATACAACCTCAGAAACAACTATCTTTGCTCAAGTTCCTGAGGGTGCATATAGCATGACGGTTTCTGATGCAAGTTCAAAGGCAGAGTCTATTAATGTGGCTATGCTGGGAGAAGAGCATTTGAATATTAATAATGCCATAAATTCTACAAAGGCTATTATTAATAACGATGATAAGAAGATGGCTCTAGCCGTAATGGGCTAATAGTTAGAATTATTTTTTAGTCTTGCAAATGTTCTTTTGACTATCCCAAGTCCAACCATTTGTTGTGCAACTATGTTGGTCAATAATTACTTTGCCTGATACTGTCTTGATTTCAGTACCAGCTTTGCAAGAACCCATAGTGACGCACATGTTTGTCATTGTGTTACCTAGATACCACCAACCAATTAGGATAAGTACTAAAATTATAAAAATAAGATTTTTTAAAAATTTTAGGAATGAAATTAACCACATAACGGCTAATACTATGATTGACCATACTAAGTATGTCCAAACTTGACCCCAATCAGCGTTTGGTGTTTGGAATGCTGTTATTATATTCATTACGTTCCAATATAAAATAAAAATTGATAACGCAGTAGTTAAGATTGATATTACTAATTTTTTTGCTAGTCCTTTAAAAAATTTTGTCATTGTTTTTCTCCTCAAAACAATTATATGACAAATAAGTTTTATCGTGACAATTCTTTTTGAAATATTTTTGCTTTTAGATTTGTCGGAAGTTTTCCTAAAAACATTCCTAATTTAGCACCAATTCCAACATTATATGACCATTTAGGATTTTTAGCTTTCATAGCTTTTAATACTACATTAGCAACAACTTCTGCCTCTAATCCTTTTGGAACTTGTCCTTTTATATATGTTAAAAATTTGTCTATCATTGGTTGATATTTAGCTTTAATTTCTTCTGAACATTCATTAAAGTTGTCTTCTGCTATTTTAAAGGATTTTTCCCATAAAGGTGTTTTTATGATTGACGGTTTTATTGAAACAATTTTTATATCTTTGTTTGTTAATTCTAAAGTCAAACCTTGAAATAACGTATCTAATAATCTTTTTGATGCACAATAAGGAGTTATAAATGGATAAACAAAGTTTGATGAAACTGAACTCATATTTATAATTTTACCTTTTTTCATCAAAGGTAGCATTGTTGTAGCAACTCTTAGAGGAGCAAAGGAGTTAACTTCAATTTGTTGTCTGATTTTCTCGATATTGCCATCTTCCAAAATTCCTGCTACTGCATATCCAGCGTTATTAATTATGCCAATTAATTCAACATCTTGCTCTTTTAGAGTGTGGTATAAGTTTTTAACTTCCTCATCCTTTGTAACATCAAGATATACACATTCGATTTTGTCACTTAGACTTTCTAATGCGATTTTATCTTCTTCTTTTCTAACTGTGCAAATCAAATTGTATCCAGCATTAGCAAGCTTTATTGCAATAGCTTTCCCTATGCCTGAAGATGAACCTGTTAAAAGAACTTTTTCCATTACTCGTTTACCTCTTTCATAAAATAGTTAACCCATTTTATCAATGTTGAAATTTCATAAGGCTTTGGTAGATAAAAATCTGCTCCAGCACTTAGGATTGACTCTTTGTCGTGAGAATTTGATGTTACTATTATTTTTGAATTAATCTTTTTCTTTTTTAAATGCTTGCAAAGATTTATGCCTGTTTCATCATTGGCACTACCAGCATCAAGAATTATTATTGCCGGTTTGTAATCATCAAAATTCATTACCATTTCAGGTAAAGTTGTTTCAAATCCCTCTAGTTTTAGAGTTTCTGAAAGTAAAACTTGCATAGCAGTATCTTCTTCGATAATCAAAATTTTCTTATTTTGCTCTCTTTTTTGAACAGCATTTGGTGTTGAAATTTTAGGTCTTTGGATTAAATAGCTTGACTGGTCAGGCTTTTTAGATAAAGAATTTGTGTATAATAAGTCTTTTAAAATTCCTTCAACACTATCGTAAATAGAAAATTCGCTAGAAATTCCGCCAATAGAGATGTATACAAAATCACCACGTTTGCCGGCGTATTCGTTACCTCTGATTAGCATATAGCCTCTTTGTACATCTTCTTTTGAGTAAAATTTTTCTTTTACAGAATCAAAAGCAAAAGTTAAAAATGATGCAACTTTTTCAAGTTTATAAGCACTTGTAATTATTAAAAATTCGTTTTCGTTTATTGAACCTAAAAAATCATTCTCATCAAGTCCTGAAAACATAATTGCAATAAAAGTTTTTGTGAGTTTGTCAGAAGCAAGCTCTGTGTATACACTTTTGTATACCTCAAATTCATTGATTTTAATTAACAAAGCTCCCCATTTATTTTTTTCTGTCAGAACTCTTTTTAATGCTCTCATGCAATAATTACCGTTTGGTAAATTTGTTTTTAAATCAATGTATGACTCGTACTCACGACGCAAATGAGCGATGATACGCATTTTAAACTCGTCATTATTTATAGGCTCTGATATAAAATCGTCAGCACCAGATTTAAGAACATTTATTTTGTCCTCTGTTTCTGCAGATTTAGACGTTGCAATAATTACAGGTCGCATGTTGTAAGTCAAAACTCTTACTTTTGAGCAAAAACTTGCTAAATCTTCTTCAATGCTATCAGAAATTATTATTACATCAGGTTCTTTAGTTTTAATGATTTCAAGTGCAGATTTAATGTCAGACGAAATTGTAACTTCGTTTGTTTTATCTTCCAAAAGTTTTTTGTACTTTGCAGGAAGTTCTTTTCTTTTGTCGATAATTAATGTGTTTGTGAGCATTTTTCTCTTGCCTGTGTTTCAATATTCTCGCTTGGAATTTTTACTTCAAAGGTTGTTTTGCCGTCTGAACTTTCAACCGAAATTTTACCATTCATCTTTGTTACAAGAACTTTTGTGATGTATAAACCTAATCCGCTACCTTGAACTTTTCTTGTTAGTGGATTATCTATTCTTGAAAACTTTTCAAAAATACTGTCAAAATCTTTTTTGTCTATTCCGACACCATTATCTGTTACTTTGATTGATACAAAATCAGGATTTTTGTCAAAATCTACTGATACTGTAACTGTTGTATCAGGGTCAGAATATTTTCCTGCATTTTCAATTAGGTTTGTCATAACTTGTTGAAATTTATCAACATCGACAAGAATTTTTGGAAGTTTTTCGTTGTATTTAAGTACAAATTTGTGATTTTTATATTGTTGCTTAATTATTTGAATAACATCTTCTATCAAAGGTTTTGCTTTAACTGTCTTGAAGATAAGTTTTTCATTATTTTGAACCTTCAACATGTTTTCGATTAGGTGAATTAATCTATTTGACTGCTCTTCGATGATTTTTATAAAACGTTTTTTGCTTTCATCATCAAGTTTGTCGTAGGATTGCAACATAGTTTGAGCAAACCCTCTAATGCTTGTTAGAGGAGTTCTTAATTCGTGTGAAACTGTTGATATAAAATCTTCGTATGATTGCATACAATTATTATACTCTTAAAATTTATTTTATAGCATTTGCGAAAATTGCTTTGGTAACTACAGTAATTTCTTTACCTTTTAAATCATTTCTCAAATCGTCCATATAAGAATTTACTTCTTCCTCAGAGAAGTATTTTAAAAATCTTTCTTTGATTGTTGGACGCCCTGGAGCTGGCGGATTGTTAAACCATTCGTTAATCATATTTGACGTAACAACGTATTTTGATTCAACATTATCAAGATTGATTTCGCCATCAGAAAATCCTGCTTTGTCTAAGTTTTCTGCGATACAGTTTTCATCAAAGTTGCATAATGAATCAGTTTCGTCTGTCATAAATTTGTTTTCAGCCTCTTTAAAAGCTTCAAAGTTTTTAATGTTGGCTGGATTTACTAATTGCCAATATCTAGTGTTTGAACGAATTATTGGTTCAAAAAATGAAAATCTTCCACCTTTTTTTAATACTCTGCAAATTTCAGAAATTGCTGGCTGTTTTTCTACAATGTGTACCAAAACTGAACGCATAACTGCTTTGTCTACACTTTCATCAGGTAAATCAATTTGGTCAGCTGGTGATTGAAGCATTTTGTAGTTGCCTTTAACATTTGCAGAGTTGATAAATTCTTGACAGGTATCAAGACAGTCTTGGAATTTGTCTGAAAATATAACGCAACCTGTACCATTTAATGCATCAAGAGCCTTAAAAGCTAATAATCCAGTACCAGTACCTATATCTATAACTGTGTCGCCCTCTTTTATGCGTGCACTATTTATGATTACGTCGCCGACCGCTTGTAACCAGTTAAGAGTTTGTATTCTTTGAGCTTCAGATAATGAAGCAAATCTTGTTTGTGACAACCATTGTGTCCAGTTTTTACATGTTTTGCTCATAATATCTAATTTTAATCGTTATGTATTGAGTTGGCAACTTGTAAAGTTTTGATTTGTTTATTTTTACGCAATAAAAAACGGAA
>DBIX01000003.1 GCA_002297005.1 Cyanobacteria bacterium UBA791 | reverse complement strand
AAAGAAAGAGGTAAAAATGGAAAAATTTGAATTATTAATAGAAAATGGATGGCTAACAAAAGAAGATATTAAGCCATTTCTTAATGATATTAACTGGTGTATTGATAATAGAGAAACACCGGTTGATAAAAATGATATTTTTAATGCTCTTTTGGGGTTAACTTCTGAAAAGACAAATGCTGTAATTGTGGGGCAAGACCCATATCCTAATGGAGAAAAAGCTCATGGATTAGCTTTTTCGTATAAGGATGGTAGTTCAAATGCAAGTGATTCTTTAAAAAATATCTTTACAAAAATTGGTAATTTTGAAGATAATAATAGTTTTTATACAAATTTATCATCTTGGAAAGAGCAAGGTGTTCTTTTGTTAAATACAGCATTAACGTATAATCATGATAATCAAGCAGAACACATAAAAAAATGGAAACCTATTGTTAATCTAATAATTAAAAATTTAATTAATAAAAAAATAAAATCAGAACAACCACTATTTATAATGTTGTGGGGAAGTAAAGCCAATAAATTAACTCTATTGACAATTGCAAAGGAAAAGAAATTAAATACTAAATATATAAAAATTTCACGTTCATCTCATCCGTCAAATAAATATGGTGCATCAAAAAGATTTCTAGATGTGAATTATCAACCATTTAAGGATTGTAATGAATTTTTAAAGGGCTTTGATAAATCTAAAGAAATAAATTGGATTCCTAAAAGATAAAAACATACGTCCTAATCTGACATAATACCCTCTTATAATAAAAACAGATAAGGAGATATTATGCTAGAAGAATTTGAACAAAAGAAGCTACTTGAGTACTTGATTGAAGGATTGTCAAGTGCAAGAACTAGACCGGCAAAAAGAAAAAATATAGAAAGACTTACAGAGGTACTAAATGATTGTTATGATGATTTAAGTATAAATTTTAACTTAAATTTATTTGATGATAATGAGAATATTAACCGAAAATCAACTAATGACAAAATAAATATCTACATTTCGTTTTTAAAAAAGGAATATAATAAGCTAAAAAATGTTCAAATCTCTCAAAGAGAAAATATTTTATTAACTATCCAAAAAATATTCAATTTGTCTGAAATTGAAAAAGAAGTTTTAGGTTTTATTGTCAGAAGAGAAATAAGTGCTACGTTTAGTTCTTGTTTGGGTATATTCAATAAAAGCTTTCAACATAATGAAATTGTAGATAGTATCAAAATTTGTTTAAAAAAATCAAGTAAAATAGTTTTGTCTATTTATAAATTAAGAGAATTTGGATTTTTAGAATATGATGCACTTTCTGGTTATATTCAAAATATTTTTATGGATGAATCAAATGTATCTAAGGAAAGTCTTTGTGAAAAAATTATAGGAATTAAATCGAAAACGGCTTTAAATACTCGTGATTTTAGTCATTTAAAAGATGAATTAAATACAGTAAAAACTATTATAAAAAATTCTATTACTCAAAAAGAAAAAGGAATAAATATTCTTTTCTATGGGGCAGTTGGTACAGGAAAAACTGAAATGGCAAAAGTTATTGCAAAAACTTTAAAATTACCTATCTATGAAGTTATTTATGAAGATAAAGATGGTGATGAAGTTAATAGATACAATAGACTTACAAATTTAAAACTAAAAACAGCACTATTTAAAAACCTTAAAACAAGTCAAATAATTCTATTTGACGAAGCAGAAGATGTATTCACAGACACAATGTTTAACCGAAAAACAGAATCGAAAGCTTTTGTAAATAAATTGTTAGAGGAAAATACTACACCTATAATTTGGACAACAAATGATATTTATAACATGGATAAAGCATATTTAAGACGCTTTACTTATTCTGTAAAATTTGAAGAATTAAAAGATGATATTCAAATAAAGTTTTTAAAGAAAGAATTTAAAAAGAGTAATTTTAAAATATCTGACAAAAAAATTTTAGAATTAAGTAAAAAATATGATATGTCTTCTTCAATTATAACAAATGCAATAAAGCTAACTCGTTTAACAAATTCTGAGGAGAATAAATTTGAAGATTTTGTTAAAAATCAAGTAAAATTGCTAAATAGAGGTCATGATATTAAAGAAAAATCTAATTTGAATAATAAATCTAAAAATTATGATATAAATCTTGTAAATACAGATTTTAATATTGAAGATTTGAGTGAAAAAATTAAAAATACTGGTAAATTGAATTTTTCACTTTGCCTTTATGGTGAAGCTGGAACTGGAAAAAGCGAATATGCAAAACAACTTGCTGATAAATTAGGTTTGGAAGTTATTTTTAAAAAAGCGTCTGATTTAATTTCAATGTATGTTGGGGAAACAGAGCAAAATATCGCAAAGGCGTTTAAAGATGCTAAAGACAAAAAAGCCTTATTGATATTTGATGAAGCTGATTCATTTTTGCAATCAAGAACCAATGCTCAAAGAAATTGGGAAATTACACAAGTAAATGAAATGCTTACTTGGATGGAAGCTCATCCTTATCCATTTGTTTGTACTACAAATTTTATGGATTCTCTTGATGAAGCAAGTTTACGTAGATTTACTTTTAAAATCAAATTTAAATATATGACAACTGAACAGGTAAAACTAGGTTTTAAACACTTTTTTAATAAAGATGTCGATATTGATTTTGCAAATATAAAAGGTTTAACAGCTGGTGATTTCAACAGTTAAAAAGAAAATTGATTTTTTAGGGACTGATGACGTCGAAGACCTGAAACAAATGCTTGAAGATGAAGTTAAAGTTAAGAAATCAAAAGAACTTGCTAATAGTATTGGTTTTTAATTTTACCAAAGACTAAGACTATTTGTGATATGCTTAATGAAAAATAAGAAAGGTATAAAAATGACAAAAGAATTGCTACGAGAAGAATTGAATAAATTTTTGAACGATGAAGAAATAAAAAACTTGCAAAAATATATAAAAAATATAAAAGAAGAAGAAAACAGCAAATTTAATATTTTTAAAGTGTTAAAATTAGATAATCATGAAATTAGACACTCAAATTTCCTAGCTTGGTTATTGAATCCAAATGAAAATCATAATCTTGGCGATAAATTTTTAAAAAGATTTTTAGAAGAAGCCAATATAGATACATCTAATATAGATACAACTTCAATGAACATAAAAACAGAAGTTTGCACAAATGAACAGCGTAGAATTGATTTATTACTTTATACCAATGATTTTGTTTGCGTAATTGAAAACAAGTATGGTTCTATAGAACACGGTGGACAATGTCAGGATTATAAAAAATTTATAGAAAAGTATTCAAAATTTAAAGATTATAACAATCAAAAATATATTTTTCTTGATATTAATCTACCAACAGAAGAACAATTAACAAAAGCCCTTAATTGTTATAATCCAATAACATATAAAGAGGTTTATTATATATTATTGGATTTATTAAAATCAATGAACCAAAATGATAATGCTACTCAATCAATAAAACAATACACAGATATACTTAAGGAGAAATATACAATGCTAGATAAAGAAACAAAAAATAAATGTAGAGAAATTTATTCTAAATATAAAGATGTTTTTAATTTGATGAAAGAGTATACTTCAGAATTTCAAAATGATATTTTTGATATTATGCGTGAAGTTGTAAAAGACGAAAAAATGAATTTGCAAAATGCAGATGCTAAAGATTTTGGTTACAACGGTAAAAATTACTGTGTTGTAAGATTTATTCCAAAAGAAATTATAAACAATGAAAGTTTAAAAATTTCGAATAATATAACAAACTATTCTTTATTTTTTGCTCTTGAATTTAAAGAAAAATTAGTTCTTTCAATTTATTCAATTAAACCAGAAAACAAATGGATAAACCATTTCAAAAAAGATATTGAAATTTTTTCTAAATCAAATGATGAAATAATTAGTACAATAGAAACCGAAATTAATTCACTTCGTGAAAAATTTAATTCAATTGCTCAAAGCAAATAAAACTAATTAAAAATATCTCAATAATACGACCCAATTTGACATAATTGGGTCGTATTTAGATTTTTGTATATATTAATATTATTTTCTTGAGAGGGAAGAACCCCTGTCGGGTTCGACAATAAAACTTTGAAATAATGGTGGAGACGAGGGGAGTCGAACCCCTGTCCAAAACGGAAGTAAACAAGCCTCTACGAATGTAGTTTTTATTTCTCTCGTTAAAATCAAGGAAAAAACAAACCTCTACAATTTTAACAAAGTCTTTTTTAGTGATACGCACCTTAATAGTTATCTTGATATGTCTACTATCATCAACATACTGCATCTTGCATGGGTGGTCCCATAGCACCGGCAAGCTGGGCAACTATGAGAGGCTGAACTGCGTTAATTAAGCAGCTAGAGCGTTAGCTCTTGAAAAATCAGCAACTACAACGTTATCTGTAGCATTCATTTTAGTTTGCTCGTTGATAACCGAGAACAGCTCTCGGACTCGCAACCTGTTTCCAACAAACGTCCTGTCAAAAGCCAGTACGTCCCCACGTCGTTTGTGGAACTATGATAACGGCTCCGCTCGGTTAACCTGTTTGTCTTTGTCTTCACAAAGCCAATCCGTTAACCTCGACTCCACCTCGAAAACTTCGTTTTCTCGGCTTGCCTCACCGCTCGCCGCGTGGCGTCAAAAGCCAGTACGTCCCCACGTCGTTTTTGATTTTGATAGTGATTAAAACACTATCTTTCAAAGTTTTATTTCATTTTCAATGTTCTGTATTATTTATTATAACCTATTTTTAAGGCTTTTCAAGTCTAGTTATCTTTTTCTGTTTCGCCTTTATCTTTCAACATTTTTTCAAAGTCTGATGGTTTCAAACTTTGTACGAAGCTTTTAAATTCCTCTGCTTCTTCTTCGTCCTTGCTTGGATCTGTTGAAACAGAACCTGTTGCAAGCACGCTTGCTGAAATCATTATCGGTGCATCAACTCTTATTGCAACTGCGATAGCATCTGATGGTCTTGCGTCGATAGCTTCTTCGTTGCCTTCTTTATCTACAATATAAATTGATGCATAGTAAGTATCTTCTTCAACATCAGCTATTTCAATTCTATCAATTCTATAGCCTAATTGTTTTACTATGTTTATAATCAAGTCGTGCGTCATTGGTCTTGCTACAACAAGATTTTCAATTTTTCTAATAATTGCACTTGCTTCGGCTGAGCCAATCCAAATAGGCAAAGCTTTTCTATTATCTTTATCATGCAAAACTACAATTGGTGAACCTGTTCTTGTATCTAGGGCAATACCCATTACACGCATTTCAATCATTATTATTTCCTCTTTTACCATAAATTATTATATCATCAATTTATTTTTTTCAAAGAGTCTATTTACTAATCAATTTTTGTATCTTCGTCTATTTCGTCAAATTCAAAATCTACATTTTTATCAAGATTTTTCTTTTTTAATTCCAACAAATATGCCGTAATAATTGCAGTAACAGGAACACAAACAACAAGAGCAATACTGCCGACAAGGGCTGAAGAAATTTCTGTAACTACCATATTCAAATTAAAGAATTTCATCAAATCAATATTGTGAGCTAAAAGTACTAATGGTAAAGAACCGCCCAAATACATTAAAATCAATGTATTTGTCATAGTACCAATAATATCTTTTCCGACATTCATACCAGAGCAATAAAGTTCTTTCAAGGTCATTTTATTATTCAAATCATAAATCTCATTAATAGTACTTGCAATAGACATTGCAACGTCAATAACAGCACCCAAGGCTGAAATCATCATTGCAGAAGTTAAAATTCCAACGAAATTCAATTCAGGATGAGCGGTAAACAAGAATACGTCTTCTTCGCAACAAAAACCGGTAAGTCTAGAAATAGCAATAACGATACATGACATTATTGATGCAATAACCAAGCTCGACACCGTTCCAAGCACGGCAGAAGTACTCTTAAAGTTGATTCCACCGACAAAATATACAGCAATTGCCGATGACACAAGACAAAGAATAACGGTTGCAACAATCGGGTTAAATCCCATTAAAATCATTGGAGTTAAAAACCAAACAACAAGACATACAATAAGTCCAGTCGCAACAAGGCTCATAAAGCCTTTTTTACCCCCAACCAGTACAACTAATAAAAAGAATACGCCAAGTAAAAAATACAAGCCTTGAACTCTTTTTATGTCAGAAATATAAAACTGCATTCCATCATCAGAATCTTCCAAGTGCAAAACGACGCTATCATGTTTTTTTAAGAGAATGTCATAGTAAGGGTTTCCAGTCAAAACATTTTCTATTTCAACCTCTTGACCTTTAAAATCACCTGATTTAATTAAGACATCTACAATTTGTTTATTTGTTTCGCCCTCTTCAACATAATCAATATGTTTTACAAAGCCTGTTTCTGCATTCAAAACTTTATCGTCTTGAATTGCAAAACAAGAACAGCAAAACATAAACATTGAGATAAAAAGTATAAATAATTTTTTCATTAAACTTCCTTTATTCCAAAATGGCGATAAGCTTCTGGTGAAACTTTACGACCTCGAGGAGTTCTAACAAGCAATCCAGCTTGTAGTAAATAAGGTTCGCAAACATCTTCAATTGTACGAACATCTTCACCCAAGGCTGCTGCAATTGTATCCAAGCCAACTGGCCCGCCATTGTATTTTTCAATGATAAACATAAGCATATTCCTATCTGTTTCATCAAGACCATATTCGTCAATTTTTAAAACAGATAAAGATTCATTTGTTAAATTTAAATCAACCTTACCATCATTTTTTACAATGGCAAAATCGCCAACTCTTTTTAGCAATCTATTTGCGATACGAGGAGTTCCACGAGAACGTTTTGCAATTTCTTTTGCACTATCTTGCGAAACTTCGATATTTAAAATTTTAGCTGTTCTCAAAATAACTTGAGTTAATTCATCGACAGTATAAAATTGTAATCTATGAACAAAACCGAATCTATCTCTTAGAGGGCTTGAAATTCCGCCAGCTTTTGTAGTTGCACCTACAAGAGTAAACTTAGGAAGTTTAATTCTCATAGTTTTTACTGTTTGAGTTTTTCCTGTCATCATATCAAGATAAAAATCTTCCATTGCTGGATAAAGAATCTCTTCCGTAACAGTATTCAAACGGTGAATTTCATCAATAAATAAAACTTCACCCTCTTTTAAAGACATTAAAACCCCAATAATATCACGGGGTCTTTCAAAAGACGGAGCTGAAGTAATTTTAACAGATGTGCCAAGTTCTTCTGCAATAATTCCTGCAAGGGTAGTTTTTCCTAACCCTGGTGGACCATAAAATAAAACATGGTCAAGCGTTGTGTTTCTTTTTTTTGCTGCTTCAATTGAAATTTTAAGGGTTTCTTTTAAGGCTGTTTGACCAACATAAGTATCAAAAGACTTTGGACGAATAGAGTTTTCAAAAACTCTGTCATAAGCAATAGTTTCTGCTTTTATGACAGGATTTTTTTTCGGTTTTTCCTTTATTTTTTCTTCGTCATCTGATAAAATAGCCATACCAAGATAATATCATATTTAAAGGTTCATGTCATTTTAGTAATATTTTAAAATAAATCGCTATGTGAACCAGTACAAACTAACGTTAAAACTAAAATATCGCACTCTATTTTATAAATTAATAACCAATCAGGTTCAATATGGCATTCTTTGTATTTGCAATAATTTCCGGATAAATTGTGTTCTTTATATTTTTCAGGTAATTGTTTTCCGGCAGAAAGAATTTCAAGAACTGTTTGCAATTTTGATAAATCTTTTCCTCGTTTCTTCATGAGTTTTAAAGATTGTTTCATTTGTTTTGTATAAACAATTTTGTACATCTTTAATCCTCAAGCATTGCTTTCATTACATCTTCAACGGTATCATATTTTTTTGAAAGACCAATACCGTTTTCAGTATCTTCAATCGCTTTAACAAGTTTTGAGTTTGGAGTATTTAAAGATATTTCAAAAGGAATTCTTTTTTCTCTGATTGCTGTTTTAACAAATAAATTTATAGCTGTTGACATATTTAAGCCTAATTCATTACAAAGGCTGTCAAATTGTTCTTTTATTTTGTTGTCAACACGAATGCTGATATTTGATTGTGTCATACAATAAACTCCTTTTGTTATGATATTGTATTAACATTATAACATATTTGTAATACAGTTTCAATACAAAATAATAAGAGGGGGAATTTGACGAAGTCAAATTCCCCCTCTGTACCTATATCTTAATTTCTAAAGCATTGTAGAAATTAATTCTTCATTTGTTTTATTAGTCAAATAACTAGGTGCAATATCAAAAATTGTTCTGCAACCTGATTGACCCTCTTTGTTTAATCTATAGCTTGCTCTTGCATAAGCAACAAGTACACTTGATGTAAATTCAGGATTTGAATCAAGTTTTAGGCTATATTCGATAACGTGTTTTGTACCATTAGAAGTTTCTCCGCTTCTGATTACAAATCCTCCGTGAGGAATACCTGAATGATTTTTAATCAAGTCTTCTTCTGAAATAAAGTGAACAGTTGTATCATAATCGCTAAAATAGTTTGGCATAGTTACGATTTCATGTTCAACTTGTTTTGCATCTGCACCTTCTTCAAGTACAACAAAACATTCTCTTGTGTGTTTTTGTCTTGTTGTAAGTTCAGGATTTTCTCCGTTTCTTACAGAAGCTAGTGCTTTTTCTACAGGAATTGTGTATTGTTTTGCGTTTTTAACACCCTTAATTCTTCTGATAGCGTCTGAATGTCCTTGGCTAACACCTTTACCCCAGAATGTATAATCCTTTCCATTTGGTAGTAAGATGTTTCCGAATAATCTATTTAATGAAAACATTCCAGGATCCCAACCTAAAGAAATAATTGCAATTTTACCTGATTTTTTAGCCACTTTATCAACATTGGCAAAATGTTCAGGAATTCTTGCGTGTGTATCAAAACTATCAATCACATTGAACATTTCTGCATATTTTGGAGTTTGTACAGGTAAATCTGTTGCTGAACCTCCACAAATAATCAAAACATCAATTTTATCTTTCCATTGTTCAA
Organism: Cyanobacteria bacterium UBA791; assembly: GCA_002297005.1. Classification (GTDB taxonomy): domain Bacteria; phylum Cyanobacteriota; class Vampirovibrionia; order Gastranaerophilales; family Gastranaerophilaceae; genus UBA791. The sequence goes on along the minus strand of DBIX01000003.1, from coordinate 17,717 downwards.
TTTCATTAACGGAAACTACTGGTGTATCAGAATTAACTTTAACATCACTTGGATTACGTCTAGTGAAAATAGCACATAATTCAATATCTTCGTTAAATTTCATAGCGTTTTCAACGCCTCTACCTAAATTTCCGTATCCTAAAATACCTAATCTAATCATTTTTATTTCTCCTAAATTTTCCGTATTTTAGTATAGCAAAACCACTATAAAAATAATATTTTGAGTATTTAAAATTAGTTCAAAAAGCATGTTATTTCTAACTATTAGCTATGTAACAAAAACTTAACATGTCTTTAAAAATATAGCAATAAAAATTTTGTCTGGTACTTTAAGTAGGGGTAGGTTGTGTTCATTTATAGGTGTATTGTATTTTGAATATCTCAACAAATTTAAATATTTCAAATATAAAAATTCAAAATAAACCTATTCAAAAAGGGTTTAGACAAAGTACTTTTGTCCAAAAACCTGACACTTTTGAACGCAATTCAAATATTAATTTTACAGGCAAATCAAATAGATTAAAACAATACAACGTAACAACCGAGTCCTTATTAAATGCTGGTAAGGATGCACAGCTTTCACTTAATGGTCAATTAGCATCAGAGGGATGGGCTGGAAAAATCGCTGATTCTGTAAGTATGCTTTGGAACTCTAACAATAGAGCCGTTTTAGTTCAAGAGGATATTAACAAATACAATGAACAAATAAATGATTTGAAAAAATCAGTAAAAGAAGATAAATTTACTGATAAATTCAAAGAAATTTTTGGCGTGGATTATAATCAATCCAACATTAAAAAATATGAAAAAACTGCCAAACAATTTAATATGGCTATTACAACAAAATCGGTATCTGATATTGTTTCAGCTAAATTAAAAAAAGATTTAGAGATTTATAGTGAAAATAATGGTGAACTTAAAGATAAAATTGAAAAAGTTCCAAATTATTATGCAAATACTGGTTCAGTTCCATATTTTAATAAAACAACTAAAAAAGAAGATATTTTAAATAACTTAGAAAATAATCTTGTAAGCATTATTGGTTCAAAAGATACCTTAAATAGTACTCTTAAAGCTAGTGGTATGGACGTAGAAAAAATGTCTGACCAAGAAAAATATAATGCCTATGGTCTTATGGCAAATTTTTTAATAGAAACAACTAAACAAACTTCAATAAATTTAAGTAAAGGTAAAAATATTAAAGAATTGAAAAAGGAATATGATGACGCTTATGTAAAAGCTTATGGTACAAAAAATCATATTCAAGAAAGAGTTGATAAATATAACCGTTCTCAAATTATTGGTGCTGCGGCAGTAAGAGGTGCAACTCGTTCTGCACTTGGAGCTTTAGTTATGTTAACAGCTCCAGAAGCTGGCTTTGCAAAACTTGTTGCAAAAGCTGCTACGACTGCTGGCGTAAAAATGCTTATAGATGGTTCTGATAAAATGTCATATAAAACTGAAAATGCTTTTGATTCAAAAACATTTAAAAAACTTGTTTATTCTTCAGCAATAAGTGGAGCAGAAAAAATTGCAATAGGAGCTTTGGATACAATTATTCCTGGCTCTGGAACTGGTTATGACATGTTAGATGAAGTTTTAACACAAACAAGGGATGTTGCTGTTGAAACTTCTGTTGGTATGGTTGCCGAAAAATTGAAAAAAGGTAATTGGGCAACAAATCAAATTGCACCAAGATTGTTAATTTCTTTCGTGTTCAATAATTTAGGTTCAGATAGTAAAGAATTACAAACTTTAATAGGAATGTCAAAAGATAGTATTAATCAGGCTATGAAGTTTGATAAAAGGGGTATTAACCCTACAAAAACGATTATTGAGGGTACAAAAGAAGCATTGAAATCTGCAGAATTTCAAAACGATAAATCTTTTGACAAATTAAGAGAATTGTCGATTAACAACCCTGAAGAATATACAAAAATGATGGTATCTGTTCTTGATGAAGTTATCAAAGAGCATAAAGATGATGATATTGACTAGGTTCTAGTTATTACAAAAGATAATAGTGAACAAAATATGCGTAAACGATACCAAGAATAGCACCGCCAAAAACTTCTAATGGAGTGTGACCAAGAAGTTCTTTTAATTTTGTTCCGATAGCTGCTGCATCGTGATTGTAAAAATCATCCATCATTTTGTTTAAGCATACAGCCATTTTACCAGAAGCTCTTCTGATACCAGCAGCGTCATACATAACAACAAGGGCATTACCAGCTGCAACTGCAAAATATAAAGAATCAAATCCGGCAATAATACCAACTGATACAGCTAAGCCAACCATACCTGCAGAATGTGAACTAGGCATACCGCCAGTAGTTGTAAATACTCTAAAATCAACTTTTCTATGTACAATTAAATGTAAGAAAAATTTTATTATTTGAGCAATTATTGCTGCTGTTAAGCCTACAAAAAGTGCTTCTATACCGTTGTTGTATATTAATCCAGAAATTAGTTCCATTATTTAACTTTAGCCTTTCTCTCTATTGAAGAAATTATCTCTTCTAACACGTCAGATTTTATATTGTATTTGTTTAGTATACCACGACATTCATCAAGTAGGCAATCAACTTTACATTCAGAGTCTTTTAATCCGTATAATCTAGTGTACGTAGACTTTTCAGCTACTTCATCCTTTCCTAAAGTTTTACCCATTTCTTCAAATGTTGAGGTTTCATCTAAAATATCGTCACAAATTTGGAAAGCAATACCCAATTTTAAACCAAGTTCATCCAAATGTTCTAAAACTTCATCAGAAACACCAGCAACAACGCCACCAGCTTTTAGGGCAAATCTAAACATATCAGCTGTTTTGTGAGTGTGAATATATTCAAGAGTTTTTGCATCAATTTTCTTACCCTCTGATTGAATATCAACAATTTGACCTGCAATAATTCCGTATACACCAGCTGCGTTTGAGAAAAGTTCAATTAATTTTAAAACTTTTTCTGGTGATAAGTTTTTAGATTTTTCGATAATTGTTTGAATACCAAAGCTAATTAAGGCATCGCCTGCTAAAACAGCTGTTGATTCAGAAAAAGCCTTGTGATTTGATGGTTTTCCACGTCTAAAATCATCGTTATCCATACAAGGTAAATCGTCATGGATTAAGCTTTGTACGTGCAACATTTCGATAGCACAAGCAATTGGAAGTGCATCTTCAATGTTTCCGCCAAATAATTTGCACGTTTCTAAACACATTATTGGTCTTAATCTTTTACCACCTGCAAGAACGCTATATCTCATAGATTCGAATATCTCTTCTGGATATTGTACAGGGATGTATTCATCTAATTTTTTTTCTACTAAATCAATATAATTTTTCATTTTCAATGTCCTCTTTTACTAATTTTTGTTTTGATAATTTTCTTGAATCCTGACGTTTTCTTGCACTAATTTTCGCCATGGATTTATTATTATGTTCTTTTGAAAAAGTTTCTACTTTTGTTCCTGAATATTTTACCTTTTCCTTATATTCTTGAGCTTCTTTTACAAAAGCAACATAGCTTTCATATCGAGTTTCTGCAATTTCTCTCAAGTCATGCAGAACTGCACAACCGTCTTCGTGAAAATGTATACAATCAGAATATTTGCATAAACCCTTGTATTTATCAAATTCGACAAATAAATCACTTATTTCTTGCGGTAAAATGAAATCAAATCTTAGGTTTGAAAACCCTGGAGTATCAACAATTTTTATATCATCAGTTACTTTTATGATTTCACAATGACGAGTCGTGTGTGTGCCACGTTCTGTTTTTTCACTTACTAAGCCTGTTTTTAGGTTCAAATTTGGATTTATTGCATTTACCAAACTTGATTTTCCAACACCAGAATTTCCGCAAAAAGCTGTGGTTTTGCCTTTTAAAATTTCTGCAAATTCATCAATGTTTGATTTTTCAAGTGCAGATGTGAAAACAATATCGTAGCCAAGAGGTTCATAAATTGAGAATACTCTTTCGATTAACATGTCATCTTTAGATAAGTCGTTTTTGTTAAAACAAAGCTTTACTGGAATATTATAATATTTTGCAAAACAAATATATCTGTTGAGTTGCATAAAATCTAAGGCTGGCTCTTTTACCGCAGAAACAATAATCATTTGGTCAACGTTACTAACAGATGGTCGAGGTATAAAGTTTTTACGAGGTAAAATTTTAGTTATTTTTTCGTCCTCAAATTCAACAAAATCACCCACAACAACACGTTGTTTTTGTTTTTTTAAAACTTCTCTCAACTTGCATTCGTGAATTTTTTCTTCTGAATTCACATAATAAAAGTCCGAATGAATTTTTAGAACTTGACCTTGATATATCATAACGAAGTTAATAGTACCATGAATTAAAACTATCTTCAAACGAAAAATACGCAATAAAAAGCCGCCTTTGAGGCGGTGTTTTCTGCATCCTAATGGTCTTTTAGTGTTTATTTTTTTAGGAGTTTATATAATTTAGAGTAAATGTATTTAGTGTTCTTTTTACACTTTCAATCCACATTTATATTATGCACGTAATAAGTTTAAAAGTCAACTGTTTGTTTTGTATTAATTTTTCGCAAATTCTCAAGATTATACCTATTAGTGTCTTTTATACACTTTACAAAAGTTCACATACCTTTTTTGTTTAATTATTACCATTATTTTACGTTTGGATTTTAGCTAAAAAATTTGGTATAATGACCTTATGCTTATACTCGGTATCGACCCAGGAATGGCTATCGTAGGGTATTCTCTCCTTTCTTCTGAGGGAGATAATCTTGAGCTTGTTTCCTCTGGTTCTATTCAAACTAAATCTGATAAAAAAGACTCTCAAAGACTCCTAGAAATCTTTGAGGACATGTGCACTATCATCGAAAAGTTTAAACCAGATGTGGCATCTATAGAAAAATTATTCTATTTTAAAAACCAAAAAACAATCATTCCTGTAGCTGAGGCAAGAGGTGTAATCGTTATGTCGCTTGAAAAATACGGTATTCCTATCTACGAATTTACTCCGCTTGAAATAAAACAAAATCTTACTGGTTTTGGTAGAGCTGATAAAAAAGAAGTAGAAAGAATGGTAAAAATTACACTTAATCGAGAAGATTTACCAAAACTCGATGATACAGTTGATTCTATCGCCATGGGGATATGCTGTGCTAGATGTTGCGTAAACGATAAACTTGTGACAAAATAACTATACAAAAAAGAGAGGTTAAATTATGAATATTAATATATTATTACTAAAACAAATTGCAATTCTTAGTGCTATTGCTGGTGGTGCACTTGCCGTAGTATCAATTATTCCATACATTAATGTATTTTCTTTCACTATATTAATGCTATTCCTTAGTGGTGGTGTTCTATATTACATGAAAAGAAATAACATGATTGGTATTTTTGATTTAAGAGAGGGTTCAATTTTTGGTGCAGTTGTTGGTTTCGTATCATTTATTGCATTTTCAATTGTATTTATACCTCTAGATATTATCTTGAGTCTTTTGACTAAAGGTTTTCACGCATTACTAAGCTTTATGCCAGTTCATTCGTCATTCTTATTGTATTTCTTCAATAACTTTGGTGGATTTATCGTTCTTATAATGTTGATTATCTTTGTTGCTTTATTATCAGCTTTAATGAATGCATTTACAGGACTTGTTACAGCTTATGTTTATGAAGCTCTTTCAGGTATTAAAAAAGAAGAAAACAACGAAAATATTGATATAGAAATTAGATAATAAATTTGTATAGCTAGGAGTAGAAATGGAATTTCACAGCAAAATAAAAACTATTGAATGGGTCGATAATTTTTCAAGATTAATTGATCAAACTATTTTGCCTTACGAGTTTAAATATGTTGATGTAAAAACAGGCGACGAAATGTACGACGCTATTAAAACAATGATTGTTAGAGGTGCTCCTGCAATTGGTATTGCTGGTGCACACGGTGTTGCACTTTACGCACAAGAACTTCAAAAAGAAAATCTTTCAAGAGAAGAATTTGTTAAAAAATTAATAGAAAAAGCAGATTATATGGCAACTTCAAGACCTACCGCTGTAAATCTTATGTGGGCTTGTAAAAAACAAAAAGAATTGATAGAAAATTCAACTTCAGATATTGACGGTATCGTAAAAGAATTGGTTGAAAACGGTATCAAAATGGAGAATGAAGATATTGAAATTAATAAAAAAATGGGTAATTACGGTGCAGAAGTTGTTCCAAAAGGTGCAACAATCCTTACCCATTGTAACGCTGGTGCCTTGGCTACAGTTGCTTATGGTACAGCACTTGGAGTTATTCGTTCAGCTTTTGCAAAGGATAATACAATTCAAGTTTTTGCTGACGAAACAAGACCAAGACAACAAGGTGCAAGACTTACAACCTTTGAACTTAAAACAGACGGTATCCCAGTAACTCTTATTACTGATGGTATGTGTTCATATTTTATGAGCAAGGGTATGATTGATATGGTTGTGGTTGGAGCAGATAGAATTGCTTCAAACGGTGATACTGCAAATAAAATTGGTACTTATACAGTTGCTATTGCAGCTAAATACCATAATGTACCATTCTATATTGCTGCACCACTTTCAACAATCGATAGAAACATTAAATCAGGTAAAGAAATACCTATCGAAGAACGTTCTCACGAAGAGGTTTCGCATATCAACGGTAAAACAGTTTGTGCTGAGGGTATCAAATTCTTAAATCCAGCCTTTGACGTAACACCAAACGAACTTATTACAGGTATTATTACTGAAAAAGGTATTTTAAAAGCCCCTTACGAGGTTTCTATCAAAGAAGCTTTTGAAAAAAAATAAAGAAAGGATTTTAAATGGAAAGAGAATCAAGCCAACAATGGATAGCTACATTCATATTTTGTAGTGTTTTAGGTATTTTTGGTGCTCATCATTTTTATAACGGAAGATCAACTGCAGGAGTTTTAACATTACTTGCAACACTTGTTTCTTTTGGTATTCTTGGTGGTATTATAGCATTTATTGATTGGATATACATTGTCGCTGGAAATTATACAGATGCTAGCGGTAATAAAGTAACTGTTAAATTTTAATGTTTAACTTTTAATTTATACGATTAATGGCGACTCTACGAGTCGCCATTTTTCTTTTGTCTAGGGGGATAATGTAATTTAATCTTTTTATTTTTGGAAGATAAAGATATATTCGTGTTGGAAGATATTAAATCCGCCAGCCAAAGCTCTATATCTCCATAAGTTAGCAGTTCTGCCTTTTGCTCTTTCGTTACCTTGAATATCTTTAACGATTGTTGCTTTTAGTTTCATACCTAATTTTTGCATTCTTTCCATGCATTTGAAACCTAAAGGTTGAACTTCTGAATTTTTGTAGCTATCTCCGATAATCAAGGCCGCAAAACGTCCGTTTTCTAACATATCATAGCCGTTTTTTGCAACTTTTTCGAACAAGTCATAGAATTCTTCTGTTGAAGAACAATTAGACAAGTCCTCTTTCTTATCAGAGAATTTAATAATATCATCATAAGGTGGGTGAAGAATTAAAAACTGAGCTTTTTCCTTGCCCATAACTTCTAGTCTTGCTTGAACCTTATCCATAGCTTCTTTGCTTGTAGAATCACCACAAATAATATTCACGTCTGTTACAAGTTGTTTTGGAGTGAATTTTGTACTTACAGAATCTACTAATTCTTGTTTTAATTCAACGCCAATACAACGTCTGTTCATATTAACAGCTTCGATACCTGATGTACCTGAACCAAAGAATAAGTCTAGAACAACGTCACCTTTTTTTGTATATCTCTCATAGAACTGTTGAGCAAGTTGAGGGATATAATTACCGTGGTAATCGTTTGAGTGTCCGTGTTCCTTTAATCTTGTTGGGAATTGCCAAAATGTATCTGTTTTAACTTCAGGATAATCTTTCCAATTTTTTAAGTTAATGTCGTTATATGCGACTGTTTTAATAGGGTTGGTTTGTACAACCTTTAATTCCGTTTTCTTCTCTTCAACGTGTTTTCGTTTTGTATTTGTTCTCATAATACAATCATTTTAAACTTTGTTTTAAAATAAAAAATCACATGTTTGGATGAATTTGTGATAAAATTTCTAGTATGAATAGAATTAAGCAACTATCAAAACACCTTATAAATCAAATAGCAGCAGGGGAAGTAATCGAAAGACCTTACTCTGTAGTAAAAGAATTGGTAGAAAATTCTATTGATGCTGGGGCTACAAAAATTAGTATAGAAATTTCTAACGAATGTAGAAATATTAGAATTGCAGATAACGGTTCAGGTATTCATCCTGACGATATTATGCTTGCTTTTTCAAAGCACGCAACAAGCAAAATTTCTGATACAGAGGATTTATATGATATTCACACACTTGGGTTTAGAGGTGAAGCTTTAGCAAGTATTATTTCTATTTCAAAAGTTACTTGTATTACTCGTACAAAAGATTTTGAAAACGGTACAAAGGTTGAATGTGAAAATAGCGAAGTTAAAACAACTCCGACAGGTTGTGCTATTGGTACGATTATGGAGATTAAGGATTTATTCTACAATATTCCTGCTCGTTTAAAATTTTTAAAATCTTCAAAGACAGAATTTTCGTATATTCAAGAACTAATTCAAACGATTGCAATAATTCATCCTGACGTTGCTTTTACATTAAAAAATGAAGACAAAATTGCTTTAGAAACAAATGGTTTAAATGATGTTCTTTCAACTGTTAAAGAGGTTTATTCAAAAGAAGCTGTAAATTACTTGAAAGAGGTTTACAAGACAGACGATATTTCAAATATAAAAATAACAGGTTATGTTTCAACACCTGATTTTACTCGTTCTAGTAAAAAAGGTTACTTTACTTACGTAAATTCAAGACCTGTAAAATGTCCAGTACTTCAAAAAGCAATTGATATGGCATACAAATTTTTACTAGAAAAAAACAAATATCCATTTGTTATTTTAAACCTTGAAATTCCACCTCAAGATGTGGATGTAAATGTTCATCCAACAAAAAAAGAAGTTCGATATAAAAATACAAACCAAATTTTTAGCTTTGTTATGTCAGCTGTAAAAATGGCTCTTTCAAACAATATTGAAGTTAAAAACGAGGATTACGATGAGGAAAACACTTTGGATTTCTTCTCACAAAATAAAGAGGAAGAAAAAAATCCAGAGGATGTTTATGTTAGTGAACTTCCAAAACATGAGTCAAAAGAATTTACTCTAAAACCTAGTGAAGAAAGTAAATCTCAATACCAATTAAAAATTGATATTCCAAAAGAAAAAGTATCTTTTACAAAAGAAATTCCGTATTCTCAATATAAAGAAGAAGTTTCTTTTGACGAAAACATTATTGGACAATACAAAAAAACATACATTCTAATTGAAAAAGAAGATGGGCTTGAAATTGTAGACCAACACATTGCCGCAGAAAGATATATTTACGAAAAACTTAAAGCACAAAAAGATGTAGCATCTCAAATTCTTTTTGTTTCAGATGTTTTAAATGTTTCGCCACTAGAGTATGTACAATTAAAAGAAAATGAAGAAAAGTTTGAAAAATACGGGTACGAAATAGCTTTTTTAGGAAATAATGAAATAACTTTCAAAAAAATTCCTCAAATGCTATCAAAAGTTAACCCGAAAGATTTGCTTTCAGATATTTTAGAAAACCTTAAAGGCGATTTGAATGGATTAGAAGAAAAAATCTTAATAACAACCTCTTGTCGTGCAGCAATAAAAGCTGGGGACGAACTTACAATGTGGCAAATGCAAGACTTGATAAAAAAATGGAGAGCTTGCAAAGAACCATACACTTGCCCACACGGTAGACCAATTTCAAAACTCCTAAAACATAAAGATATTGCAGGATTTTTTAGCAGAAATAAGTAAAGTATTGTTTAAAAATACTTGACGTATTTTTGAATAAAAGTTAGAATGGTCTTCGCTAAATTGAGAGGGATTAAAAATTATGATACCAACATATATAAATGGAATTGAATATAGCGTTCCAAAATTAAAAGTTACAAATGACGATATTTCAAACATTGTTGATACAAGTGATGAATGGATTACCCAAAGAACTGGAATAAAAAGCAGATATATTGCTTCTTCATCAGAAACCTCTGCAACGCTTGCAATAGACGCATCAAAAAAACTTCTTAAAAATAAAAATATTAATCCAGAAACTATTGATATGATAATTTCTGCGACATCTTCTCCTGAAAGACATTATCCATCTGTAGCTTGCGAAGTACAAGCTGGCATAGGTGCAAAAAATGCATCTGCATTTGATATTTCGGTTGCTTGTACAGGTTATGTTTATGCCCTACAAATTGCAAGGGCAAATATTGCAACAGGTTTTGCAAAAAGAGTTTTGGTGCTTACAGCTGATACAACTTCAAAATTTGTTGATTGGAAAGATAGAACAACTTGTGTTCTTTTTGGTGATGGTGCAACCGCAACTCTAGTAGAAAAATCAAATGATGAAAACGATGATATTCAAGAAGTAATACTTGGAGCTGACGGAACAAAAAAAGAATTTATAAGCGTTGATTTGCAAAAAGAAATCTGTCCATTGGCAGAAAATACCGGCATAAATGGTGATAATCACTTAAAAATGGCAGGAAAAGATGTTTATAAATATGTTATGCAAGAAGTTCCATCCTTGGTTGAAAAGATATTAACAAAGGCAAATATGACTTGGGATGATATTGATTATTTTGTCCCTCACCAAGCAAACTTAAGAATGATAGAGGCTTTGAGTGAAAGATTAAATCTTAAACCTGAAAAAGTTCTTACAAACATTGAAGAATTTGGAAATATGTCTGCCGCATCGATACCTTGCGTACTTTCTGATAAAATGAAACAAGGAATATTAAAAACTCCATCAACACTATTACTTTGTGCTTTTGGTGCTGGCATGACATCAGGTGCAGCGATTGTTAAATTGAGAAATTAAAAAACATAATAAACAAAACAGAGGCGAGATTTTCTAATGAAAATCTCGCCTCTATTAGTAATACTCAAGAATAATTGACATAGTGTAGTAAATATACTACACTATAAATATGAACGAAATTGTTTTTTATGAGTTAAAAAATGGTAAAATTCCTGTTCAAGACTGGCTACTTTCACTTGATACTTCCATTCGAGTAAAAATTGTCAAAAGAATTGAACGTATTTACGATGATAATTTTGGTGATTATAAAATGATTGCACCTGATTTATTTGAATTAAGGTTTACACTTGGCAAAGGATATAGGATTTATTACACAGTAAAAAATGAAATTTGCGTTTTGTTGTTAAACGCTGGTGATAAATCAAAACAATCAAAAGATATTGAAATTGCAAAACAGTATTTAGAAAATATAAAAGGAGATTTAAATGGCTGATTTTAACAATTTTCTACAAGAACAACTAAAAGATGAAACTTTCCAAAAAGAATATATGAATGAAAGTCTTTCTGAATATCTTGAAGATGGTAATTTTAATGCATTTTTTAGATCATTAGAGAACGTAATAAAATCTCGTGATAGTATTTCAGGTTTTTGTAAAAAAGCAGGAATTGATAGAGCTTTGCTTTATGATATTTTTGCTGGAAAAAGAGTTCCAAAAGTTGATACTTTAGCTAAAATTATGAAAACTTTGGGATATACTTTAAAGGTTGCTTAATTGATAGAACTACAATAACACAGAGGCGAGATTTTCTAATGAAAATCTCGCCTCTGTTAGTATTTTAAATTCGTTTATTCTTCTTCGCTTTTTTCTTCTTGAGTTTCTTCTTTGTTTTCGTCTTCTGTAGGTTCTTCAACCTCTACTTCAACAACTTCTTCTGAAACTTCATTTACCTCGATTACATCAGGTATATTTAGCAAAGCTTTTTTCTTTTTCTTTTTGTGTTTTTTCTTTTTTGGTTTTTCTTCTGTTTCTGTAACTTCGTCTTCAGACTTTTCATTTTCTTCAGAAGTTTCTTCTTCAGAGCCTTCTACATCTTCTTCGTCAGTTTCATCAGAATCTTCTGATTCATCATCTTCTTCATCAGATTCTTCATCGTCTTCTGACTCTTCTTGTTCTTCTAAAGCTTTTAATTTTTCTTCGATTTCTTTTTTAGCTTCATCTTCTGCTTTTAATGCTGCCTCAATTTCTTCTTCTTCTTTAGCTCTGATTACAGGAATTGATAGCATTAATGCAACTGATTCACCATCGTTTTCAAAGTTCAAATCCAAAGCTTCTTTATCCATTTCAACATATTTTGAAAGAAGATCGATTAATTCGCCTCTCATTCTTTCAAGTAAATATGGATTTAAGTTTGTTCTATCTTGCATCAAAACAAGTTTTAATCTGTTTCTTGCAACGTTTTTAGATTCATCAGCCTCTTTTTGTTCAACATTTGAGAAGAAGCCAACAATCTTGTTATACAATCCAGCGAAAATATCTTTCATTCTCTCCTACTCCTTACCAAATAAACCCTTAAAAAATCTAATAACTTTTGAAACAAAATCTTGCGGAACATCAATATCCAAGAAAGGAACTTCTTCGCCTAAGATTCTTCTTGCGATGTTTTGATATGCCTGACCTGCAAGAGCTGTTTCGTCATTAACAATAGGTTCACCTTTGTTTGTAGAAGTGATAATACCTGTATCTTCTGGAACAATACCAATAACTTCTGTAGAAAGAATTTCTTGGACATCTTCTACGCTCATCATATCATTTGTTTTAATCAAGTTTGGTCTAACTCTGTTGATTAAAAGCTTGTGACTTTCGATATGTTCTTTAGATTCTAAAAGACCGATAATTCTATCAGCATCTCTAACAGCAGACATTTCTGGAGTTGTTACAACGATTGCCTCTGTAGCAGGAGTTGTAGCGTTTTCAAAACCTTGTTCAATACCTGCTGGACAGTCGATTACGATATAATCATTATCTTCTTTTAATTCATCGCAAATAGTTTTTAGTTGGTCGCCTGTAATTGCAGTTTTATCTCTAGTTTGAGCAGCTGCTAATAAGCATAAGTTAGGATTTTTCTTATCTTTTACTAATGCTTGTTTTAGTTTACATCTTTCTTCAACAACATCAACTATTGTATATACGATACGGTTTTCTAAACCAAGTAATAAGTCTAAGTTTCTTAGACCTAAATCTGTATCAATAAGAACAACTTTTTTACCTTGTTTAGCAAGAGCTGTCCCAATATTAGCAGTTGTAGTAGTTTTACCTACACCACCTTTACCAGATGTGATTACTAATACTTTACCTGTCATTATTTCTCCTTGTTTTCAAATGTAGTATTTATAACAATTTTATTATTTTCAATTTTAGCTTCTTCTGGTGTGTAAGAAGATTCCTTGTGTACGTAAGGAATATTAACAGTATCAAGACGTCTTGCATAGCAATTTGCAATTCTTAATTGAATACCATTTAATTTTAAAGCTCTAATAGTAGCGTTTTCGTTACCTTTAGAACCAGCGTGAGCAATACCGCCTAAAACACCCCATACGCAAATATCACCACGAGCAATTAATTCACTACCTGGGTGAGCATCACCGATTAGAACGATATGACCATCATAAGTAACTGTTTGACCTGAACGTAAGTTTTGTTTTAGGTATAAAGTTGTTAATTTTGATAAATCTTCTGTATCAGTACCAGCTTTGATAATATCTTCAACTTCCATTGATTCATAAGGTTCTTTTTCGATTAAACCTTCTTCAACAGCAAGTTCTTTGAATGCTGTATGGTCGTCATTATTTTCAAATAAAACAACTGATTCTTCAGAATCAAATTCGCTTTCTTCAGGCTTAATTTCAGGAACTTCAACTTCGTTTTTAAATTCCATAACTTTAATATTAGCTTTTTCGGCTGCATCTTTAGTTTCTTGAGAATTTGTATCAACAAAATTCAAAGTGCAATCCATTGATTCTATCAATGCTTTAATACTTAATAATTGTGATTGATTTAAAATTACGTCTTCTAATTTTAAACATATTTTTTTATTTTTAGTTTCCGGCATATCTAAAATTGAACTAAGTTCATAAATAACATCAGCAGCGTTTTTAGCGTTGCTTAAATTTACTATAAAGCCGTTTTCTACAAAACCATTTTCCAATTTAATATCCTTTCAATATCTTAACAAAAGTATAATATATTAAACATTTGTTAAGTTCAAGAAAAAAATATTCTTTTGTAGTATAAAATCAATAGAAAGGGTGAGAAGTATGTTAACATTAGACAAAATATATAAAGCAGCACATGTTCTAAAAGGAACGGCAAGACTTACGGATTTAATTCCAGCTCCAAATCTTAATCCAGATAGCGAAGTTTATTTAAAAGCAGAAAATTTGCAATTAACTGGTTCATTTAAGCTTAGAGGGGCATTTTATAAGATTTCAACTTTAACAAAGGAAGAAAAAGAAAAAGGTATTATTGCTTGCTCAGCTGGTAATCACGCACAAGGTGTAGCCCTTTCTGCACAAAAAGCTGGTATCAAAGCAACAATCTTTATTCCAAGTATTGCACCAATTTCTAAAATTGAGGCTACAAGAAAATATGGTGCAGAAATAAGATTGATAGATGGTGTTTATGATGATGCATACAATGCTGCTATTGAATATCAAAAAGAAACAGGTGCAATCTTTATTCACCCATTTGATGATGATGAAGTTATTGCAGGTCAAGGTACAATAGGTCTTGAATTACTTGAACAATTACCTGAACTTGATGCAGTAATCGTACCAATTGGTGGTGGCGGACTTATTTCAGGTGTTGCTTTTGCAATAAAAACTTTAAATCCAAAATGTAAGGTTTATGGTGTTCAAGCACAAGGTGCAAAGAGTATGATTAATGCTCTTGAACATCACGAAATTGAAACTCTAAAATCAGTTGCAACGTTTGCAGACGGTATTGCTGTCAAAACTCCTGGTGAAAATACATTCGATATTTGTTCAAAATATGTTGATGAAGTTATTTCTGTTTCAGATGATGAAATTGCAACTGCAATTTTGACTCTTATCGAACAACAAAAACTTATCGCTGAGGGTGCTGGTGCAGTATCAGTTGCAGCAGCTATATTTAATAAATTACCTATTAAAGGTAAAAAGGTTGCTTGTATTGTATCAGGCGGTAATATTGACGTAAATATTCTATCAAGAGTAATCAATAGAGGTCTTTTGACTTCTGGTAGATTAACGGATTTGACTATCGAGCTTTTGGACAAACCTGGTCAGTTAAGAGAAGTTTCTACAATTATTGCAGATCATGGTGCAAATGTTATTAAAGTTAGTCACAAACAAGGTGGCAAAGGTACTGATATTAACGGGTGTTTCTTAAATGTAACTATGGAAACTAAAAATCACCAACACTTGGCAGAAATCAAAAAGGCTTTCGAAAAAGCTGGTTACAAAATCAAAGAAAACAAATAAAAGAGGTAATAAATGAAAGAAATTATTTATACAAAAAATGCTCCAGAACCAATTGGACCATATTCACAAGCGATTTTAGTGAAGGATACTTTATATGCATCAGGACAAATTGCGATAAATCCTGAAACAAGTGAATTCGTGGATGGTGATATAAAAGTTCAAACAGAACAGGTTTGTAAAAATATAGGTGAAATTCTAAAAGCGTCAGGAATGACATTTGAAAATGTTGTTAAAACAACTTGTTTTTTAGCATACATTTCGGATTTTGGAATATTTAACAAGGTATACGAAAAATATTTTGTATCAAATCCAGCAAGATCATGTGTCGCAGCAAAAGAATTACCAAAGAATGCATTGGTGGAAATAGAGGTTATTGCTACAAAATAACCCATGCCAATTAATAAAAAATCCATGCCTTAGGGCATGGATTTTTGTATGTTTTTACAAAACTTCATAAAAAATACGGAAAAATGAAATCATGAAAACATGCACCACTCATGGGTTTCCATGATTTTAAAGCCGAGAACCATGTAATAGCACATGTTTAAAACCCTATTGCCTAGCTAGAAACAAGACTTCATGCATGTTTGCATGGTATGTTGCGAAATGTGAATATAAGGCTAAAATTGGCTTGAAAAAAGAGTCTTAGTACTTATAATGTTATTAAAGCAAAGTTAATCAAGCTTTGCAGGGGTAGGAAAGACAATGAAACTAAGATAGTTTCAGATGTCAATAGTTGAAAATTAAAAAATTTTAAAATATATAATCTTGGAGGAAAATATAAAGTGTTTAGAAGTCGTGACATGGGTAGAGCTGTAGCCGTTAGAAGATGGACACCAACAGCATTGGATTGTTACAAGAGAGGCTGCAACTGCGAAGGATGTTTTTATAAAGATTTCTTTTCAGGTTCTTCTCAAAAATGTCAAATGAAAGCTTCAGTACTTGAATTAGTTAGAGTATTGGGAACTCCTGATGTTGAAATTCAACAAATTATTAATGATTAGTTAACAATATAATTGATTTATTTTCATGTTTTTTATATTGTTAATATAACAAAGACGCATTTAAGTATTGGAGGTTTATCAAAATGCATATATACGTAAACGGCAGAAATATTGAAATAACAGACGCAATCAAATCTTATGTAAAAGAAAAAATCGGTAAAGTTGCAGGTCACTACGATCAAATTCATGGTATCGAAGTTGTACTTTCTGTTATCAAAAATCCTGCTGCAAGCGAAAAACACGTTGCAGAAGTTACTTGTAAATTAAATACAACTTCTATTCACTTAGAAGAAACTGCAGAATCTATGTATGCAAGCATCGATTTACTTTCAGATAAATTATTAAGACAAGTTCAAAAACATAAAGACAAAGCTTTAACTTCAAAAGACAAAGCTTCTTCAATCAGAACTGAAGCTTTACCTCAAGAAGATGATGAAGACATCATTGTTGAAGTAAAAGCTATTGAAGATTAATTTTAGTTTATCTTTATGATTAATAATAAAAAAATCATCGTAATTATGCCGGCTTATAATGCCGAAAAAACATTAAAGCAAACTTACGAAGAGATTTATCGTGACTTCGTTGACGAGATTATTTTAGTTGACGACCATTCAAACGATAAAACTCTTGATGTTGCTAGGGATTTGGGGATTAAAACAATTCAACACGATAAGAATATGGGCTACGGAGCTAATCAAAAATCGTGTTATAAATCAGCACTAGAAAATGGTGCTGATATTGTTATTATGTTGCATCCTGACTACCAATACACACCAAAATTGATACCTGCAATAGCATCAATGCTTGCTTTTGAGGAATACGATGCTGTTATAGGTTCTAGAATGCTTGGTAATTCTGCACTTAAGGGCGGAATGCCTTTATATAAATTTTTGGCAAACAAATTTTTAACAGGATTTGAAAATCTTTGTACAGCTGAAAAACTTTCTGAATACCATACAGGTTTTAGAGGGTTTACAAGAAAAAGCTTAGAAAATATTCCTTATGAAAAACTGAGTAATGATTTTCTTTTTGACAATGAAATCCTTGCTTTGCTTATGTATAAAGGTTTTAATATTGGTGAAATCTCTTGTCCGACAAAGTATTTTAAAGAAGCCTCTTCAATTAATTTCGTTCGCTCATGTAAATATGGCTTGGGGGTTTTAAAGGTAAGTTTAGAATACCTAGGTGCAAGAATTGGTATCAAATCAGGAATTTTCAAACTGTAATCAATAAAAATGCCACCCTGTGGGTGGCAGACTAACACACTTTTTACACTTTTTTTTGAATTTAACGAGGAT
>DBIX01000033.1 GCA_002297005.1 Cyanobacteria bacterium UBA791 | reverse complement strand
TATTTATTTTATAATAAAATAAATAATTACAGAAAGAGGAAATAAATGCAAACTTTAGATTTAACATTATTAGTTAAAACTTTTATGCGACCAGAATGTTTAGATAATTTTTTAAACTCTATTGCTGAATATCAAACAGAATGGGATTTAAAGTTTGCGGATGTTGTTATCGTTGATGATTCTGATGATGAATACAATGAAAAAAATCTTGAGGTTATTAACAAATACGAAAGTGTAAATGTTATTTACAAGCATTATGATTTTAATTCTCTTGGTTTATCAAAAGGTAGAAATATTGGTTTAGAATCAACAAAAACAGAATATTTCGTTTATTGTGATGATGATTTTCTTTTAGATAAAAATTGCGGTATTAAATATGTTTTAGATATGGCTAAAGAAAAGAATTTAGACGTTCTAGCTGGTTATTATAGAAATCTTAAAAGTCTTGATTCAGACAAAGTTAAAAATCTAAATTGGATTGGTTTTATCCAAGAAAATGATGAATTTGATGTTTGTACAATTTACGAAAATCTTTTCCCTGAATTTTTGAAGTGTGACATTGTTCAAAATTTCTACATAGGTAAAACTGATAGTATTAGAAAAATCGGTTATCCTGAAGATATTCGTACAAATGAACACAATTTAGTTTTCTTAAGATTTAAACAACATGGCCTAAAAGTTTATTCAACTTCAAGACTATATGTTAAACATTTGCATTTAAGAAAAGAAAATAAAAAATATAAAACAAACAGAAGTAGAACCTTTGTAGAACAAGCTTCGAAGCCTGTTGTTGGACAATTAATAACAGATGATGGTATGTTTAGCTTTAAAGATTATTTTTTAGGCGGTGCAGAAAAATTTGTAAATGTTAACGAAAATAAAAAATATCGTTTTAAACTAAATTTATTAATCTGCAAAGTAGATGTTTATATGTCTTTGTATAAAACCTTTGACAAATTATACAAAAAATATAAATCATATTTGAAAAGAGTATGCCCAATGTACTGGATAAAAAGAGCAAAGCTGAATAAATTTAAAGCTGAATATCCTACTGTTATGTCGACTACAGAAACATTGGAGAAACTTATCAACGAACATAAATCTATTGCAAGATTTGGTGACGGTGAATTTAAAATGGTTGTTTCATATTTAAATGGCGAAAAACAAGAAAATGCTTTAGGTGAAAAATTAAATAATATTTTAAATAATCCTATCGATAGTTGTATAACAGCTATTACAAAATACATAGATATTTATGACGATACGCCAAATTATAAAAATGGTTTTTCATATTGGGAAAATTATTGGTTAGAAAATGGTGAAAGATTTAAGAAAATCTTTTCAAAGGATTACAATTATGGTTGTGCAACTATTACAAGAAGTTCTGTATTCAAGGAAAATTCTTTATCAAAAGTAAAAGAACTTTGGAATAATAGAAAAGTTTTATTCGTAATCGGTGATGGTTCTCATTGGGTTGATGAACCTAGATTATTTGATAATATTGCACAAAAAGAATACTTAATAACAAAATCTGAAAATACTTTTGATGAATATGAAAATATAATTTCAGGTATAAGAAATTATGACAAGGATTGGTTAGTAATGGTAGCCCTTGGTGCTACTGCAACCGTTTTAGCTTATGAATTATCAAAAGAAGGTTATCAAGTAATTGATACGGGTCATTTGCCTAATTGTTATCTTCAAGCTATTGGAGAAAGACAAAGCCCTGAAATTGAGCATTTTAAAAATAAAGCTTATAAAAAGAACTAATATTTGTTTACAATATCAACTACTGTTTGAACTTCTTCGTCTGTCATAACAGGTGAAATTGGTAAGCTTATAATTGTTTTATGAATTTCTTCTGTTATTGGGAAACTCAAATTGTTCCACTCTTTATAGCATTCTTGTTTGTGTGGTGGAATTGGGTAGTGGATTAGAGTTTGAATATCGTTTTGTTTTAAATATTCTTGGAAACCATCTCTATCTTCAGTTCTTACTGGGAAAATATGCCATACGTTAGCTTTTTCTTCGTAAGCTTTTCTCATGATAATTTTATCGTTTTTTATGTTTTCTAAATAATAATTAGCGACTTCCCTACGTTTTTGGTTATCTTCATCAAGATATGGAAGTTTTACATCAAGTACGCCGGCATGAATTTCATCAAGTCTAGAGTTTGTGCCTTGATAAATATTGTGGTATTTGATGTTTGAACCATAATTTCTTAAAGCTCTAATTTTATCCGCTAATTCTTTATCATTTGTTGTAACGCAACCACCGTCACCAATACAGCCTAAATTTTTTCCTGGGTAGAAAGAAAATCCACTTGCATCACCTAAATTACCAGTTCTTTTATCTTGGTAAATTGCACCATGAGCCTGAGCTGAATCTTCAATAACTTTAAGGTTGTATTTTTTAGCTAAAGCCCAAATTTTTTCCATTTCAACGGCTTGTCCGTAAAGGTGTACAACCATTATGGCTTTTGTTTTATCTGTGATTTTTTCTTCGATTAAATCAGGATTGATATTCAATGTATTTATATCAGGTTCAACAAGAACTGGAGTGCATCCGTTATAAGAGATTGATAAAATGCTTGCTATATAAGTATTTGCCGGAACAATGATTTCGTCCCCCTCACTAAAGCCGTAAGCTCTAATGATTAGAGTAAGGGCTTCTAAACCATTACCAACGCCAACGCAATATTTTGTGCCACAATATTGTGCAAAATGTTCTTCAAATTGTTCGTCTTGTTTTCCTAGTAAATACCAGCCTGAATCAAGTACGTTTTTTATTCTTTCATCAATTTCTTTTCTATATTTTTCATTGATTTTATGTAAATCCAAAAATTTAATCATTAATATCTTCTCCAATTACGATATTTTTAATTAAGTTAGAAGAAAAAAGACTCTTATCTCCTTTGCTTAAAATTGTTATTGACTCTTCTTTTTTATTATTACTCAAAATACTTGCAAATTTACCAAATGAGCCAATTGATGTAATAAAATTTTTACAGTTTGATAGCAAAAATAAATCCAAATATCCTCTATCAGAGCCATTACAGTCAACTATTTCAAATTCTGTATTTTCTAATTTTGGTAAAATTTCTGATTTTATCCAATCGACTTCGTCAGAGAAAAAGAAAAATTTTGAATTTGGGAATTTACTTTTTACATAATTTATAGATTTTACAAAGTATTCAGGTGTAGCTGGTGAGCCGTAAGCAACATTACCTTGGCTCAAATCACCTCTTCTAACGTGTATGCCACAAGCGTTAGAATTTTTTATTTTTTCTAGCCAAATTTTATTTTCTTCGTCTAATTTTGGGTTAAAATTTTCTATCAAAAAGTTTTGATAATGTTTTAATAAGTTCCCAAAATCGTAGTAAGAACCTAAATATAGCGGTGCTTTTTTGTTTTTATAATTATTACCTTTTAATTTAAAATTCTTTTTATAAAATTTTATCTCTTCTTCTGTAGCTTTTTTTACTTCTAAATTTGGAAAAGCTTTTTCAAAATCAAAGTTACGTACAAATTTGTTTTGTAAATCCATTCCGCAAGAGGTGAACCATTCTAGGTCATATTTTACGTTAATGTTTTTATCAGAAAAATATTTACCTAAAAGATAAAACACAATTTGAGATGCAATTCCACCATCGACTCTAACAATTACGCTTTTTTCAAAGTTTTTATTAGAAATAAAAGTTTGTTTTAAAGGTAATAGAATATTATCTTTTATGTTGTTAATTATTTCCTTGCTACTCAAATTATTCCTCGATTTTTCTAATTTCTTTTGCTGGATTACCACAAGCAATAGTGTTTGCAGAAATACTTTTTACGACAACACTTCCTGCTCCAATAACGCAATTATCGCCAATTTCTACGCCCTTTAGAATAGTTACGTCATTTCCGATAAATACGTCGTTTCCAATTTTAACAGGTGCTGTTTTAATTTTTTCTGGATTATTTCTATCTTCTTTTTTTATTCCGTGAAAGTCGCTAGAATAACATTTAAAATTTTGTCCAATATAACAATTTTGACCAATTTCAATGCTTTCTCTCTCTGCAACGATATTTGGATTATTATTGAACATTGTGTTTTCGCCAATAGTTATTGAAGAATTTTTATCACGAGCTTCAAGGTGACCATAAGTGCTAAAAAAATAAGCAGATGGAAAATATCCAATTCTAGATTTGTCTTTTAATGTTATTTTTCCTTTTCCTAAAAACAAGGTTGGCTGTCTAAGTTTAACTTTTTTACCCAAAGTAGGTTTATTTGTTGAACAAAAATTTTTAAAAATAAAAACTTTTATTGTTGTTATTAGTCGTAAAAAAAACATTAAAGAACCTTTCTAAAATTATTTTTTATAAGCAATTACTTTGTAGTAATCGATACCAGAAATTTCAAAGCAATCGTCTTTTTCTACTAATTGATTTGCTGGCATTTTTTCTTCAGTAAGAATACATTTATAAATTTCTTTATCATTTATTTTTGGTAATTGATATTCAGGGAAAATAAATGCTCTTAATTGATTATAAATTTCAAAAGATGTTTTGTTATAATCTATTTGAATATTGCTGAAATCTATTGATTGTTTTGAATAATAAGAAGCTCCAATATTTGTTTGTGGATGGCTTTTTATGTTGTTATTTAAAACATCTTCAATAACTTCTTTAAACAATTCAAAAGAATATTTCAAATTTTTGAAATAAATATCTCTTGCCGTATCAGTCAATTCAATATCGTAAGTTTTTTGTTTGATAATATCGCCTGTATCAATACCTGCATCAATGTAGTGGAAAGTTACGCCACCTTTTGTTTCACCGTTTATGAGCGGAAGTACAGCCGTATACATTCCTTTATAAGCTGGTAAAAGTGAAAAATGCATATTATAAATTTGTTTTGTTTTGTATTTTTCAGGTCTTATTATTTTGTTAAACTCTAATGATATGAAAATAAGGTTTTCAATATCATATACATCCTTTTGTGTAACTTCTAAAATATCGTTATCTTTTGCAAATTTTTTGAAAGATGGTTGCCAAGAATCAATTCCGTCATCTGTTGAATTTGCAATAATTCTTAGATTTTTTTTGTCAACGTGTAAATCATTTAACAAGTATTTTACGGCATTAACTGCAATATCATTTTTACCAGCGATACAAATAATATTCTCCATTATGCGTTAACCTCTTTTAGAAATTCGTCATAATCTCTGATATATTCGTGTTCGTCGTATTTTGTGCTTGCAAGTACAAGTAAAATACCGTTGTATGAAAAATCATACATTTCTTTCCAAAGCATTTTGTCTAGATATAAGGCAGTATGAGGGTTTGAAAGTTCAACAATCTCTTGAGTTTTGCCGTCATCAATCTTTACCTTACAACTTCCATTAATTGCAATTAGCAAAAATTCCGAATTTCTATTAGCGTGACATCCTCTAGCTGTTCCACCTTTTGTATCAAAGATATAAAAAGCACGTTTAACGTTAAAAGGGCAATTTATACCCTCTTCAAAAGCTATTAATCTTCCTCTATCATCGCCCTTTATGTCTGTGTCTATTAATTTATAATTCATTTTATATCCTTTTAATTTTAAACTTTAAACCCAACACGCAAACCATTTTTTCTCTACCTAAATTTGATATTGAAAAAACTCTTTGAATGAATGACATACAACGTTTTTTGTACATTATGTCATAAATTTTGCTCATTGGAAAAATTTCATACTTCAAGAAATTTTCTTCCATAGTACTACAAACATTTTGATTATTTAAGATGTTTTCAATTAGGGTTAGCCATTTGTGAGCAATAATTCCTTTTGAATATTTTTTTACAGATTGTTTTGCATTTAATCCCATTTCATAACGTTTTTCAGGATTATTAATCAAAAATTCTATTCTTTGAGCAAAATCATTCTCGTTTTCCTCTGTTAAAAATCCGTTTTCATTGTCTTTAATAAGTTCGTTAACTCCGCTGGCACCTTTTAAGCCTATTGCTGGTAAACCTGTTGAAAGTGCTTCTGCAAGCCCAAGACCAAAGCCCTCAAAATAGCTAGGAAATACGCAAAAATCAGCCTTTGCAAATTCCTTGAAAGGTTCTTTTGTTGCACCATTTAAGATTACTTGATTTTCTAAACCTAGTTTTTTTATTTGTTTTTCTAATCTTTTTTTATATCTCTTTGGGTCAAATTGTCCGAAAATATTTAACTTCCATTCAGGATATTTTTTTGCAATTTTTGAAAAAGAATTAATTAAAAATTCGTGACCCTTCCAAATATCAACTCTTGATAAATAAATTATGTTTTTAAATTCTTTGTCTTTTTCTCTTTGAATCTCAACGATATTCACTTCATTAGGGATAGTTACAATATCACCTTTAAAATATTTTTTTACCATTGGCTCAAAAGAATTAAACAAAACTTGAACGCAATTAAAATCTTTTAATTTATCTTTTATAAGTTCATATTCCACGTAAAAATCAGGTCGTGTATGATTCATCAAGATTTTTGGAATACTTTTAAAGGTTTCTTTTTTTAGAGTTTTTAAAACATCTCTTGGATAGTAAAATATCATTAAGTCAGGATTTTCATACTTTACAACTTTTTCAAAATTAATATTTTTTAAATTGTAAAGTCTAAGTCCATTTTCTCTTTCGCCTTTTATATAATCTGATTTCTTTTTAGAAAATCCTGCACAAACGTCATAGCCGTTTTCAATCAACATATTTGTAAAATTGTTGAAAGAAGTTATAGCTCCACCTACTGTGTCTATTACGTCATTTAAAATTACTACAAGAATTTTCTTTTTCATTACTTGCCACTAACTTTCTCGTAATAATTCATAGGTCTTGCAAAGAAAGCTCCCTCAAGTTTACCTTTTGTTTTTAGAGTCATTCCAAGCATATTGTAATATGCAGTTGTACCTAAAAATCTTGATGGAACAACTAAAACTGTATCAAATCCATAAATTAGTGCAGTTTTAAATAGGTATACAAATTTTTTAAAGTTGATTTTTTTAGTATTTCCGTATTTTAAATATCCACCTGAATATCCGTTATAGTAGTATCTATCAAGTATCCATCTAATGTTTGCTCTATTTTCTTCGATTAATTCTTTTACAATAGCTTCTTTATTAAATCTTATCGTATAACCGGCTTTTCTTGCTCTATTAAAGAAATCGCCGTCTTCTCCACCCATAAAAATATATTTTTCTTCATCAAAATAAATATTTTTTTCAGAAACTACATCAAGTTGCATAAAAACGTTGTTTGTAGCACAACTCTTTAATTTTTGACCTGTTTTTTTTGTTGTATTTGATTTAAAAATATTATTTTTTACAACATGTTTTGGATATTCTTTATCAAAATGGCAATATTGAGGACCAGACACAATATTTACGTCATTGTTTTTATAAAAATCAATATGGTTAATTAACCAGTTTTCGTCTAAAAGTCCATCATCATCAAACATCGCAATATGGCTTGCTCCAAGATTTATAGCTTCTTTCAAAACTCTATTTCTTGCTTTTGCAATGCCTCTTTCCTCTTCTACAAAATATATAGCACTAAATTCTGATGCAACATCGTAAGCGGAAGCGTTTTTGTCATTATCTACAACTATTAAGTCAACCTTGATATTTTCAGGCTTTTTCAATTTTTTGAAAGTCATTAAAGATTGTCTTAAGGTTTGTGGTCTAAGACAAGTACAACAAGCTACTACAATATATTTAATTTCTGTTTTATTCATTTATGTTTACCAATTTATAAAATTTATTTAATATGTTTTCGGCTGTTATATTTTCTTCTATTATATCTGATTTGTAAAGACTTTTTATAGGTGCCCACATATTTGAAGTATTAGGTCGCATAAAAACTCCCAAAACAGGACAATCAACGGCTGTTGCCATGTGCATTGTACCTGTATCAACACTTATTAAGCCTTTTACACTTGTTAAAACTTTTGCTAATTGATTGAAATTGGTTTTATTTGTTAAATCAATAAAATTACAGTCATTTAATCTTAAATCGTTGGCATATTCGCTTGCAGAAACTCCAGCACCAACAAGATATATATTCTTTTTGTCTTCGTTCAATTTTTGAATAAGTTCACAAGCAATATCTATAGGCAAATCTTTTTCTAAATTTTTTGATTCTACACATAGTGCAACTGAATTCTCTTTATCTATTTGAAAATCAAGTTCTGTATCTGCTTTCATTTCAAATCTTATTGGTAAATTTTTACTTTCTTTACCTGTTACAACCTCTGCCAAATACTCATTAGCGACTTGTTTATGAGCTACATAATAACATTTTGGTTGAGGTGTATTTACTAACCAAGATTTTTTCAAAGCTCCTGTTACAACTTGTTTTGCACCTAAAAGTTTTGATAAAAGGAGTCCTTTTTTGTTACCGTAAATTACAAAGGCTGCATCAATTTTATTTTTGTAAGGATTGTTTCTTACAAATTTTATTAAGCCAAAAAGACCTTTTTGTTTGCCTCTTTTATCAAAAATCATTACCTCATCAACATCTTTTTGGTATCTTGCAACTTCTTCAAAAGCTTTTGGAACACAAAAAATGATTTTTGAGTTTGGAAATGATAATTTTAAATTTTGGCAAAGTGAATTTGTGAGTAAAATATCACCAAAATAAGACAAATTCACTACTAAAAATGTTTTTTCTTCCATACAAAAAGGATAACAAATAAAAATAATATGTGCAAGGTTATAATTTTATTGTAATATTGAGTTATGAATAAGTTTATTGAAAGTTACAAACAAAAAAGAGAAGAAACACGTATTAGACGTGCAAAAAGAGCAGAAGCAAGAAGATTATCTTCTCTAAAAATAGATATAGAACCTTTTTATGCTGATAATTTTGAAGATAAAACTTTTATCGATTTAATTACAGTTGCTTTTAATAATCCAACAATTATTGATTATCAAATAAAATTATTTAAAAAATTTATAAAAGGCTCATATACTCATATTGTTTGTGATAATTCGAATAACGAAGAAAAAGCAAAGGGTATAAAAAAGGTTTGCGAAGAAAATAATGTCACTTATATAAATGTGACAAGTACTGAAAAAGCTAGTGGATTTAGCGATTCTCATGGTAGAGCCTTAAATCGTATTTATAAAAATGTTGTGCAAAAAAGAGCTAAAAATTTTGCTTTTTTAGATCATGATATTTTACCGATAAAAGAAATTAACCTTGAAGATTATTTATCAAATACTGAATTGTTTGGTGCTGTTATGGAACGTGGTGGTATTTGGTATTTATGGCCAGGGTTTGCTTTTTATAAATATGATTATCTAAAAAATAAGAAATTAAATTTTAGAAGATATAGAAAATTTAATTTCTTAAAAGTTAAGGGTGCAGATACTGGTAGTGGAAATTGGTATCCATTGTATTCAAAATATGATAGAAACAGTTTTACAAAGCCAGATGATATTTTATGGAACATAAGAGAAAATCGTCCAGCAAATGAAGATGAACAAGAGGGAAATGTTATTCAAGAATCACTTGTTCAATATTATCTAGACAAATCTTGGCTTCACACAATGTGTGCGTCTGAATGGGTAGATTGCAAAGGCAAAAATCAGATGATTTATGAACTTTTAGATGGGTATTTAAAATAATATTATGAAAAAAGTTGCAATATTAACTTATGACATAAATTGGATATTTGCAGGTGGTGCAAAAAGTGGCGGTGCAAGTGTTGTGAATAAAAATCTTATTTTAGAACTTGCAAAAGACCCTGAAATTGACCTTACTGTTTTTTGCTTAGATACTCCTCTTCCAACAATTGATGGTGCAAAAATTGTTCCTGTTGAACATCCTCAAACTTTAGAAAATTATATCCAAAATCTTGAAAATGAAGTTGAAAAAGGTGGTTTTGATATTGTTCTAACAGTTTCTTTAGAATATATGAATCATAATCCAATTCTTCAATCTCAATCTTTTAGACACAGATTTAGTATTGAGCATTTTCCAATCAGTTTGTTTAAAAGAATTTTGCGACATAAAAAAATTAAAAGACAGGATGAATTATTTAAAAATCTAAATCCTGAAAATAAATATATTGCAGTATCAGAAAAGGTTAAAAACGATTATGTAAAAACATATAAGCTAAATCCTGATAATGTTTACGTGTGTCATTTGGCTTGTAACCAAATTTATGATGAAATGCCAGCTATATCTAAAAATGACTTTATAACTTTTGGATGTGTTGCAAATAATTCATTTAATAAAGGTGGAGCATTATTCCTTTTAGGATTATTTGTATTGAATTTACTAGGTTTTAAAGATTTTAAAGCTAAAATTTTATCAAATAATAAAACTTTAAAGAAGATTTCTAAAAATTTGAATTTGAGTAAAAAAGTAGAATTTATTCCTCAAATTGAAGATATTGTTGATTTTTATAAATCTGTAGACTGTTTGGCTTTACCTAGTAAAAACGAAGCTTTTGGGCTTGTTGTTTTAGAAGAAATGTCTTGCGGAAAACCTTGTATTGTTTCAAACACAGCTGGTGCTTCAGAAATCATCGAAAACGGTAAAAATGGATTAATCTTTAACAGAAAATCCTTTGTTTCTTTTGTTTCTGCACTTAAAAAAATGTATAAAATGTATCAAACATCTTCTTATAATGAAATGAGTGAAAATGCTTTTGATACTTCAAAAAAATACACTTGGAAAAGATTTGCTGACTCTATTTTGAACTGTTTTTAAGTTTTGATTTTAACTCTAATTTTTTAGCAAATTTTGCAAGTTTACCGAAAAATTTATACTGTAAATATGTTTTTCTTACTACAGGTAACATTTTAGAAAAATCTGCATTTTTTAATATCTTAAGTTCGTGTGCAAAAGTTTGTCTTGCCATTTGACGCATGTGTTTGCTTTGCAACATTGTGTTTTCGCCATGGATTCTATATGAAAATAAAATTTCATCGATATATTTAAATTTTCCATATTTTGAAAGTTGTAGCATTTCCCACCAGTCTTCTAAAGGTGCATCGTTTGTGAATTTGCCACATTTGTCAAAAATTTCTTTTCTTACTAAATAACCATTTGGAATATGATTTCCTATTAAAAATAGTGTTGAATAATTCCCAAAATCTTCGCTTTCAAAATTGATTTTTCTTGCTTTTGTAAGATTTTCTCTTGCGGTTGGAACATCTTGTAAATTCCCTTCGCTATCGATAACCTCGTTGTTTCCAACGGCTAAAACATAATCAGGGTTGTTTTCCAAAAATTCAACTTCTTTTTCTATAGCTTGAGGTTTTGAAATGTCGTCTGATGCTATCAGATAGATGTATTTGCCCTCAGCTTTTTCAATAAGCTTGTTGTAAGTTGCTCTTGAACCCTCATTTGGCTTTGTTTCAAAATATGTTTTTGGAAATCTCTTTTCACATTCTTCTTTTATTTCCATAACTTTTTGGTACGAAGAATCCTTTGAACCATCATCAATTACCAATAATTGAATGTTTTGATATGTTTGGTCAATTATTGATTTTATTGCTGTTTGAACGTATCTTTCGTGGTTATATACTGGAATTATTACGCTAACTAATGGATTATTGTTCATTTTTGATTTCCTCTAATTCGTGAGATTTTAAATACATTTTACTAAAAAATAAGTTTTGAGTTGTTGAAATTGTTTCAAGATTAAACTTGGCATTGTTTAGTGCATTTGTGATATAAAGCTTTCCGCTATCGTCAAAGTTTGATAGGTTTTCCTTGTACAATTTAACCCAATTTTTATGTCCTTTTAAAAGCTCCTTAAATCTTTTATCAATAAGTCTTTTTGGAAACTTGTATTCAATTAAAAGCTCTG
Source organism: Cyanobacteria bacterium UBA791 (assembly GCA_002297005.1). Lineage (GTDB taxonomy): Bacteria > Cyanobacteriota > Vampirovibrionia > Gastranaerophilales > Gastranaerophilaceae > UBA791. The sequence goes on along the minus strand of DBIX01000033.1, from coordinate 98,832 downwards.
CAAGTTTTATGTCAGTTGTCATTATGTCAAAAATATATGGCTTAATTTTTTTTGTAATAGCTTCAGGATTATCTTGTCTATAGAAAAATTTTCCAGCAGAAAATGTTATTTTTTTAGCATTTAAAAATGATTTACGGTAATAATATTCATCAGAATTCATATAATCTGCAGAAAAATCTTTTAAAAGTTCAAGCTTTCTTAAACCAATACCTGCAATATGCCATTTTAAGGATAATAGAAAGGCTTTTCTGCCTTTTACTTGTTGTCTACAATTATTAAACAATGGATATTTAGTTATCTTTTTTATTTTTCCATTTTTGTATGACATTGAAATAGGAATTATAATATCAGCACCTGTTTTTAAAGCTCTTTCAACTGCTTTAGAAAAACAGTCTTCTGCTAAAAAATCGTCTTGGCTCATATAAAAGAAATATTCGCCCTTGCATAAATTTTTTATAGCGTATTCAACACCCTTGCTTGCTGTACCTAGTTTTTCAGGTGGTGTTACTATCTTAAATCGATTATCTTTTAGAGAAAATTCTTTCATAATAGGATATGAATTATCTGTTGAATAATCATTTATCAAAAAGACTTCAACATTTTTATAGATTTGGTTTTCCAAGCTTTGTAAAGCTTCTTTTATATATTTTTCACCATTATAAATTGGTACTACTACTGAAATTAAAGGTTCTTTCATTTAAAACTCTTTCATTATTTTTATAAAATCTTTTTTATCTAAAACTGTAAAAGCTTCTGCATATCCAAGGTTATTTAACATTCCTCGATATTCATTTAAACCTAAGATTTTTGATGTGTAATCTTTTTCTTCAACTTGTGATTTGTGACAATTTATAGCCTCACGTTTTTTGTCAATAACGCTCGAAATATCTACAAAAGCGTTTGGCATATTCATTGTAGACCATACTTCATAGAAAACTATTTTTAAATCTTTTAAATTATTTTCTTTTAGGTATTTATTTAAATGAACACTAATCGCTTTGTGGTCGTTGTGTTGGTCATAAACATAAGGAATGAAAATGTAGTTAAAATCTTTAAAATCAATCGTTTTAAAAGTTTCATAATCATCCATAATATGTTTATCTTTTATATCTAAAATGTCATTTTCAACGCCAAGAACATTCATAGCGTTTTTAAATTCGTCTTTTCTATAATCTGAAGCGTGAGTTAAACAAATGACTTTAAAATTTTTAGGGAATATTGCCATAATTCCAGCACAACCAATGCTTTCATCGTCAGGATGTGGTGCTAATACTAAGCATTTGTCATTTTCTTTTAGTGTCAAGGGTTGAGGTTTTACGTTCATACTAAAAAATGGGTGAAAAACCACATTTAATAATCTTTTATACATTATTTTTAGAAAGTTTTTTTTCATTTGTTATAAAACCTCGTTTTTCAAATAGTTTATCACAAATTCGCTTGAAAAATCTTTCATACATTTAAAATTATTTTTGCATTTTTTCGCTTTTTTACAAGGTGAACATTTTAAATTTAGTGATAATGTGTGAGAATTTTCGCCTCTAAGTCCCCATTGTGTAAGCGAAGTTGAACCAAATAGTGCCACAACTTTTTTGTCAAAGGCTGTTCCCATGTGACAAAATCCACTATCAATACCAAAAACTATATCCATTTGACTAATAAGTGCAGAAATTTCAGAGAACTTCAATTCCCCACAAAGGTTTTTAGCCTCTGTAAATTGCTCATTAAAAGATTTTTCCTTTTCTGTACCTACGATAAAACATTCATAGTTATTACCATTTAAAAATTTTATAACCTCTTTAAAACCCTCTACTGTCCAGTCTTTTACGTAAGTAGAGGATTGAGTTACGATTAAGGCTCTTTTTTTGCTTTCTGTAAAATATTTTTGAACGTTTTTAACATCTTCCTCTTTTGTCCAATATTCAAGATGTTCGTCGGTAACATTTATTCCATCTGCTATTAAGACATCTGAAAAATGTTCTAATTCGTGTTTTTCGTGTTTTTTATATTTTACACATTTTTTTAAAATAAATTCTCTAAGTTGCCCGCCAAATCCAATAGTATCTTTGATTTTTAGTTTTTTAACCAATAAACCAGCTGATAGAGAACGTTTTAAGACATAAGCTTTATCATAAAAATTTGGTTTTAATTCTTCTTTTGAATAAATGTTATTTATGTAAGGACAAGCTGAAAGAACTAATTTGCCAGCGTTTTTGGTTGTAACGTCAATTATCGCTTCTGGAAAATTTTTTCTTAATTCTCTTAAAAAAGGTATGACTAAAATTGTGTCCCCAACGTATTGAGGGGCAACTACTAGGATTTTTTTCATTTATGATGCCTCTTTTAAGGTTTTCATGTCTTCCTCGTATTCTCTAAAACAAGCTTCCTTGTCTTTACGAGTTTCAACGGTAATGTTTTTAGATGTGTCAATGATTTCAAATACTTTATGTAAATCCCAATCGCATTTAGAAAAATGTATGTGTAAATCAATTAAGCTATCAAGCTTGTTTCCGCTGATATGGTAGCTTGTAGGATTTAATTCTTGAAATTCTTTTAAAAATTCATAAGGGTTTTTACCAAGTTCATTTGCAGTACTCATACAATGCGAAATATCTAGACAAAATCCGCAAGGATGATTATCTCTAACATACTTGATTTCTTCTGGAATTGCTCCTCGATATGTTCTTTGCATAGTTTTTCGAGAAATTATTGGTTTATTTTCGATAGACATTCTTTTTGGATTAATGATGTTTAATTGTCTAACTGTTTCTTCAATATTTCCTAATTTTCCTGGGTGAACTACAACGTATTGAACATCAAGTTCTTCTGCATATTTGTCAACTTGATTGTTGAAAATATCTTTGTTAAATTCAAATTGATTTTTGTCTGCAAGATTTACATTAAATACTGAATGCGGTGCGTGAAGAGTAAAAGGCACATTGATTTTAGCCTTAAACTTTTTCCAAGCTTCAAGATTTTCCATTGTGTTAGGATTCATAAATAATTCAATGTATGAGAACAAATCGTGATTGAAAAAATCAAACACTTCTTCATCATATTTTCCAATTTCATCGGAATACATTTTAAAACCTAATTTCAAATCTTGCATAAATTATTACCTCTTTTGAATAATATTATAGCAAAAAGAGTGCAAAAAATTTAATATTTTTTGTTTTTGATTTTAAATTTTATTTTTATTCCAAAAATTGTGATAAAAACTTTTTGTTTATCATAAAACTCTCGAGTTTTGTAGGAAATAAATAAATTTAAAATTCTTTTTAATGAAAAAGGTCTTTTTAATTTTATAAATTTGAAGTTTTTTTGTAAAAATTTTTGATTTATATCAAAAATCTTTGTGTTGGGATTGTACGTTGCAAAATCTAAAGTGTAAGTCGAAACTTTATCTGATAGCTTTATGCATGTAAGCTGTCTGTCTGTCTGTCTGTCTGTCTGTCTGTCTGTCTGTCTGTCTGTCTGTCTGTCTGTCTGTCTGTCTGGTTATCTTCTAGTTGAGAGATATATTTTAAATGAATTTCTTTATTAGGATATGCATTTTCTAATAAATCGTAAGCTTCTTTTATGTATTGGTTTGAATATATTTCTCTGTCTGGGGATTCAACGTATACGAAGAGTATCTTGTTAGCTTTTTCTATCAAATTTAACAATCTGTTTTGTCTTCTTTCAAATTTTGCCTTAACAAGTGGATATGTTTTTTCAATAGGAATACCGATTTGAAAATCGTGGTTAAAAATAATTCCCGTTTTTTTATTTTTATATATATCGCAAGGCTCAGGGTTAGTACGACTTCCAATGCATTCTAAGTCTTCAAAATTAAAAAAGTCTTTGAAATTGTTGATAACTATTTTGATTTTTGTTTTTAAATCTGCACCACCTAGCCAATCAAAAGGAAATGAGTAGTCTTGAAGGTTATTTCCTCTTAATAAGCCTGAGCAGATACAATTTGCACCTAGTGATACAACTAAGTCATACTTTTCTTTTTGCATAAGAGTATCCTTTCTTTTTTTGTACTGTTGTTTTGTATGTAAAATTGTACTACAATTAACAACAGTTTTAAAGGATAATTTTGTTTATGAAAAATAAAAAAGTTTTATTACTAACTCATAATTTCACAAATACAGGTAGTCCAAGAGCTGTTTTAGAATTGGCTAAAATTTTTAAGAAGAATGGTTGGACTCCGTTTGTGGTTGGTTTTGGACATGGGTCTGAATTGAGAAGCGAATTTAAAAATAATGGTATAAAAACTTTAAAAATAAAAAAATATTTAATGCCTTTTGTTGCTTTTATTTCACGATTTTTCGATTTAGTTATTGCAAATACAATTACAATGAGTAAGGAAGTTTTGTATTTATTTAAACATTCTAAAACCCCTGTTTCTTGGTGGATTCACGAGGCTGGACTTATTGATGCTTTGGGAGAAAAAGAAAAATCCTTGTTAGAAAAAGCTCTTAAATCTTGTTATGAAGTTTATGCGGTTAGTGATTATGCAAAAACTTTTATTGATAAATATAGAGAAAATATAAAAGTATTGAACTTTGGTATAAAGGATGAATATCCAAATTTTTCAAATATTAAAAAAGTAGAAAGTGACAAAGTAAAAATTCTTATGGTGGGAGATATTGCAAAAATAAAAGGTCAGGACATTGCAATAAAAGCCTTTTTGAGATTACCTGAAGGGTATCAAGAAAAATGTGAAATTGATTTTATTGGTGGTTTTGGTGATTTAGAATATAAAAATATCGTAGAAAATTTAGCTGGAAAAAGTGAAAATATTCATTTCTTAGGCAAAAAAGATAGAAATGAAACTTTATCAATTTTGAATAATTCAGATGTTGTTTTAGTTACATCACGTGGTGATTCTTATTCTATTGCAGGAATTGAAGCCTTAATGTTTAACAAACCTCTTATTATTTCTAATAATACTGGTATTTCTTCGACTGTAAAAATTTATTTTCCTCAAAGAGTTTATGAAAATGAAACACAACTCGTAGAGGTTTTACAAAATACAATAGATAATCTTGCTATTTCTTCTGATACAAGAAAAATTTATTTGGAAAATTTTTCTATAGAATCCTTTGAAAAAACTGTTATAAATGAATTTATAGAAAATAAAAACGATTAGATTTCTTTATGCTAAGATAAATTTATGGCAAAAATTAAGACAAAATTTACATGTCAACAATGTGGGTATGAAAGCGTTCGATATATGGGTAAATGCCCAAATTGTTCTGCTTGGGGTTCTTTTGTTGAAGAAGTTGACGAGGATTTGATTCCAAAAGCTGAACATACTGAAATTTTTCAGAATGATACAAAACCTACATTAATAAAAGATATTGAAGTTAATGATGAATTTAGAACAAGCACTAATATTTCTGAATTCGATAGAGTTCTAGGTGGTGGCTTTGTACAAGGCTCTCTAGTTTTGCTTGCAGGCGATCCTGGGATTGGTAAATCTACTCTAGTACTTCAAACAAGTGGAGAACTTTGTAAACAGGGTAAAAAAGTTCTTTATGCTTCAGCAGAAGAAAGTGCAACACAAATTAAATCAAGAGCCGAAAGATTAAATATTAATAGCGAAAGTTTGTATGTTTATTCTCAAACAAATCTTGAATGTATAAAATCTCAAATTTCTGAACTTAAACCCGATTTTTTAATTATTGATAGTGTGCAAGCGGTATTTACAAATACGATTACAAGTTCAGCCGGTAGTCTTTCTCAAATTAGAGAATGTTGTAATATTTTAATGCACTTAGCAAAATGCGAAAATATTACCGTTGTTGTAATTGGTCACGTTACAAAAGAGGGAAATATTGCTGGTCCAAAAATGTTGGAACACATGGTGGATGTAGTTCTTCAATTTGAGGGTGACAAGTATAAGTCTTATAGAATGTTGCGTTCTATAAAAAATAGATTTGGTACAACTTCTGAAGTTGGGCTTTTTGATATGAAAGATACAGGTCTTGTAGAAATAACAAATTCAGGCGACATATTTTTAGATATTAATCATGAAAATGCTACAGGAAGTGTTGTTATTGTAACAAACGAGGGTACTCGTCCTATTTTGGTTGAAATTCAGGCTCTTGTGGGTTCAACCTCTTATCCTGCACCAAGAAGAGTTACAAATGGTGTTGATATAAGCCGTGTTTTACAAATTCTTGCTGTTTTAGAAAAAAGAGTTGGCCTAAACTTTTCAAAACAGGATGTTTATGTAAACGTTATTGGTGGTATTGATATTAAAGAACCTGCTGCTGATTTGGGTATTGCCGTTGCTATTGTTTCTTGTTTTAAGGATAAATTAGTTGATAATAAAACAGTTATTGTTGGTGAAATTGGTCTTTCTGGAGAAGTTCGTTCTATTACAAATCTTGAAAAACGACTTATCGAGGCTGAAAAATTAGGTTTTAAAACAGCCGTTGTTCCAAAATCTAACGAAAAAAATCTTTCAAAAGATTTAAAAATAAAGATGGTTGGAGTTAATAAAGTTACAGATGCGTTAAAAGAATGTTGTTTTTAGTTTTTTTATAATATAATTTAGGTATTATGAAACTAGAAAACACTACAGCTCAAAATTCTTATAGATACGGATGGCTGTTAAAAAGAATATTTCCGTATATCAAACCATTAATGGGTCGTATTTTATTAGGTTTGGCAGTTGCAATACCTTTAGGTTTACTTGATGGGGTTACAGCTTTTGCTCTAAAACCTTATATGGATTACGTAGTAGGTCAACAAGACTTGATTGTTAATTGGAAATTTATCCATATTAATATGAAATATACAGTTTTGGCTTTTGCACTACCTTTTGCAGTTGTAATTTTTGCTGCAATTCAAGGTTTGTTGAGATATTTGAATGAATACTTAACTCAATGGGTTAGCCAAAAAATTACTATCCATGTTAAAGAAGATTTGTTCACAAGACTTGTTCACATGGATACAAAATTCTATGATGATAACTCATCAGGTATCGTAATTTCAAGATATATGAATGACCCTGCTACTGCATCATCATCATTAGTCGATCAATTAACAAATATCATTACAAGTTTATTTGGTGCTATGGGTTTAATTGCCGTAATGCTTTACAGCTCATGGAGATTAGCAGTTGTTGGCGTTGCAGTTTTAGGTGTAGCATTTTTACCTGTTGCTTTGATTAGAAACGTTATTAAGCGAGCTTCTAATAAATCAATGGTTATTGGTGGTAATATTACTACGAACATTAATGAAACATATATCGGTAACAAAACAATTTGCTCTTATGGTTTGCAAAATAGACAAGATTCTATGTTTAGACAACAATTAAGAGAAGGTTTTGACGTTGCAATGAGTTTGCTTAAACGTGCAGCTTGGATGTCACCAATGATGTATTTAATTGCATCTGTTGGTATCGCAATTGTTCTTTGGTACGGTACAAACTTAATCTTAACTGGTGTTATGACAGCCGGTGGTTTTGCATCATTCGTAACTTCTTTATTGTTACTTTACAAGCCAGTTAAAACTTTAGGTAGAAACTTACAAAACTTACAAACAATTTTCGTTTCATTATGTCGTGTATTTGAATTGTTTGATTTAGAACCAGATGTTCAAAATTTACCAAACGCAGTTCAAATGCCAGAAGTTCAAAAGAATGTTAGATTTGAAAATGTAAACTTTGAATATGTAAAAGATGTTCCTGTATTAAAAAATATCAACTTTGAAGTAGCAAAAGGTGAAACTGTTGCAATTGTAGGTAACTCTGGTGGTGGTAAATCTACTATCGCTAATTTGATACCAAGATTTTATGATGTAACTTCTGGTGCTATCAAAATCGATGATGTTGATATTAGAAACTATACATTAGAATCTTTAAGACAAAATATTGCAATGGTATTCCAAGATAATTTCTTGTTCTCAGCTACAATTAGAGAAAATATTATGCTTGGTAATCCAAATGCGACAGAAGAAGAACTTCAAGAAGCTGTTAAAGCTGCTCACTTAGAAGAAATGCTTAAAGAAATGCCAGATGGTATTGATACAGAGCTTAGCGAAAGAGGTGTAACACTTTCAGGCGGTCAAAGACAACGTGTTGCAATCGCAAGAGCTATGATTAAACAAGCTCCTATCGTTATTCTTGATGAGGCTACTTCTGCTTTAGATAACGAATCAGAGGCTATTGTTCAAAAAGCTCTAGATAATTTGATTAAAAATAAAACTGTATTTTTAATTGCTCATAGATTTACTACAATTAAAAATGCAAACAGAATTATCGTAATCAATGAGGGTGAACTTGTTGAACAAGGTACTCACGAAGAATTAATGCAAATTGAGGGTGGTCAATACAAACACCTTTACGATATGCAATTCAGAAATCAAGACAAAACAAACGCACAATAATAGAAAATAAAGAAGGTTAATAAAATGAGCAAATATTTATTAGAAATTGGTGTAGAAGAATTACCATACGTTATAATTCCAACATTTATTAGTCAATTAAAAACTAATTTTGAAAAATTGTTTTCAGAATTAAATATTGAATACAAAGATGTAAATGTTTTAGCAACTCCAAGAAGACTTGCTGTTATAATTGATGGTTTAGCAGAAAAACAAGAGGATGTAGAAAAAGTTCTTCGTGGTCCAATTAAAAATGTTGCTTATGATGAGGCTGGTAATCTTACAAAAGCTGGTGAGGGTTTCTTAAAGAAAAATGGTGTTGACCCTAAAGATGCTTATTTGCAAGATAATTACTTACACGCAAAAGTTCTTTTAAAAGGTAAAATGACAGAAGATGTTTTAAAAGAAAATGTTCCTAATTTGATTTTAAAACTTCAAGGTTCTCACTTTATGCGTTGGGCAAACCATAGTGAAAAATTTTCAAGACCAATCAGATGGATTGTTTCTATTTTGGATGAAAAACCAGTTGAAATTCAAATTATTGACGTAAAATCATCAAACGTTACTCGTGGTCATAGATTTTCAAATCAACACGTTGTAATTAATCATCCTGATGAATATGTTTCAAAATTAAAAGAGGCATGTGTTTACGTTGATCAAAATGAAAGAAAAGATTTAATCGTAAAAATGGCTCACGAAGAGGCATCTAAATTAGGTGCTGAACCATATTACAATGACGATTTATTAGAAGAAGTTACATATCTTTGTGAATATCCAAAAGCAGTTGTTTGCTACTTCGATGAGAAATATTTGGAATTACCAGAAGAAGTTCCAATTACTGTAATGGCTCACCACCAAAGATATTTTGCTCTTAAAAAAGACGGCAAATTAACAAATCAATTTATTACAATTACAAACTTTATTGGTGATGATTTCGAAAATATCAAGGCTGGTAACTTGAGAGTTGTTAGAGCAAGACTTGATGACGGTGTATTCTTCTTTAAAGAAGATTTAAAAAAACCTCTTGAAGCTTATGTTGATGGCTTAAAAGGTATGACTTTCCAGAAAGGCTTGGGTTCAGTTTATGATAAGACTCAAAGATTAGTAAAATTGTCTGAAAATATTGCAAAAGAACTTGGTGCTGATGTTGAAAAATCTAAACGCTGTGCCTTGTTATGTAAAGCTGACTTGGTAACAAGCTTGGTATATGAATTTACAGAATTGCAAGGCTTTATCGGTGCTGATTATGCTAAACATGCTGGTGAAGCTCCAGAAGTTTGCTTAGGTATTAAAGAACACTACTTCCCAATTAATGCAGATAGTGAATTGGCAACATCTCCTGTTGGTCAAGTTGTTGGTATTGCTGATAAAATCGATACGATTTGTGCAGTATTTGTTGATGGTAAAAAACCTACAGGTTCTTCTGACCCTCTTGGTGTTAGACGTGCAGCTTTGGGTATTATTAAAACAGTTATTAATAAGGATTTAAAATTAAATCTTGAAAAATTGATTGATGAAACAATTAAACTTTTACCAGTTCAAAAGGATTGTGCTGAAGAAGTTAATGAATTCTTTAAACAAAGATTATCAATTTATTTGGCAGATACTTATAAGAAAGATGCTATTGAAGCATGTCTTTCTGTAAAAAATCCTTTATCAGATTTAACAGATTTCATGCATAGATTGAAAGCTGTTACAAATGCTGATTTGAAACCTGTTTTAGAAAGTGCAAACAGAGTTATTAGAATTTTAAAAACTCCTGTTCATGCCGAAGTTAAAACTGATTTGTTTAAAGATGAGTCAGAAAGCATGCTTTTTGAAAACATGAATAAGGTTTCTGATATGGCTGATTACGATAAATATCTACAAGAGGTTATTGCCTTAACTCCTTATGTAGAAAAGTTTTTCGACAATGTATTGGTAATGGACAATGACGAAAACGTTAAAAATAACCGTCTTGCCATGCTAACAGCCTTGAAAGAAAAATACGAAAAAGTCGCAGATTTTAGCAAATTTCAATAGAGATTGTAAAAATAAAATTTGTTGATATAATTGTATTTGGGTGATACAATGTTAACAATTGTAAACAAACTCCCAAAATGAGTAAATTATTTTTTTCAGGACGCTTTAACATAACATAAGACAAAGATAAGTCTTAAAAATCAAAAAGTGTAGTAATCAAATAATTTATAAAGGTAGGAAAAAATGGCAAAGAAACAAATTAAAATACAAGAACAAGAACAAAAAAATATTAAATCACAATTTTTAAATTTTGTTCAAGGTCAAGATAAAACAGATGTAGATTATTTCAAAATGATTACATCAGATGCAGGCTTTACACAAGATTCTGGCATACATAGACTTGAAGCAATGGTCAGAACACAACTTAGACGCGAAATTCCAAATGTTGAAAAATCACAATCTTATGAATTTCTAGTTGATGCAGTAATGCAAAACTATATGAAAAAACAGCTTCAAGCCACAGACGGCGAAATCGCTTAAGACTGAAGGAAGGTACATAGCATTAGCTGTCACCGCGATTGGTAGGGGGTCTTTTAAATTTAAAAAAGACTTAATCAAAATCAAGAAGAATGGTTTTTATATCCAAAAGATATGAGAGCCATTTTTTTTATGCAAAAAAGATATTTTAAAAAATATATACAATTCGATTTATATACTTGCAAAAAAAATATTATTCCTATATAATAAACTTGTAGGCAAGTCAGGCTACTCCCAAAAGGAGCGAAAGCCCCTTGCCGAAACCAAAAGAACCTGAAAGGGTTTGGATGGTGGGGAGTTAAAGAGCCAAAAGCTCGGAAACTCATTACTTGATAATTTAATAAAGATTTTGGATTGTAGCTCAGTTCCAAGCAAACCCTCGGGTTTGCGAGTCAGATTAAGACTCTAACCAAACTGAACGAAAATCCTAAAGCCAATAAATGGGATTGTAGCTCAGTTTGGTTAGAGTGTCTGCCTGTCACGCAGAAGGTCGCGAGTTCGAGCCTCGTCAGTCCCGCCATTTAAAAAGATCATCGTTTAGATGGTCTTTTTTATTTGCTTATTTTATATAAAGAGGCTCTCACTCGCTTCGCGAGTTCTTGGTACGCACGCAGATTTGTAACGGTTCGTACCTCACCGACAAAATCTAGCTGGCTACATACATGATTCTACGCAATTAAAAATTGCTTGAATCATTGCACCTCGTCAGTCCCGCCATTTAAAAAGATCATCGTTTAGATGGTCTTTTTTATTGCCGTTTGATAAATGTTTTTTTCTTTTGTGTTATAATTCTCGTATGAAATTAAAGATTGAAAGATTAGAACACAACAGAATTTTACCAGAATACAAGACAGCAGGTGCGGCTGGCATGGATTTGTGTGCAGCTATTTCTGAACCTATGACTTTACAACCTCTTGAACGCAAGCTTGTTCCTACAGGTTTAAAAATCGAGCTTGAACACGGTTATGAAGCTCAAGTTCGTCCTCGTTCTGGTTTATCTATCAAACACGGTATTACTTTAATCAACTGCGTTGGTACAATTGATGAGGATTACAGAGGCGAGTTATTGGTTCCTATTGTAAATTTATCAAATGTTGAGTACACAATTTTACCTGATGAAAGAATTGCTCAAATGGTAATTTCTAAGTACGAACAAGCTAATATCGAAGTTGTTACAGAATTATCAGATACTGTTCGTGGTGAGGGTGGTTTCGGTTCAACTGGAAAGGCATAAACAATGACTCTTCAAGAAGATAGAGCGTTTGTAGGTCGTTTAATTATTAAAGTTTTAACCGATAAAATTTGTGTTAGAGAAGCTATTTTACATTTTCCTGAAGAGTATCACAATGACAAATCTATTCAGGCAGCGTATCATGCTTTAGTTCATCGTGAAGCTGACGAGGATTTGCGTCGTCGTGACTTGTTGTATAGAGATGAGCAAGACGATTATCTTGAATTTATTGCAAACACTCTTGCACAAGGTGAAGATTTACCATCAAATATTTTAGAAAATTATGCACATTATTATTCTGATATAAGTTTAAAAGACAAAAGCGGTATTCATGGTTTTGTAGAAACCATAAATAAATATATAAATTTGAAAAGAGATTAATTTAATTCGCTTGTTTTATATGTAAAATAACCCTCGTAGTTATAACTTGCATCAATACCTTTCATATAAACTTCTCTATCATTAATATCAGAAGTTAGTGCGTTGCGTAAAAGTTCTTTTATTTCTACTGTTTTAATAGGGCTACGTTCCATTGATAAAAGATAATCTTCTTTATCTACTTTGTTCCAATCAACAACTTTTCCGATTTCTTTTTTTAATATTAAATCTAGCCAAATACGTGTGCTACGACCATTACCCTCTCTAAATGGATGAGCAATATTCATTTCTACGTATTTATCAACAATTTCTTCAAATGAAGTTTGTGGCATTTTATCAATATGTTCTAATGCTGATTTTAGGTACATTACAGGTGCAAAACGAAAATTACCTTTTGCTATATTAACAGTTCTTATTTCTCCTGCAAAATCATATATTTCTTCAAAAAGATATTTATGTATTTTTGATAATGTTGCAAATTCTCCAGCTGGTAATTTATCTAAAAGTCCAGTTTCAAAAAGTTCAAGAGCTTTTTTCTTACTAAGTTTTTCTTCTACTCTTGCAAGTTCTGCAGAATCTGTAATGCCTAATTTGTTTTCTAATGTCATATACTAATTATAACATGAAGCTATAAGGTTTTAAATACTTCTGTTGCTCGGTCTAGAATACCTACGCAGTACGAAATTACAAGTCCATAGTTTGTAATAGGAATACCTTTTTTGTTTGCTATTAGAATTCTTGATAAAACTTCTCTTCTATTTGTCATACAAGCTCCACAATGCAATATCAATTTGTAATTATCGATTTCTGGAAAATTGTGTCCTGTATAATATTCAAAATCTAGTTTGAAACCAAGTTTGTTTTGTAACAATTTTGGAATTTTTACTCTTGCAATATCATCTTTTATGTTGTGATGAGTGCAACTTTCTAAAATTAAAACCTTATCGTTTTCTTTTAAGTTTTTAATTGCTTCAATTCCTTTTATAAAAGCTTTCAAATCACCTTTTAATCTTGCAAAAAGGATTGAAAAAGAGGTTAGTGGAATATCTTTTGGTACAATCTCATCAACTGTTTTAAATGCTTGAGAATCTGTTATAACAAGTTTTGGTGTAACTTTTAGCGTATCTATAGCACTTTTAAGTTCTGATTCTTTTACGACAAGAGTGATACAACTTTCGTCCAAACATTCTCTCAAGGTTTGAACTTGAGGTAAGATTAATCTACCTTTTGGAGCTTCTTTATCGATTGGTGTAACAAGGATTACCACATCTTTTGGATTTACTAAATCACCTAAAATTTTTGGTGAATTTACAAAATCATCAGGTAAAATTTTTAATAAACATGTATTAAATTTTTCTATTAATTCTTCGTCATAAAGTGCTGAAGTTTCAAGAATGTTTTCTGTATAAGTTTTTATTTCGTTTAGTTTTTCTTCAGAAATTTGAGTTTCATCGCTCTTATTGATTACGATAAAATATGGGATAGAAAACTCGTTGAATTTTTCTATCAAGTTTTTTTCGATTTCACTAATTCCGTTAAAATCTAAAACAAGAATAGCTACATCACATCTATTGATTGAGGCTAAAGTTTTTTCGATACGTTTTTCACCTAATGTTGTTGTATCGTCCAAACCGGCTGTATCTAAAAAGTTTACTGGACCTATTGGGAAAAGTTCCATAGCTTTTTCTACAACATCTGTTGTTGTTCCTTTTTGTTCAGAAACTATTGAAACATTTTGAGAAGTGATTTTATTTAGTAAAGAAGATTTACCAGTATTAGTTTTTCCAAAGATGCCAATATGTAGACGTAAAGATTTTAAACTTTTCATAAAAATACCGTACCTAAATTTTTGCATAAAAAAAACCACCGAAGTGGTTTAATTTAAATGGTGGGCCATCCTGGACTCGAACCAGGGACCTCACCCTTATCAGGGGTGCGCTCTAGCCACCTGAGCTAATAGCCCTCACCGTAACCTCGTTATAAAAGTGATATTCACCAAGTCAACTGGGTTACTCTTATAAGTTATCATGAAAATTTTTTTAAATCAAGTATTTTATTGTTTAATAAAAAATTATTTAATAAAATATGGTCGTAAATTATAAGTTAGTTTACACAGTAAGTTTTTGGTGTCTACGAAAATGGCATGTTTAAAAAGTTTTAACTATGGGAATATAATTCATATATCGCATATTAAAGGATTAATTATGAACGTTGATGACATGGTTACAATGGAAATGTTTCCAAAACAAATTGAAATGCTAAAAGCTGCTATGAAGATTTCTTCTCAAGCTGAAGTAGCTCAAATTGCTGCTGGCTTAATTGGTGATTCTCAATTTATTGAAGATACTGCTGAAATTAGTGACATAGCAAAAAGTTTGTGCGAAAAAATACTTTAGCTGATGTGAAGTCGCTTATTTTTTACCAGCTTTTACGGGCATGTTATAAAGTTGTTCTCTTTTCTTTTGAACATCAGGATTTGCCAAGTAATCTTCATATTTCATTTGGTAATTCAAATATCCATTTGGAGTTATTTCAATGATTCTATCTGCAACAGTATTAATGAATTGATAGTCTTGAGATGTAAATAATACTGTTCCTGTATAGTCAATCAACGCATTGTTTAACGATGTAATAGCTTCTAAATCCAAGTGGTTAGTAGGTTCATCAAATAATAACACATTTGATTCTTCAATCATTGTTTTTGCGAACATACAACGAACTTTTTCGCCACCTGAAAGAACTGTTACAGATTTTTCAGCGTCTTCACCTGAAAATAACATTCTGCCCAAATATCCTCTCAAAAAGCTAATATGTTGTTCTTGAGAATATTGTCCAAGCCATTGGATAAGGTTTTTGTCTTCTGTGAAAAATTCGCTGTTATCTTTTGGACAGTATGAATGAGTTGCTGTAACACCCCAGTTTACTTGACCTTCATCAGCTTCCATTTTGCCTTCTAAAATTTCAAACAAAGTTGTTACGGCTAGTTGGTTTTTAGATATGAAAGCAATTTTTTCACCTTGAGTTACGTCAAAAGACAAAGCTTTTATTAAAAGTTCATCGTTAATAGATTTTTTCAAACCGCTAACAGATAAAACATCTTTACCAGGCATTTTTGAGTATTTGAAATAAATGCTAGGATATTTTCTTGTAGATGGTTTAATATCTTCTAGTGTAAGTTTTTCTAACATATTTTTTCTTGAAGTCGCTTGTTTAGCTTTTGATGCGTTTGCACTAAATCTTGCGATGAATTTTTTAAATTCTTCTGCTTTTTCTTCAATTTTTTTATTTCTTTCTTCTTTTTGTTTTCTAATCAAAGCACTTGCTTGTGTCCAAAAAGAGTAGTTACCTGTATAAAGTTGAATATTTCTAAAATCAATATCCGCAATATATGTGCAAATTCTATCTAAGAATTTTCTGTCGTGCGATACCACGATAACAGTATTTGGAAAATCGATTAGAAAATCTTCTAACCAAGTAATTGTAGCTAAATCCAAGTGGTTAGTAGGTTCGTCTAAAAGTAATATGTCAGGTGTTCCAAATAAGGCTTGTGCAAGTAATACACGAACTTTTTCACTACCTGATAAGTCTTTCATCAAAGAATAATGTAATTCTTGAGGGATACCTAAATCATTCAATAGAGAAGATGCATCTGATTCAGCTTGCCAGCCATCCATTTCTGCAAATTCTGTTTCAAGTTCTGCAACTCTCAAGCCGTCTTCATCGTTGAAATCAGGTTTTGCATATAAAGCATCTTTTTCTTTCATAACATCGTAAAGATGTTTATGTCCCATAATAACTGTATCTATTGCAGTAAATTCATCAAATTCAAAGTGGTTTTGTTTTAATACTGCAATACGTTGACCTTTTTTGATATGAACTTCGCCACTTGTTGGTTCAAGTTCACCTGAAAGAACTTTTAAAAATGTTGATTTACCAGCACCGTTTGCACCGATAAGTCCATAACAATTTCCTTCTGCAAATTTTATATTAACGTTTTCAAATAATGCTTCTGTACCAAATCGTACTGTTAAATTTTCTGTTGTAATCATAATAAAAAGATTTTATCATAAAAACTTTAAAAAAACTTGTAAATAATTTTGTTTCGTTCCATGATAAAGAAAAAGGAGAAATTATGTCAAAGAATTTGAAAATAGATAAAGAAAAATGTATTCATTGTGGAAAATGTACAAGTGATTGTATTGCAAAATGTCTTAAAATGAGCGAGGATGAAAATATTCCTTGCTGGACAGAACACGGTGAAAGTCGTTGTATAAAATGTCAACATTGTTTTGCGGTTTGTCCAACTGGTGCTTTGTCAATCCACAACAAACTTGCAGAAAATTCTGAAATGGTAAATTATAATTATAATTCAGATGAAATTTTACGTCTTATTAAATCAAGAAGAAGTTATAGAAAATTCAAAGCAGAAAATCTTGATAAAGAAACTTTAAACAAATTAAAAGATATGTTGAAATATGTTCCAACTGGTGTAAACAACCATAGATTACATTTTTCATTCATTGATGATGCAAGAGTTATGTATGATTACAGAGATTATGTAAATAACAAACTACTTAATTTCATTAATAAAGCTCCAAAGATTTTTGATAATGCAAAGAAGAAATTTTCAAGATATACAAAAGCTATTCAAAGAGGTGAAGATGTATTATTTAGAAATGCACCGCACATGGTCGTTGTTTCAACTCCATTGGATGCTCCTTGTAAAGATGTAGATCCAATTATTGCCTTGAGTTATTTTGAACTATATGCTCAAAGTTTGGGTGTTGCAACTCTTTGGTGCGGTTTAGCTACAACTTGTTTTGATATGTTCCCAGAAATGTGCGAACTTTTAGAAATTCCTGAAAATTATAAATTAGGTTATGTAATGTTGTTTGGTCCTCGTGATATTGATTATACTCGTACTGTTCAGCCGGATGAGGTTAATATCGTATCTGTTAAACCAAAACCAAAAGATTTTTCAATTATGCAAAGATTAAGAAGATATATTTGGAATCATTCATAATTTGGTTAAAAATATTTTTTTAAAGGCGAGCTGAGATAAAATCTCAGCTCGCCTTTTTTTATAAATCTTTAATAATTTCTTTCGCTTCGTCCAAATCCTTATTCCACCAGTTTGTTGCCGAAATTCTGTTTCTTTTCTCTTCATCAAATCGGTATTTGATAATTCTTGCAGGAGTGCCAGCAACTATTGCAAAATCTGGAACATCTTTATTAACAAATGAGTTTGCACCAATGACTGCACCATTCCCTACTTTTATGCCTCTTTTGATTACTGCATTTACGCCAATCCATACATCGTTACCAATTTCGCAGTCAAGTTTTGAAATTTCTTTATACCATTCTTTTTTGTCTTCAACAAAAGCATCACTTGTAGAAATGGTTGTCATATCGTGTTCGTTTGGTCCAATAGAAACATAATTACCGATAGAACAATAGTTACCAACTTTTGCACGGACGATGTTTGCATTGTGACCGATAAAAGTGTAATTACCTATTTCGCAATCATCATTTATGTATGATGGTTCAAGAATAGTAGTTGATATACCTACTTTATAGGTTTGTTTTTTCTTTCCTCTTATTTTATCAATAAGTTTTTGTATAAATTTTATTTTCATTATTTCTAATCCAAATTTTCAATTTTATTTATATCTAGTACATTTGTTTTTGGAAAATATTCTGAAAATTCTACATTTTTTACAACGTAATCAATTTTCTTTCCAAAATCTTTTTCCCATTTGTCTAACAAATCCTTTATTGTTGTAGGTTTTCCGCTACCAACATTAAAGATTTCAAATTTATTTTTATGGTTTAGCATTTTTACAAAATATTTGCAAACCTCGTCAATATGGATATAATCTCTAGCTGTATCTAAAGGTACCCAAATTTCTAAAGGTTCATTATTTTTAATTTTTTCCAGCGAAATATCGATAAATCCTTGTTTACGGTTTTTGTTCAAATGTAATCCATAAACATTTGATATTCTCAAAACATTACAAGAAATATTTTTATTTATCTTTGTTAGAAGTCTAAAATAGTTTTCAAACATAATCTTTTGAATGCCGTAAGGTGATTCGCCATAAACTAATTCATCTTCAGTATGTGGTTTATCTGAATCGTTATAAACAGTTCCGCCACTAGATGGGAATAGAATGTGCAAAGGCTTTTTAAAAGTTTTTAAATAATCCATTATTGCAAAAGTTGAGTTTGCACCAAAATTGTAGGCGTCTTTCCATTCTCCACTAAACTTTTCAGGGTTAACGCTTGATGCCAAATGGATTAAGTAGTCAACACCGTCAAAGGCTTTTTCTAAAGTTTCTTTTTTAGAAATATCACCAACTACAAATTTTAGTCTATCATTTTCTTTCAAGTCTTTAGGTATTTCATTTTCTGTGAAATAACTAAAAGTTAAATTGTATTCTGTATTATCAATTAAAAATTCTGCTAAATGCTGACCGATTGCACCACCTGCACCTGTTAATAAAATATTTTTTGTCATATTATTTCACCAATTCCTTTTCTGAAATAGGAAAAGAAATTCCTAAAATTGATAATATTTTGTATTTTTTCGTGAAAGAATATTTATTTTTTATAGAAAATATTTTTTCGCTAAAAGTTTTTTCAATAGGATAATTTTTATTTAATGCTTTTATAATATCTTTTTGCATATTTTTATTTTTTGTTATGTGATTTAAAAGTAATTTTTTTATTTCACATTCAATTTGGTGTTGAAGATTTATTCTAGTGACAGTCATATTTCCGCCATGTATTCTATAATCTAGCAATACTTCCTGCAAGTTTGCAAAGTTTAGAACTCTTACGGCTCTTGTCCAAAGGTCGTAATCCTCTGAAGTTTTTAGTTCAGGATTATATCTCAAATCATATTTTAGAAAATCTGATTTTCTAAACATAACTGTTGGATGATTCATTACGCAAGAATTTAAAAAGTCTGTTAAATCAGGAAATTCTGGAACTTTTACGATTTTGGTTTTTGGAAAATGTTTTATCCAACTTCCAACAATAGAAATATTTCGATTTTCTTCTAAAAATCTAAATTGCTTTTCAAGTCTATCAGAATGTGCAATATCATCCTGATCCATTCTTGCTACTATATCAGATAAAGCTAAATCTACACCCTTGTTAAGAGTTGAGGCAAGTCCCATATTATTTTGTTTTATATATCTGATTCTTTCATCTGAAAATGAAAGTACAACCTCTTCTGCATTATTTTTTGAGCCGTCGTTAAGGATTAATAATTCAAAATCCGTAAAAGTTTGATTAAGAATAGACGCAATAGCCTCTCTTAAATGTTCCTCTTCAGGATTGTATAACGGCATTAATACAGAGATTTTTGGCATTTGTTTTCCTTACTTTTTGATAAAGTTATTATATAAAACAAACAAAATCAAATCAACAAGATTATAGATTTTCTGTGAAAATGTTTATGCCCCCTAGAGCTTGATATAAATTAATCATAGCTAAAATTTCATTTATTTTTAATGAAACTTCTTGTTTTTTAGCTAGAATGTCAGCTTCTTTTTGAAGTAAAACTCTTAATTTATCAGCTGTTCCAAGTTCTGCTTTCTTTTGCATTAATCTGTATTCCTTATCACTCAATTTACTTCTTTCTTGAGCAATAGAATATTTTTTGTTCATTGATTTTAGAGTATAAATTGTGTCGTTAGCCTCTTGGATGGATTTTAAAATTGTCTTGTCATAGTGTTCTATTGCAATTTTGTATTCGTCTTTTTGGTATTTTAAAAGTTGAATTTTTTGTCCACCCATAAACAAATCCCAAGTTGGTGCAACTGCAAGATTTGCTAAAAATGTATGTGCACTAGATAAACTATAAGCGTTGAAACCAATGTTTCCTACAATATCAAATCTTGGTAAAAGTTCTCTTTTTGCAACTCTTACATCAAGTCCAACTCTTTCAAGATTCATTTCTGACTTAACACAGTCAGGTCTTGTCATTAGAGTTTCTGTGTTTACTTTTTCAGGAATGATGATTTTTGTATTTATATCTTTAAAATTTGTTCTTTCGATTTTATCAAAAGATTTGTCTGCAATAAGAACGCTCATTTGATTTTGAACCACATCTTGTTTTTCTTGTAAATTGTGTAATTCTTCTATCAAATATGTTAGAGCTTTTCTTTCTGCTATAACTTGATGAATTGTAACAGTACCTGCATCAAATTTCTTTTCCATTGATGTTACAACTTGTTTTTGAGTTTCGATTAATTCTTTTTGTAATCTTATTAGTTCATCAATTTTTATAAGGTTGTAATAATCAGTTGCATAAGCTGAAGTTAAACCGATATAAACAGATTTTTCATCCTGTTTCATCATCTCTAATCTTTTCTTTTGAGATTTTGTTTTTAAATGATTTTTACCCCAAATATCGATTTCATAATTCATCGTTAAAGGTAATAGAAATCTTGTTTCTGTGTAATCAGGGATTGTGATATCACCAAAAACTTCATCAGAAGATTTGAAAATTTGGTTAATGTATCCGTTAAAACCAATGTGTGGTAATTCGTTTGCAAGTGACATTTTAACAAGTTTTTGTGACTCGCTAACTTTTAAGGTTGTTGCTTTTAAATCGTTGTTATTTTTATAAACTGCATTTATACCTGCAAGTAATGTATAGTCATTAAAATTTCTCCAAAATGGAATATTTACATAACCATATCTATAATTAGTTGAATCAATTTTTGCTGATGCAATATTGAAAAAGCCAACACTTAGAAATACTACTAATAAATATATTAATTTTTTCATACCTTCTCCTATATGTTATCATAATAACA
This sequence comes from Cyanobacteria bacterium UBA791, assembly GCA_002297005.1. Lineage (GTDB taxonomy): Bacteria > Cyanobacteriota > Vampirovibrionia > Gastranaerophilales > Gastranaerophilaceae > UBA791. Next base: position 77,514 of record DBIX01000033.1, on the reverse strand, counting down.
CAAAAATTATAAATGCAACCACCAGAAAAGCTTAATATATTAGAAATATTTTTTAACCTATTGTAAAATAATTTTTATTGAGTTATTATAATAACAAATTAAAGGCAAAGGGAATGTGAAATTGTTAAAAGAAGTTTTTACAAGAGTTTTAGGTGATTCAATCGTTCAAGCAGGACGTGCTGTAAAAGTATATATTCTAGATGTTTTTGCTAAGGAGAATTACGAAATAACTCCAGAACAATATATTGTTCTAAGTATGCTTACAGAAGATACTTTGTTATATCAAAATAAACTTTGTGAAGAGTTGCATAAGGATAAATCAAATATGACACGTATTTTGTCTGTATTGGAAGAAAAAGGTTTGATAGAAAAAATTCAGGCAACTGAAAATAAAAAACAAGTTAATCAAATTAAAATAACTAAAAAAGGTAAAGAACTCAGAGATAAAATTACCCCTACAATTCAAGCTTCAAGAGAAAAATACTTGGACGGAATTTCTCAAGATGAAATGTATACTTGCATAAAAGTATTGAATAAAATTAGTGACAACTTAAAATTTTAGAAAAATAAGGACTTAGGAAGTATGGTAAAGAAAACAAAAAAAGAAAAAGATATATTTGAACAAGAAGCAAAATTAAGATTAGCGGCAAGAAAAAAAAGACATAGAAAGAAATTTATTCAAAAATATACTAAGAAAAGAATTATAATTCCAGCAATTATAATGACTACATTAGTTGCACTTGGAATATTTTCCTTCATACATTCATTAAGCTATCAAAGTACGGATGATGCTTTTATTGAGGGTAATTTAGTTTCTGTTGCTCCAAAAGTTGCTGGACAAGTTGTGAAATTAAATTTTAATGATAATGATTATGTTAAAAAAGGACAATTACTTTTAGAAATTGATTCAAGAGATTACCAAAATAAAGTAGATGAATTATCAGCATCAGTTGCAGAGGCAAAAGCAAAACATGAATTTACTCAAAAAGATTATGATAGATATTCAAAACTTATCGTAGATGGTTTGTGTACAAAACAAGAATACGAAAGTGCAAAAACTCATTACGATATTTCAAAAGCAAATATTGAAAAACTTGAAGCTCAATTAGCTCAAGCAAGATTAAACTTATCTTATACAAAAATTTATGCACCACAAGATGGTAACATTTCATCAAGAAGTGTTGAAATGGGCAACTATGTTCAAGTAGGTCAAGCACTTACTGCAATCGTTTCTCCAAATATTTGGATTGTTGCAAACTTCAAAGAAACTCAATTAACTAATATGCAAAAAGGTCAAGAAGTTTCTATAAAAATTGATACTTATCCAAACAGAGTATTCAAAGGAAAAGTTGACAGTATTCAAAAAGCATCTGGTGCAAAAGCAAGTTTATTTCCTCCAGAAAATGCCGTAGGTAGTTATGTAAAGGTAGTACAAAGAATTCCTGTAAAAATCACATTTGATGACGATATTACAAAATTCAATATCGCTCCAGGCATGAGTGTAGTACCAAAGGTTAAAATCAAATAATGGACGCTGTAGCAACAAAACAACAAGAAAAAAAGACTCCTTTATGGTTACTGTCTTTAATCGTTACAATGCCGACATTCTTTGCTTTTTTGGCAACGAGTGCCACAAACGTTGCTTTGCCTCATATTGCTGGTTCGTTTGGATCTACAAATGATGAGGCAAAATGGGTTGTCACAAGTTACATGATTGCTAACGGCATTTTTTTACCACTTACTGGTTGGTTAGAAAGAAAATTAGGCAGATTAGATTTTTTAAAAATCTTTATTACTTTATTTACCATTGGCTCAATAATTTGTGCGTTAGCACCTAGCTTGGTTATTCTTATTTTAGGTAGAATTGTTCAAGGTATTGGTGGTGGTGTGCTTATGCCTTTATCTCAATCAATTCTTTTACAAGAATATCCAAAAAATAGAAAAGGGGATGCGATGGCGGTATTTATTTTTGCCATTATGGTTTCTTCTATTATGGGTCCTACTGTTGGTGGTATGTTGGTTGACTATTTTTCTTGGCAATGGATTTTTATTATTAATATTCCAATAGGTATTTTGTCTTTGATTTTAATTCCTATGACTGTTAACGATACAGCAAAATCTCGTAGTAATGAAGCTGTTGATTTTATGGGCTTTTTATTCTTGGTTTTATGGTTGTTCTCAATGCAGGTTGTACTTGATAAAGGTCAACAATACGGCTGGTTTGATTGTACTTGGATTTGTTGGTTAAGTACATTCTCTCTTGGTTGTATGTTTATGTTTATTATTTGGGAATTAGAGGTTAAAGAGCCAATCGTAAATTTAAGAGTATTTAAGGATTTGAACTTCTTTATTGGTACAATTCTTGGGGTTCTCGTAAATATCATGGTTTGCGTTACAATAATCCTTTTACCTCAATTTTATCAAGGCTTAATGGGGTATACAGCATCCTTAACAGGTTTGGCTTTGGCAAGTAGGGTTATAGCTTGCATAATGCTATTGTTTATTGGTAAACTTTGTCAAATGTACGATGTAAGGGCAATTATTGCCTTTGGATTTTTATCATTAGGTACATCTATTTGGTTGTGTACAAGCTTGAACATGCAGGTTTCACCTACAACAATTATTTTATCAAACTTCTTCTTTGGTGTAGGTTCAGTTTGTGCTTTAGTTCCAATTTCAGCACTTGCATTAGGAACTTTGCCAAAAGATAAGATAGCAGATGCAGCAGGTGTACATAGTTTGACAAAATGCGTAACAGGATCAATGTTTACATCTCTTGCTGCAAGTTTTGCCATAAGTCTTTCACAAGTTCACCAAACATATTTGTTGAAAAATATGACGGTTTATAATCCAATATTTATGCAACATTTTTCAGTTTTAAAACACTTCTTTGCACATAACCACGCACTTGTGACAGCAAGTCATCAAGCAAATGCAATACTTTATAAACAACTTTTGGCACAAGCTAAACTTTGTGCTTTTGCAGATATATTCCAATTTGCAGCACTTGTAACCTTTATGGTTATACCTTTAGCATTCTTGCTAAAACTTACAAGTCCAAAATCGTAGTTAATTATAATGCAACTTTTACATCATCCTTTTGAAATGGAATGATTTTTTCTAATTCTTGTTCTTTTTCTCGTTTTGTTTTTATAAGTTCAAGGTTATTTTGAATACGCAAAAAATAGCCCTCAGTAAGTCCAAAATATTTTGATAATCTTAAATCTGTATCGGCTGTGATGATTCTTTTACCATTTATAATTTCGCTAATTCTTCCTGCTGGTACATTTATTTTTTTTGCAAGAATATTTTGATTTATTCCTAAAGGCTCAATAAATTCTTCTTTTAATATTTCGCCGACTGTTGGTAATTCAATATATTTTTTCATAGAACTCACTTTCAATATACTAATATTATGTATTACGTAATGCGTAATGTCAACTACCCAAAAGAATTATCTAATGATAATCAACTATTTCTACATTTTCTGCGTTGTCATTAATCCAAGAAAAGCATATTCTAAATTGATTATTTATTCTTATTGAGTATTGACCTTTTCTGTCATTTGTTAATGCTTCAAGTTTGTTGCTAGGTGGTATTTTTAAGTCTGACAAACATAAGGAAGCATCTAGCATTACTAATTTTCTAAGTGCAATCTTTTGAATGTCATGAGGAAGTTTTTTAGAAAAACTTCCATTAAATATTTTTTTGTGTTTCTTTGCATTTGAAGTTTTTAATCATCGTCTTGTTCTAGGATGTCGGTAATTTTGCAGTCAAAGAATTTGCAAATTTTATCGAGAGTGCTAAGTCTAAAATCGTAATATTCCCCACTCATCAACTTGCTAACAGTAGCTTTTGCAAGTCCAGTAGCGGCAATTATATCTTTTTGTAATAATTTTCCACGCCATCCAATTTTGTATAAATTAACTCTAATCATGAGTTTATTATATTAATTTTTTAATTATTTGACTTATTAGGCAAAAAGTTATACCATAGGGATATTATTTTGTGCCTGATGTAAACTATTTTAATATATAAGGATTTTATTATGAACCAAGTTGAAGACGTTTTAGCAGATGTAGAGATGTATTTCTGCCAACTAATTGACCTATTAGATTTGATGATTGAAAATGACAATACTTCTATGAATAATCTTATGACCCTAAAACAACTTTCTGAAAGTGGTCTTAGCTCAATAAAATCTTTTAATAAATAGATTATTTTTTAACTTTTAATTCGACTTTTAGTTTTGGTAGTTCGTTTTCAACTAATTGGTTCAATACTTTTTGAAAAGCTTTATTGTTCTTATTCAGCCAAGTTTTAACTTCTTCATCGTCTTCTGCTGATTTTTCAATATGTTTATTTAAGAATACCAACATTTCTTTTTGAGATGGATTTTTTAATTTATTATCTTCTTTTGCGACAGCTAGACTTGTCATAGCTTCTGAAACAAGACCCATAGATGCAACTAAACCGTTTTGAGTTAACGTAGAATTACCATCTTCTGTTTTAATTCCAGCCATTTTGTTTGCGACAGAAGATACAATTTCTTCAATAGCATAAGCAGGAAGTTTTACACCTTCTTTGCTTATAATTTCTTTTACTACAAAGTCTGTAAGTATTGAAGTTATGCTATCTGAAGCAGTTTTTCCAGCTAAAATTTTAGCTGCTACTCCGCCAGCGTATTTGTTTACTATAATTCTGTTTGCAATACCGCCAGCACCGTTTAATCCAGCATTAAGAGCTACTGATTTTAAGTCTAATTCTCTATCTACGTCTTTAGTTTTTGCATCTGCAACATCCATAGCAACAGATTTTCCAGCACTATAAATGCAACTTGCAAGAACAGAACCTGGTCCAAGAGTATTTAGAACTACGTTTGTCACAAATTTAACGCACGCTGAACCAATTTTTTGTGATGAATTATACTTATCAACTCTTTTGACTATGTCGTTTTTTGTTCCAAAAGCTTTTTCATAATTTTTGTCACATTCTTTTTGAATTTGTGATAAGCTTTCGCCTTTTAAATTCTTTTGAGCAGTTGCTTTAGAGGATTCTACGATAAAGCTAGATAGGTATCCGTAAACCTTGTATTTTTCTTCCTTGCTTGCTTTTTCGCTATTCATTCCGTTTGCTGATAAAATCGTATCCAAAACTTTTTTATCACCAAGTACTTCAACTAAAGAATTTTCCATGTTTTCAAAGACTTTGTCTTTAGGGGTTGTATGGTTGTAATAAGGAATTCCTCCAGTTATAGCATATGGATTTATTCTTTCTTCAGTTAAGTCTTGTAATTCTCCAGCATTTTTATTATAAATTTTTATATTTTTAGATAATTTTTCGTCTGTATATTTTGCGATACAATCTGTTATCAAAGCGGTTTCGAGTTGTTTTGATTTTTTGCCATATCTAATAATATTTGAGTGGTTGTATTCAACGTCAAAAATTTCTTTAAATTTATCTTCAAATTTATCCTCTTTTATAGAACTATCGAGTTCTTGAATTTGATTTTTGTACTTATCAATGTCAGCTTGAACAAGTGTTGCTCTATTTTTAGAATTCCAAATAATACTAATAGCATCAGCAGTTTTTCCTGACCAACCCTCTGTTGCAAGTTGTTTGTTTAAGGATGTTTGTGCGTCGTTGCCAGTTTGGTTTAAGTTTTCTGTGATTTTTTTATACTCTTTAAGTCTATTAGATTTGCCTGTAAAGTTAATAGGACATGTCGTAGCATTTGTGCGTTCAAAAGTATCTGCTTTTTGACTTAACTTTACGTATCTAAAGCCTTTCACAGAATTGTTTTGAGTTAAATTATTTGGTTTATTTATATTTTGAAAACCTACTAAATTAATCACAATATTCCTTTACACGACACAACCTACTAAAATAAACTGTTTTGTCTGTGTAAAATTGCCATGTTTGTTGAGAGATGTGTATATATGTTAACAAGTTATTTTAAAATTAAACTTCCTATCAAATAAACAATATAGGCAACAAACCAAGCTATAGCACATTGAACAGCTACAACTAAAACTGCATACCAGTTACCTAATTCTCTTTTTACAGTTGCGATTGCTGCAACACAAGGTGTATAAAGTAGTGAAAATACTAGGAAAACAAAAGCCGTTAGAGGAGTAAACAACATTGGTAATTTGTCTAAATCCCCATTCAATAATACTGTCAATGTACTTACTACGCTTTCTTTTGCCATAAATCCTGTTAAGAAGGCTGTTGAAATTCTCCAATCGTCAATACCTAAAGGTTGGAAAACTGGTGTTACAAAGTTACCTAACATAGCTAGTAAGCTTTGTGTTGAATCGGTTACAAGGTTTAATTTTGCATCAAAGGTTTGTAAAAACCAAATTATAATTGTTGCATAAAAGATTACTGTAAAAGCTTTTGTGACAAAGTCTTTAGCCTTAGAATATATTAATCTATAAACATTTAAAGCATCAGGCATTCTGTAATTTGGTAATTCCATTACAAATGGAACAGGTTCACCTTTAAAGAATGTATATTTCATTATAAAAGCAAAAATTATACCAACAATAATACCTATAAAATATAAACTCAAAATTACTTGAACTTGATTTTTTGCAAAAAATGCAGCTGTAAATAAAACATAAATAGGTAATTTTGCTGAACAACTCATAAATGGAGTTAAGAAAATTGTCATTTTTCTATCTCTTTCAGATGGAAGAGTTCTTGTTGACATAATGGCTGGAACAGAGCATCCAAAACCAATTAGCATAGGAACAAAACTTCTTCCTGATAGACCAATTTTTCTTAATGCTTTATCCATTACAAAGGCTACACGAGCCATATAACCACTATCTTCTAAAATTGACAAGAAGAAGAATAGAACTATGATTACAGGTAAAAAGCTCAATACTGCTCCAACACCAGCAAAAATACCATCAATGATTAATGAATGTACAACTGGGTTTAAGCCGTATAAAGTAAGCATACTGTCTGTAAAATCAGTTACTTCCATTATGCAGAATTGCATTATTTCTGATAAAAATGTTCCAACAGGTCCAAAGGTTAGATAGAAAATTCCTGCCATTATCATAAAAAAGGCTAATATTGCAGTATATTTACCAGTTAAAACTTTGTCTAATCTTCTTGAAAATTTATCGCCGATAGTTTCGCCACTTGGTTTGTGTACAAAATTTTCTGAAAGTTTTTCGATAAATGAAAATCTCATATCAGCTAATGCTGCAGCGTTATCAAGCCCTCTTTCCTTTTCCATTTGAGAAATTAAATCGTTTAGGGCTTTTACATCATTTTTAGGTAATTCTAAAGTTTTTAAAATAAGTGGGTCACGTTCAACAAGTTTTGTCGCTGCAAAACGAAGCGGAATATTAACTTCCTTTACGTGATCTTCAATCAAATGGCTAATTGCGTGAATACATCTATGTACAGCACCTTTTTCATCTGGTTCAGCTTCGCAAAAGTCAATTCTTCCTGGGTATTCTTGGTATTTTGCAACATTTATTGCGTGCTCTACAAGTTCTGCAATACCCTCACCTTTTGAGGCAGAAATAGGAATAACAGGTACTCCAAGCATTGCTTCCATACCGTTTACATCAATACTTCCACCATTTTTGTAAACTTCATCCATCATATTTAATGCAATTACCATCGGAACATTTAATTCAATTAATTGCATTGTTAAAAGTAAATTTCTTTCAATATTGGTTGCATCAACAATATTAATAATCCCATCAGGTTTTTCATCAAGAATAAAATTACGTGTTACAATTTCTTCGCTACTGTATGGTGATAATGAATAAATCCCTGGTAAATCGGTAATTGTAACGTCCTTATACCCTACAAGATGTCCATAAGTTCTATCAACAGTAACCCCTGGAAAGTTTCCCACGTGTTGATTTGAACCAGTAAGTTTGTTAAATAATGTCGTTTTACCGCAATTTTGATTACCAGCAAGTGCAAAAACTAGTTTTGATTTTGGTTTTACGTTTTTATTCTTTTTCGTTGTGTAAACTACTCTTTCACCCTTTTGAGAGTGTTCAACTTCCTTGAAAGCTAAATTCTTACGAGGTGAGTTGTGAGCCTCGTGAATGTTTTTAATTTGAATTTTTGATGCATCTTTTTTTCTTAAGGTTAATTCGTAACCTCTTAAGCGGATTTCAAGAGGGTCACCAAGTGGAGCAGTTTTAACTAAAGTAACCTCAACTCCAGGGATAAGTCCCATATCAAGAATATGTTGTCTTAAAGCTTTATCTGCACAATCAACAGATGTAATAGTTGCATCCTTGCCTATTTGTAATTTATCTAGTGTAATCTTTTTATCAGTAAAGTTCATTATAATCTTCCTTTGGCAAAAACCTGTTGGATTTTTACCACAAATTATTGTAAGGCACGGCTAACATATTGTCAAGAAAATATTTAAAATCCGTACAAGATTTATTATTTATGTTAAAATAAACTCAAATTAAAACATATAGGAGTTGTAAATGTCTGAAATCAATACAGAATACCTAGAAAAATGTATGTTAACTCTTGAAAAATCTTACGAAATGCTATTAAACTCAGAAGAGGGTTCTATTGATTATGAATTATATAGAAATTCTTTAGTTAAAGGTTTTGAAATGACATTGGAGCAAAGCGGAAAATTATTAAAAAAAGCTCTAAATCCTTACTTTGCATCTAAAAAAGCAGTTGATATGTTATCATTCAAGGATATTTTTAGACAAGCTCATAAACATTCTTTAATTTCTGAAGATGAAACAAAAAGATGGATGAAATATAGAGACAATAGAAATAGTACAGCTCACGATTATGGTCAAGCTTTTGCAGAAGAAACATTATCTCTAGTAAAAGATTTTTTAGTGGATGTTAAAAATTTGAAGAAAGTTATTGATAATGCTTAACGTAAAAGACGAATATCTAAAAGAATTAAAAGATATTTTTACAAAATATTGTCCAAAAGCTGAAATTTGGGCTTATGGTAGTAGAGTAAAAAATGATTACCATTCAGGTAGTGATTTAGATATGGTTGTTAAATCTTTTAATGATGACAATAAATTTGTATACGAATTAAAAGATTTATTGAATGATAGTGATATTCCTTTTCTAATAGATATTCAGGATTTTGAAAAATTACCAAAATCTTTTCAAGACGAAATTAAGAAAGAATATGTAAGAATATTTTAAGAAAAGAAAGAGGGCGAAGCCGTAGGCTTCGCCCTCTTTCTTTTCTTGTTTTGTCGGCTTTACCAAGCCGACAAATTGAAGTGTTATTTTAAATCGTTTTCGATTTTTGTTAAAACTGCATCAACTTTAGACAAGTCTTTTACAGCACCTTGAGCAAATTGTGGACGTCCGCCACCTTTACCCTCTGTTGCTGTTGCAATTTCTTTAACTATGTTTCCAGCGTTAACACCTTTTGCTACAAAGTTATCAGAAACTTTAACAAAGATTGATGTACCTGCAACAACTGCAATAATTGAATTACCAAGTTTGTTTGCAAGCATTTCAACGCCCTCTTTTAGAGCATTCGCATCAAGTTGATCCATTTTTTGTACAAACAATTTACCGTCAGCTATATCAATAGCTTTTGATGCAAATTCTTTGAATTTGTCTTTTGCTTGAGCTGATTTCAAAGTTGTTAATTCTTTTTGAAGTTCTTTATTTTCTTCTTGGATTTTATCAATACGAGCTTCAACCTCGTCATAGTGAGCTTTGAATTTAGATGCTAATTTATCCATAGCGTTTGCTTTATCTGATAAGTATTTTAAAGCAGATTTAGCAACAACTACTTCAATACGTCTTGTGCCGGCTGCGATTGCTGATTCAGAAACAATTTTTGCAAGTCTTAGTTGTCCAGTATGTGATGCGTGACATCCAGCACAAAATTCTTTCGAAATATCACCGATAGATACAACTCTTACTTCGTCCTCGTATTTTTCGCCAAATAGGGCCATTGCACCTGTTTGACGAGCTTCGTCAATATTCATAACTTTTGTTGTTACGTCTATATCTTCAGAAATCCATTCATTTATCAAGTCTTCAGTTTTTTGAATTTCTTTTTCTGTCATTGCTCTATCAAATGTAAAGTCAAATCTCATTCTGTCTTCTTCAACTTGTGAACCAGCTTGGTGAACATCACCTGATAATACGTGTTGTAAAGCTGATTGCAATAAGTGAGCTGATGTGTGGTGAACTTTGATTTGACCTCTGCGTTCTTTATCAATGCAAGCGTGAACAGTTGAACCGATTTCGATTTCGCCGTTTACAAGTTCGCAACGATGAACGAATAATTTGTTTACTTTAAAGGTTGTTAGTACATTAAGTTTTACGCTATCGCTTTCAATTACACCTGAATCTCCAACTTGACCACCACATTCTGCGTAGAATGGAGTTTTGTCAAGAACTACGTCAATGTAGCCATCTCCATCAAGTGTTTCAAGAATTTTAGCGTCGCATTCTAAATCTGTATATCCAACAAATTCTGTTGCACCTACTTTTTCTTCAACTTTTGCATATTTGATGTCACCAGTTACAGAAATCTTTTGTGTTGCAGCTTTAGCACGGTCTTTTTGTTCTTTCATGGCAACTTTAAAGCCCTCTTCATCAGCTTTCAAGCCGTTTTCTTCTGCGATTTCTTTTGTTAGTTCAAATGGAAATCCGTATGTATCATAAAGTTTGAATGCGTTTTCACCATCAATGTCTTTTTTGTTGTCGATAAATTCGTTTAATAATTTGTAACCTCTATCAAGAGTTTTGTTGAAACGTTCTTCTTCTTTTAGAATTGTATCGATAATTTTTTGTTTATTCTTTCTTAAATCAGGATAAGCATCACCATAATTATCAACAACTACATCAACTAATTTGTATAAGAATGGTAATTCCATACCTAAAATTTTACCGTGACGTAAAGCACGACGTAAAATCATACGTAGTACATAACTTCTACCCTCGTTACCAGGGATAACACCATCGTTGATTAAGAAAGTTACACAACGAGCGTGGTCTGTGATAATTCTAAGTGATACGTCTGTTTTTTCAGATTTTTTGTATTCAACACCGCTCATTTTAACGACTTCATCAAGAATTGGACGAAGTAGGTCAGTTTCGAATGTTGAAGTTACGCCTTGGCAAACCATGGCAATACGTTCAAGACCCATACCTGTATCAACGTTCTTTGATTCAAGAGGTGATTGGTTACCATCTTCGTCTTGGTAAAGTTCTGTGAATACTAAGTTCCAAATTTCAACCCAGCGGTCGCATTCACAAGTGTCGATACCGCAATCATCAGAACATTTGAATTGTTCGCCTAAATCATAATGGATTTCTGAACATGGACCGCAAGAACCTGATGCCCCTGGAGGACCCCAGAAGTTGTCTTTTTTGCCTTTGCGTTTGATACGTTCATCAGGAACACCAACGCTACGCCAAATATCGTAAGCTTCGTCGTCTGTTTCAAAAATTGTTATCCAAAGTCTGTCTTTATCTAATTTTAAAACATTTGTAACAAAATCCCATGCCCAAGGAATAATTTCTTTTTTGTAATAATCACCAAAAGAAAAGTTACCTAACATTTCAAAGAATGTATGGTGGCGTGGAGTACGACCAACATTTTCGATATCAGAATCTTTACCGCCAGCACGAGCACATTTTTGGCAAGAAGTTGCACGAGCAGGGTCGTAAGGTGATTTAACAATACCTAAAAATATAGGTAAAAATTGTAACATACCAGCAGTTGTAAGAAGAACAGTCGGATTGTCAGGAACAAGCGATGAACTTTCAACAACTGTATGCTGATGTTTGTTTTTGAAAAAATCTAAATATAATTGTCTAATTTCGTTACCTTTAAGCATAAAATTTTCCTCTCTTTTTTATAAAAAAATTATACCTTAAAAATTTTAAGGTTGCATAGAAAAATTTTGTGTGATAGAATTAATTTACAGATGGATGAAGAAACGAAAGTTATGCGTCTGTAGCTCAGCTGGATAGAGCATCTGCCTTCTAAGCAGAGGGTCCCGCGTTCGAATCGCGGCAGGCGTATTTTAAAAAAGGTTCTGTAGAAACAGAACCTTTTTTATTATCTGTTTTATTTTTTATGGTAATTTCACGTTATATTTTACAATTTGAAAATAAATTTGTTTCTGATAGCATTGAATTAAGCAGATTGGAAATAACATATTCACAAAATTGGTATATGGTTAAGAGCGAAAGTGCTGAATAGTCAAATATATATTTATCGGTGTAAAAGAGGATAGCAACTTGAATAAGGAGTTTTGTTTATAATGAGCGATGTAAAATTTTCTGTTATCGTACCTGTATATAACGTGGAAAAGTTCTTACGAGAATGCTTAGACAGTATTACCTCTCAGACATTGAAAAACTTTGAAGTTATCTGTATAGATGATGGTTCTACAGACAATTCTTTGGAAATTTTGCAAGAATATGCAAATAAAGACTCTCGTTTTAAAGTTATATCTCAAGAAAATCAAGGTCAAGGAATAGTAAGAAATCGTGCAATTGATATGGCACAAGGAGAGTATTTATTTTTCATAGACCCAGATGATTTTATAGAATCTGAAACTCTAGCTACTATCTATGATAAATTTTGTCAAACTGATGCTGAAATTGTTCAATTTGACTTTGAAACGTGTGAAGAAAATGGCGAACATAGAGGATTTGTAAGTTACAAAGAACTACTTGAAAAAAATACTGGCTTTTCATTAAAAGATAATCAGATTTTTAATTGGAATGAGATTAAAAATAAAAAATTACTCGGAATGTCTTTTTATGTTTGGGATAAGGCTTATAAAACGGATTTTATAAAGCAACACAATATAAAGTGTGCACCAAGTAAACGTGGTGAAGACAATATTTTTTCATATAGTGCCAATTTATTAGCAGATAAAATTTTATATGTTAGTAAAACTTTCTATCACTACAGAATAAGATTAGCTTCTGCTACCCAAAAGGTTTCAAATGATAATTTTTGCGTATTTGATAATATTGCACTTTTGAAAAACTTCCTGATAACTAATAATCTATTTAATGAATATAAGGAAGGTTTTGAAGAATATGCTTTAGATGTTTTAGATTGCCATTTCTTTAAGATTCCTACAGAAAGTGTTGAAAAATATCTAGATAAATGTAAAGACATTCTAAGTCCAGAAAATTATGAATTGTTCTCTAAAAAAATAAAAGGTGATTTTTCTTTTTCTATTTGGGAAGAGATTTTTTCAACAAAAAATCGATATATAGGTGGAGAAAAGATTAAATGTATTACAATTTTAGGATTTACTTTTTTACTAACACCGATGAAAAAATCATTGAAACAATATTTTTGTAGTAGGAATAAAAAGTTTTAATTTCAAATAATTTCTATCAAAAAAGAGAGGAAAAACATTTCCTCTCTTTTTTGTTTACTGTTTTATTTTTTACAAAGGATAATTTTCTAATACAAATGCAATATCTTTATCCCCTCTGCCTGAAAGGTTTACAAGGATTTTTTCGTTTGGATGCATTTGTGCAAGTTTAAGAGCATAAGCTACAGCGTGTGAGCTTTCCAAGGCTGGAATAATTCCCTCTAATCTTGAAAGTTCATAGAATGCGGAAACTGCTTCTTTATCATTTACTGTTACGTAATTAACTCGTCCTGTGTCGTGTAAATAACAATGTTTTGGTCCAACTCCTGGATAATCCAATCCGCTTGCTACAGAATAAGCGTTTGCTGGGTTGCCCTCTTCGTCTTGTAACAATAAGCATTTGAAACCGTGCAAAATACCCTCTTTACCATAAGTGATACTTGCTGCATTTTCTCCAAGTTTTTCGCCTTTACCCATTGGTTCAACGCCATAAATATTTACGTTTTCTTCGTTTAAAAATCCATTGAAAATACCAATAGCATTTGAGCCACCGCCAACACATGCGACAACGTGATTTGGCAATTCACCAGTCATTTCAAGGATTTGTCTATTTGCTTCTTTACCAACTACTGTTTGAAAGTGTTCTACAATCATTGGGAATGGGTGAGGTCCTACAACTGAACCTATTGCGTACAAAGCTGTTTCATATTCTTTTGCGTAAGCAATAAAAGCTTCGTCCACAGCTTCTTTCAAAGTCATTGTTCCACTTTTTACAGAAACAACATTTGCACCTAAAATTTTCATTCTTTCTACGTTTGGTTTAGCTTTTTGAATATCAACTTCGCCCATATAAATATCACATTCAAGACCCAAAAGTGCTGCTGCAGTTGCTGTTGCAACACCGTGTTGTCCTGCACCTGTTTCTGCAATAATTTTCTTCTTACCCATTTTCTTTGCAAGTAAAGCTTCGCCCAAGCAATGGTTAATTTTGTGAGCTCCAGTATGGTTTAAATCTTCTCTTTTTAAATATATTTCTGCACCATATTTTTCAGATAGGTTTTTTGCAAAATATACTGGGCTTGGACGACCTACATAATATTGAAGTAAGTCGTTTAATTCTTTGTTGAATAAAACATCATTTTTTAATTTATTAAAACATTCTGTAATTTTTTCAAATTCAGCCTTTAAACCCTCTGGCAAGAATTGTCCGCCATAGTTTCCGAAAAAGCCGTCTTGTGTTGGTAATACATTATTATTAATTGTTTTTGTTTCCATTTTTTGAATCTCCTATAAAATACTTTGCTATAATCGAATTTGGTGTTTTTAGGATTTTAGATCCTCTAGTAACCTTACAAAGGCTTACGTTAAGCTCCTTTACGATGTCACGTTGAGTTCTACCCTCTGCTAACATAGTCAAAATTCGCCATCGTTTAGACAAAGTTGTTATTTCAGAGTCAGAAAGTAATTCGTTCAAAAAAGCCATAACTTCTTCAGAGGAATTTAGTTTCTGCAAAATATTTGAAATTTCTTTAATGTTACTGTTCATAGTAACAAAATAAACTAAAAATTTGTTACTGTCAATAGTAACATGGGCTAAATGTTAAAAATTTTTAATAAAAATGTAAAAAATCCTTATATTTGTATTATTTTAGGCAATTAATTTTCTTCAGAGGTTTTTATCATGGGGTAGTGTATATAAGGAAGAATTGTGAATATAGGTAATATTACCATAGGGTTTCCAAAGATAAGACCCTTAAAAGAAAATAAAAACAAACCATTAGCAAACTTGAATGAACCTATTCAAGATGTTTTTGTGTCTTCTAAAAAAGTTGTTACTAATCCGAACGAGAAAGAAGCTGAAAATATTGTTGCTGGAATGAAAAACGCTGATGGGAAACCTCGTTTTTCTCAAGAAGAAGTTAATGATTTTAAAATTTCTTGTGCTACAAAAGTTTTAGATTTTGAAACTGTAAATACTTTTAAGGACAATACAAGCTTTAATATGAGAAATATGAAAGCTGTGTATCGTATGGCTAAAGAATTAAAAGATGATAAATTTAATGAAAAAGTCTTAAAGGCTATAAACAAATTGCCAAGTGGTCTAAAACCAGACGAATTTGAACAAAACGAATATGAACCTAAAAAAGAATTTTCGCTAAACTGTGGTTATAAAGGCAAATTTAAATTTGATGCTAAAAATGTTGAAATGATAGCTAAAACGGAGCATGATTTAACTAGCGTAAAGGATGATATAAAGAAAGAAACCGACTTTAGAAATAATACTGTTACAACAACAAAAAAACGTTATGATTACGAAAAAATGAAGTACAATATACTTGAGCAAACTGTTGTAAAAAATGATAAAAACGGTAATATGCTAAGAAAAGAAGTTATGACTCCATCAGAAGTTAATGGTTTATATGATATTAGTTATACTTATGCAAATGGAAAAACAAAACAAGTTGCAAAGGCAACTTTAGATAAAAAAACAGGTATTAAAACGATTAAACGTGATATAAAATCTGATAATGGTACAAGAACTCAATTCTTGTACGAGGATGACCCACAAGGTAATCGTATAATGGATTATAAAATTACAAATAAAGACGGCAAAATTTTGATGGGGATTTCTCAAACTTTTGAAGTAGTTGACGATAATCATTTTATATCTTCAAATAATGGTTATAAATACGATATTAAAACGGATGATAAAAAAATTACCGTAAAAGATTTGCATCATAATAAAGAAGCTTCAATAGAGTTTGAAAACAAATTTACTGGTGACAAAAAAAGCTTAATTAATTTGATGAAAAAAGTATCAGGTAATGAATTGTTTGAAGCTGTTGAAAATATCAGCAAAATGGAAAGCACAGATAGTGTATATCAAGCTGGATTTTCGCCTGTATCAAAAGAAGTTTCTATAATGGATGATTTGTTCGTATTCTTGCATGAATTGGGTCATGCAAAGGATGCTCAAAATCAAAAAACATATAGAGAAAAATTGCTTGGCGAAAACAAAATGTTTACAGATAATAAAGATATTCAAAAAACATATTTAAAAGAACGTGAAACTTTTAATAAATACCACTCTGACGAAGAACGTAACCATGTTTCATATTTTACACAAGTAAAAGGTCACTACGGCGGTGAATGGGGTGGCTTATCAGAGGTAGTTGCAGAAACAAATGCTATTACAAACTCTGTTTCTGATGGAAAGATTTCTTTAGGCGTTCGTGCTCAATATTTGCAACAACATTTTCCAGAAACAATTGCAAAAATCCATGATGCAATGAATTGGAAAGACGATTTAGATGCTATTGAATACTATGGAACATAATTTATAAGTGGAAGATATTTTTTAATTTACGCTTGATAAAAATTAAATCTTCTCTAGAAAGGTATCTTGAAAATTCAGCCAAATCTTTCATGGCTTCTTCCATTGGGTAATTTGTTGTTTCTAGTTTCTTTAACCAGTCGTTAACTTCTCGTGTAATCATGCTTTTATTTTAGCATAAAGTTTGAAAGTGATTATTTATTCTTCAACACAAATTAAATTTTTAAAGTGTAAAAATTTAAAGAGAAACTTTTAAAAGGTTATTTTAATAAAACAATCTATCGCCGGAGTCTTTCAGCTGACGTGTAGTTTTGAGTAATTAATTATAGGTATGTGTTTTGTGTGTGATTTATGGTTTGTATAAATGTTAGTGTTATTAATTATTCAACTACTCTTACGTCTGCTGATTTATCCATTGAAATTTTGTAATCGTTATCTTTAATGTATTCCATAAATAAGTCGTCAGCGTTGTAGCCTGTTGGTTGGAATTTGTCTTTCATATTCATTAAAGTTTTAACGTTTGGAACTACAAATAACTCTTCAGGAAGAGCAACTTTGTAAGTTTTTTCCATATCAAGTTTTTGATAGTTACCTTCTTTATCTTTAACTTCTAAGCAGTCTGCGTAATCTTTCATAGTTGCGTTGCCTGACATTAATAAGTTATCGAATTGACCCTTGTTAACTCTCATACCTGAGTATTGAACTAATGGGTTACGGCTTCTGTTTTTCATGTTGTCGCCGTAGTTTTCAATAACGAATTTTGTGATTTCTGCACCTTTTAATTCACCTTTTTGTAAAGCACCTAAAGCAACTGTTCTACCGCAGAATAAGTTTAATAATTTGATATTGCTAGTCCATCCGTTAACTGGTAATGTTTGACGGATACTTGCTGTTTGTAAGCCAACGATGTCAGCATCTCCACCGTGTTTGTTGTATTGTTCTCTTACAACATCTGATGTGAAGTTAGCTAATAAGTTTGATGAATTTCTGATACCATCTGTGCTTAATGATTCAATGTTTGTAGGACCAGATACAAATACGCTTGGTTTAAAGTCTTCACCTAATAATGCATTCAATTTTTCTTGAATAGGGTTAACTTCTTTTTTACCTGCTTCAATAGGATTTGATGCTAATTTAGCTTTCTTTTCTTTTTCTACATCTTCTGTATAAAAATCTTTATTTTTAATTGTATCTAAATTTCCGTCATCATCAAAATGTAATTTGATAGAGCTGAATTTTTTGTTGTTTTGGTACATTGATGCAACTAATGTTTGATGACCTGTTTCAGGATTTGTTGCAATATGATTTTCTTTTTTGTGGTCGTGACCATTAACAATTACGTCGATACCAGAAACATTTTTAACAATCATATCAGCAACTGCATTACCGTTGTGACTTAATAATACAACTGCACCTTTTGGGTTAGCTTTTTTGAATTCACCAATAGTTTTGTTTAATTTTTCATAAGTTTTAGAAAAATCTTTTTCTGTTAATTGAACATCTTTTTTAGCGTTTCTATCAATAATATCAAGACCTTTAACTTGATTTGGTACATAGAAATCAACGCTTGGTGTTGTCATACCTAACATTAAAACTTTGTGTTTTAAGTTTGGATTTTTGTCGTCTGGAATTTCAAGAATAGCTTGTTCTTTGAATTTTTCTTGATCTTTTTCTGATAAATCTGTTATTGATTTAGAATTTTTTAAATTTACGTTAGTTAAAAGAGTTGTAACATCTGCTTTTGATAATTCTTTAACTGCTAGTTCGTCACCATCGTCTAAACAATGGTTTCCTAATGTATAATAACCTTCTAAATCAGGAGCATCTTTTTTAAGCTCTGTTAAAAAAGAATTTAAAAGTTTAACTTGATTGCTTGCTGCTGTTGCGTTTGGATCACCAATAAAACCTTTTTTTGCTGGGTTAATGAAATAATCACCGGCATGTGTGAATAAGTTTAGGTAGTTTTTAGGCATTTGAGGTTTGTCAGCTGTTTTTTCTTTTGGAGCATCAAATATTTCAGCTTTTTTGCTTTCGATTGCATCAAAAGCTGCTGGTAATGATTCGATTTGACCATGCGAATCACCCATTGCTAGAATATTAACTCTAGCTTCACCAAAAGACACATTATTCTTTGGATTTCGAAAGTTGCTAATTGGCGAAATTTTCAATTACCTGAACCCCACACTAAAATTTTATAAACACTACCTACATATATTAAAATACCAAAATGTAGAAATTTGCTAGCTTTAAGCATGAAATATTACAATTCTTTACTTAATTTTTTTTTATAATTTTAAACTTTATTTTTCTGTTAAAATTATAAAATAGATTATACATTCAAAAAGAAAAGAGATACCCAAATGCAAGAAACAAAAAGAAAAACAAACATGCAACTTTTAGCATTGTTATGTTTAAACTATTTTACTTATTCCTTAATTACAAACATTCCTGGTGTTTTATTACCATACTGGAAAGACTCATTCCATCTAAGTAGCATGGTTTTGACGTTTTTAGGTTCAGTATTTTTTATGGCATACGGTTTAACAAGCTTTCCGCAAGGAGTTTTGCTTGATAAATTCGGCAATAAAAAGATGTTTTTATTTGGTATCGGTTTAGTATTTTTAGGTTCAATCTTATTTGCTGTTGTTCCAGAATATGTTGTCGGTTTGTTTTCTTTATTTATTATAGGTATTGGTGTTACAGCCTTACAAATGGTTTCAAACTTATTAGTGAAAGAAATTGATGAAGACGAAACAAAATATTCTAGAAACCTAACATTAACTCAAATCTTTTGTGGCGTAGGTGGATTAGGTGGTGGTTTCTTAATCGGATTTTTGATTAAGGATTTAGGATTCCATTGGCAATCAATTTATTATGTATTCTCAATTTTGGCAATGATAGTTGCGGTTTGGGTTTTCTTAACAAATATTCCAGAAGCTCATGATAAGCATGACTCAAAACCTACTACAAATGATTATATTAACCTTGTAAAAAATCCTTTAATGATTATGTTTGCACTAGGTATTTTTGTTTACGTTGGTATAGAAGTTGGTGTTGCAACATGGATTTCAACATTCTTAGTTGATAAATTTGATATGTTAAAAAGTTCAGCTGCCATGGTGGTTGGTTTATATTGGGGCTTTTTGGCAGTTGGCCGTTTTGCTGGTGGTATTCTTTTAAACTACTTACATACATCAAAAGCTCTTTTACTATATGCAATAGGTGCTTTTATTTCATTAACATTCGCAGTAGTTGTTCCTGATAAAATGATTTCTGCAGGATGTTTTATTTTGGTTGGCTTTTTTGCCTCAATTATGTTTCCAAGCATCTTTTCATTATGCGTAAATTCATTCGATAAGAAAGAAGAGGGTGCTGTTGCTGGTATTTTATGTACTACAATTGTTGGTGGTGCTGTAACAGCTCCTGTAATCGGTTTTTTAGATAAATTAACTTCACTTCCGATAGCTCTTATTATTGTAGGTGTTTTATCTTTCGGCTATATCGGATTTATTGGTTTGAAAACTTTACCAAAGAAAAATTAATTTAAAATTTTAAATAAAAAAAAGAGGGCGATGTCGTTTAAGACATCGCCCTCTTAGTAAATTACTTACCGTTGTTTACCAAATTATTGGATTTTAAGTGTTTTTGTTTCTTTCTTTTCTGTCATTTTCTTTAATGTGATTTGTAAAACACCGTCTTTGTATTCGCAATTAGAATGTTCAGCATCTACATCTTTAGCAAATTCAAATGTTCTATGGTATTTACCATAAGAGAATTGTGAATAGTGCATGTTTTCATTTTCTTTCATTTCTTCAAATTTGCTTTCTGCAGAAATAGTTAAACTGTTTTTATCCAATTCGATGTTAATATCTTCTTTCTTTATACCAGGAAGTTGAACAGAAACCTTGTATTCTTTTTCATTTTCTCTAACTTCTGATAATGGTTGGAAAAATCTGTTTTCAGAATCAGTAGCATCGCCGACCATTACGGCATTCAATAAGTTTTCTAAACTGTTACGCATGTTTGTAAAACAATAATCTGGTTCTCTTTCAATAACATTAAATCTCATTTTTATACCTCCAATTCTTTTCTCTTTACTTCTTACACTATTGTTATAACTCTTTTTTTAGTAAATCTTGTATAATTAACAAAGTCTTAACTTTTGGGGCTAATTGTTATGAAAATGTTAAGAGGGCAATCCTAAATACTTTATTTTTTCTAAAAATATGACATAATGATTAAAAGTAAAATTGTAAAAAAGGGATTATGTTATGAAAAAATTATGTATTTTAATTCTTGCAGGATTATTTTTGATGAGTGGACTTTCAGCATGTGCTTGTCACAGAAAGAAAGCTCAAAAATCAGTTTCAACAAATGTTGTTAAAGATATAGATGTTTTAGCAACAATGGACAGCAAATCTACTTCTGCAAACCAAGTTTGGGTTGGTACATTCCAACTTGTATGGAATGATTTGATGGATGAATTGCTGAAACAACCTATTCAATTTGTAGGTACAAAATCTCAAATGGCTGAAGATTTGAATAAACAATCTTTCAAAGCTGAAGATATTTCTGAAGATGCTTATTATAAAAAATGGGGCTTAGCTTCTAAAAAATTGAAAAAAGAAATTGAAAAAGGTCTAAAAGATAAATTCAATGAAAAAAGTGCTATCTTAGATAATTTTGACTGGACTCCAGCTCCAGGACATTACATTTTATATGCAATGTTAAAGAAAGATTTTGAATACGCAAAAGCACTTGATAAACTAAATCCAGAAGCTTTCAATGGTAGCGAGGGTAATGTTGAATACTTTGGTATTCTAAAATCAAGCAAATCAAGAGCAAGAGATGTCGTAAATGTTCTTTTCTACAATGATATGAATGATTTTGCAGTATCTCTAAAAACAAAACAAAACGATGTAGTATATTTCTATAGAACTAACGATAACAAAACTTTGGCTGAATATTATGCCGATATGAATAAAAAAGCTAAAGCCTCAACTACAAATAGAGAATTTACAAAACGTGATGAACTTAAAATTCCAAATCTTGATTTCAAAACAGAAACAATGTTTGGAGAAATTTGCAACAAGGCTATTAAAAATAGTGATTTAGTAATTGCAAAAGCTATTGAAACAGTTGAATTTAAAATGGATAATGAGGGTGTAAAACTTAAATCAGAAGCTGGTATAGAAATGATGAGAGCTTCTCTTGAACCTCCTCAAAAATCTAGATATTTCTATTTAACTAACCAATATGTAATCTTTTTACAAGATAAGAACAAACCTTATTTTGCTTTAAAAGTTTCTGATGCAAAAGCTTTGCAAAAATAATCCAAACAGTTATATAGTTAGGTAATAACAAATTTTTCTATCTCCTTGATAATTTACTTGTAGGTAATTATAAGGAGATAGAAATGTTTTATAACGTATTTGAAGTTGAAAAATCTATTGATTTAGATGGACAAAAATTTAATAAAAAAACTTTAATGGAGAATAGGGATAGTTCTTTAACTCTTGTTGCTATTGGTAAAGACGAAATTATTGATACGCATACGTCAAAAGAAGATGCAGCAGTTTATGTTGTGGATGGTAAAATTGAACTTCACTTTGACGCTCAACAATTTGTAATTGAAAAAGGTGAAATGTTGATGTTTAAAAAAGATACACAACATAAGGTTTTGGGTGTTAAAGAAAGTAAATTTATTTTGGTGAAAATTTAATTGATTACGTAAGCCAAAAAGGAAGAGGCGAAGCCTTTGGCTTCGCCTCTTCCTTTATTATTTAAAAATTTTATCTAGCTTGTTCAGCCTCTTTTATAACTTCAAAAACGCCTTTAGCTTCTTTTAGAGTCATTCCTTTTTCGCATCTTGCTGTGTAATAACCTGATTCAGCTGCAAAAGACATTATAACAATTTTGTTTTTATCATAACCTCTGATAAAAGCTGGGACTTCTGGTGAAATTTCTATTTTTTCGTTTTGTGGATAAACATTGTAATCACCACTTATGTCATAAGTCGGATTTGTTTTTTCATCAAATGTTGTAGTTTTTCTTACAGATACTTCTCTTTGTTCGTCTAATGGATAAGAAATTTCTATCATATCTTTCATAGAACGTACTGTAAAATTTGACAATACTAGAGGAAAATTAAATCCAGCAACTTTTGCTGCTTTATTCAAATCGTCTTGGCAATCTTGCCAAGGGTTTGGCATTAACGTTCTATTACTTAATTGGTCTTTTGTACAAGCGGTTAAAAAATTAACGCTAAAAATACAAACAACTATAAAAAGTAATACCTTTATTTTAATTTTCATTGAAAACTCCTGTATCTTTCTATAATAAACAATTTATTTAATTTATGAAAAATATCAAATTTTTGAATTGTTAAGTTCCTTGTATTACATGCCCCATCCATGTTTGAGCATGTTTACAAAACTTAATAATTAACAAATAAAAAGGCAATTTTTTTCAAAACAAAAACTTTATATAAGAGTAAGAGAGATTTAAGAGAGTTTAACAAATGACATTTTCAGTAAGTTTTAATCAAAATAATTCATTCGGTTCAGCTCAAAGAGTTAACAACAACTCTGTTAAATCTCCTGTATACGAAAACCCAAGCTTATTCACAGGCGTTACATTCAATGGTGTTGCTCCTACTTCAATGTTTGAAGGTGCTGGCTTAGGTATCAACTTCAACTTTGGTTCAATTTTAAATGCTGTTTCAACTTTCAATTTACCAGCATTTAACTTACCAGCTTTCAATATGCCAATGTTCAACTTCGGTGGTTTTTCAAATGTTAACTTGTTCCCAGCTTTAGGTCAAAGAACATTCAACTTCGGTGGTTTTGGTACAAACGTTAGAGCTTCAAAAGCTAACACAACAAGAGCTCAAAAAGCTGTAGACGTTGCTTTATCACAAGTTGGCGTTAAAGAAAATGGTAGCACAAACAACTCAGCTGAAGTTAACAAATACAGATTTGGTAAAGCTAATGGTAATCCTTGGTGTGCAAGCTTTGTATCTTACTGCTATGGTCAAGGTCAAGGCAACAGCAACAAAGCTACTTTCGGTTTTACTGAATCTTCTCAATCAATCAAAAATCAAGCTATCAAAGCTGGTAAATATTCAACAAAAGAATCTGGTTACAAACCTCAAGTTGGTGACTTAGCAGTTTGGACATACACAAAAAGCTCTGGTCACGTAGGTATCATCGCTTCAGTTAACAATGACGGTACTTTTGATGTTGTTGAAGGCAACTGCGGTGACAAAGTTCAAAGAACAACTCGTTCAATGAACACAAAAGACTTAAACGGTTTCGTAAGAATGAACGAATGGGTTGAAGCATAATAAGTTTAATTAAATTCTCAGTGTGAAGTGTAAGGGAAAAGTAAAAGTGTGTTAGGGTTGACAAAGTCAACCCTTTTTTTTGTCTAAAATATGAATGTATAGAAATTCAGTATAGTACAATATTACTAATTTTGGATTGCTTCGCTTTCGCTCGCAATGACATAATTTTTTATACGTCCGAAGTTGACACTAGGGTTTGTAATAATAAAATAGTAATATTAAGAATAAGGATAAAATAATGACAAAAACTCTTGAAAAAATACCAAATGAACTTCAACAAAAATGTATCGATAGTATTGATGGAAAATATTTAGTTTTAGCTGGTCCTGGGACTGGTAAAACTTTTACAATAACTAATCGTATTAAAAATATGGTTAAAAATAAGGGAATAAATCCTGAAGATATTTTGTGTCTTACTTTTACAGATGCTGCTGCAAATGAAATGAGAAGTCGTATTAATAAGGAATTAGAAGAGTTATCAGTTGGTGTAAATGTTTATACTTATCACAGTTTTTGTTGTGAAATTATTGAAGACAATAAAGAAGATTTTGAACTTCCTACAAAATTCAGAATAATCACAGAATCAATTTCAAGAGCATTTATAAAAGAATGTATTGATGAAATTAATCCAAAAGCTTATCGCACAGATAAAAATGACCCATATTTTTATATCAATACAATTAAAAGTGGGATAAATGAAATAAAGAAAAATAGACTTGATAAGGAAAAATATTTTTATAATCTAGAAAATAACAAAAATTGGATTCCAGAGTTAGAAAGTAAAAAAGCTGAATTAAAAGAAAAATTAGCTCAAGGAAAAACAAAAACAAAGACTCTTGAAGGTTCGATTATTGATTTAGAAAAAAAGATAGAAAAATCAAAAGAGCTTTGGACTTTTTACGAAAAATATCAAGAAAAAATGACAATAAATCATTATTTAGATTTTGACGATATGATTTCGTTTGTGTTGGATAAATTTGAAGAAAGTCCTGCATTTTTGTCTAGTATTGCAAATAAATACAAATATATTTTAGTTGACGAATATCAAGATACAAACAAATCTCAAAATACTATTGTTCTTCAATTAGCAAGAGCTTTAGAGTCTCAAAATATTTTTGTCGTTGGTGATGATGATCAAATTATTTACACGTTCCAAGGTGCTAAGTTGGATACTATTGAGAAGTTTTTAACAGAATTTTCAGATACACAAGTTATTTGTTTAAAAGAAAATATGCGTTCCACTCAAAGCATTTTGGATGCATCACGTTTGGTTGCTATTCAAGATACAAGAAGACTAGAGAATAATGAAAACTTTAAACAATACAATATTTCAAAATCTTTAGTTGCAAAAAATCCTGAAATTATTGAAAAAGACAAACCTGTAAGATTTGTAGAATACGTTGATGATATGCAAGAATGTAATGCAATAGTTGATGAAATTGAAATTTTAATAAAATCTGATAAATTATTTGAAAATGGGCAAAAAAATCTTTCAGAAATTGCAATTTTAACTGCAAATAATGATGATTTGGGTATTTTTGTGGAAAGACTTAGAGCAAAAAGTATTCCTTGTGAATTAAAAACTGGGTCAGATATTTTTTCAAATCATGCCGTAAATGTTTTGTTCTCATATATGCAAATGCTTGTTAATCCTGAATTATATTCACAAAAGATTTTTCAAATTTTGTTATCTCATCCATTTGATATTAATCCAAAAGATTATCAAAAAATCTTTGAGAGTGTTTCTAAATACAAAACACCTTTAGAATGTATGAGAAGTTTTAAGGAAGAAGATTTTGTTAATTCTTTTATGGTGAAAAGATTTTTAGAAACTTACGATTACTTATCTTCTTTCAAAAACAATGAAAGCATTAGAAATACTGTTTTAGAAATCGGTGCTAAAACAGGTATTTTTGATTACTATTTGAACTTTGAAATTAACCGTTCTCAAAATATTGCAAGTTTGAAAAAACTTGTGGAAGAAGCTACTGTATTTTCTGATATATACAAAACTTGTTTCTTGGAAGAATTTGTTGAATATTTAAATATTCTGTTAGATGACGAGATAAGCGTTCTTACAGATAAAGCTCCTGTAACTTTGAATGCTGTTCAGCTTTCAACATATCACTCTGCAAAAGGTAAAGAATTTGCATACGTTTATATGCCAACCTTGATTGATTCAAAATGGGAGAAGAATAAAAAATCTAATTCTATTAGCATTCCACTTGCTCCATCTGAATACAAAACTGAAGAAGAACGAAGAGAATTAAAATATTCTGATAAGATTAAAACATTATACGTTGGTATGACAAGGGCAAGACATTCTCTAACCCTTTCATACCCGCTTTCTATTGGTAACAAGCCAAAGAAATTAAGTGAGTTTATAATTAATATTAAAGACGCTTTATCTCAAGAGAAAGCAGAAGCTTATGACGTAGAGTCATATTGGATGGAAGCTTCTAAAACTCTTGAAAAAAGGGATTATGATTACAAAAAAGATTTTGCAGAGATGTTGAATGTTGTGCTAACTGACAAAAAATATTCTCCAACTGCGTTGAATAAATACTTGAAATGTCCAAGACAGTATTTGTATAGCAATTTGTTAGACTTTGACGGAAAAGACGGTAATCCTGATGTTTTAAGTTATGGTACGGCAATTCATTATGCGTGCGAATTTGCTATTAAATTTGCTTTGGGCAAAGGCTATTATCCTGAAAAAAGTGATTTTATAAAAGCTTTTCTAGATAAGCTTTCAGAATTACCTCTATCAAGTTACAAAAATAGAGAGAATATTGAGGGTAGAGGAAAAAATGCTTTAGATGGTTTTTATACTCAAATTTTAAATACCCCTGTGGGTGAATTAAATTCTGTCGAAACAAAATTTGAATTTGATATGGACGGATATAAATTCCACGGTATTATTGATAGAATTGACAAAAATTCAGACGGCACATATTCGATTTATGATTACAAAACAGGTAATGCAAAATCTAAAAAAGATGTTTGTCCTGACGGAGATAAAGAAGAATATTATAACCAAATGGCGTTTTATAAATACATGTTTGAAACTTCTACAGGTAAAAAGGTTTATAAGACAGAGTTTATTTTTCCTGAAGACTTTACAAAAAATCTAGAAGTTCAATATACGCAAGAAGAATGTAATGAAGTCATGGAGAAATACAAATCAGCTATTGATAAAATTAACGCTTTGCAGTTTGAACCAAGCTATGATAAGAAAGCTTGCGAGTACTGTCCATACGTGGATTTTTGTAATAGTAACATTTTATAATACATAAACTTTAATAATAGAGATTAATTGAAAATGTGTGATATAATTTTTATATGGCAGATTCACTTTCAGTTTCATTCCAATATACAAAAGAAGATATTCTAAATGTTGTTATAGAATCTTTAGGCTTTGATGTAAAAAGATGTTGGCTAATGTTTTTAGGCATACTTCTTTTACTTGGAGTCGCTGGATATTTTGTGATGATAAAAGTTTATATGGTAACAGTACTTTTTGTATTGTTTGCTTTAGCTTTTGTTCCTGTTTATATTTTTATCGCTTATTTGAATTTATCTTCTGCTTTAGGGGTTTTAACTGATTGCGTTTATACGATTGAAAAAAATCAACTTATAGCTGGTAGTAATCTTGGTTTTCAGTATTTTGATTTTAAAAATATTGATAGAGTTGTACTTACAAAACCTGTTTTGTTTATCTATGTTACTAAGAAAAATGCATATTTTATCCCAATCAGAGCTTTTAATTCTGAAGAAAAAGCAAACAAATTTATCACCGAATTGAAATACGGCGTTGAAGTTGCTAAAAAAGAAGCAGATGAGGTGGATAAACTTTAAGACTAAAATATTTCAACTTCGCTTGTGTGTAAGTTGTAATTAGCCTTAACGACCATAATTTCTCCATTTTTAACTTTTTCTGCTATGTATGCATCTTTTGTCAAAAGGTCTTTCGCCTGATATTCAACGTTTTGACGAATTGCCTCTTTATGAAAATCTTCTTCTGGTAAGTTTTCATCAACTTTTTCGATAGCTGGATAGATTTCCATCAATATTGATTTTAAATTTGGTGAAACTGTATCAAGAGTTTTTGATTTGTAAGTATCAACGGCAGAATGTACTGCACCACAATTGTCGTGACCTAAAATCATAATTAGTTTAACCCCAAGATGTACTACAGCGTATTCAATGCTACCCATAACTTCTTGAGATAACACGTGACCAGCTGTTCTAATTGCAAAAATATCACCAAGTCCTGCATCAAAAATGATTTCTAGAGGAACTCTTGAATCAGAACATGAAAGTATTATAGCGTAAGGTGTTTGCTTAGAAATCAAAGAGGCTTTTGTTTCTTGGCATCGGTTTGGATGAATAGATGCATTATTCACAAATCTCTTGTTTCCCTCGATTAATCTATCTAAAGCTTCTTGAGGTTTAATCATAATAAATCTCCTTTAATTCATAAATCTAAATTTTATAAGAGCAAAGATTGCTGCAAATCCGTCTTTCCAGCTGATTTTTTTGCCCTCTTCAAACCCTCTTGCAACATAAGTAATTGGAACTTCTTTTAATCTAGCTCCTTGTTTTAATACTTTTGCTGTGATTTCAGGTTCAAAATCAAATCTGTTTGACTTGATATTTAAATGTTTAACGTATTCAGCCTTAAATACTTTGTAGCAAGTTTCCATATCGGTAAGAGTTGCACCGTATAAAAGGTTTGTAATTATTGTAAGCATTTTATTGCCTAAAAAATGAGTTAGCATAAAGTTTTTAGACTTATCAATATTCATAAATCTAGAACCGTAAGCAACATCTGCCTCATTATCCAGTACGGCTTTTACTAATGGTAAAAGGTCTTCTGGGTTGTATTCAAGGTCTGCATCTTGGATTGTAACGATGTCGCCAGTTGCTTCTTTAAAGCCATCTCTAAGTGATGCCCCTTTTCCCATATTCTTTTCGTGATACAAAACTTTATAATTCAAATTCTTGTAAAGTTCTTTAGTTCCGTCTGTTGAGTAGTCGTCTATTAAAATTATTTCCTTTTCTAATCCGTAAAAATCAATGCTTTCAAGCTTTTCTAATATAGGAATTAGTGTGTTGACTTCATTATAGACTGGAATAAGTATTGTTATTTTCTTCATTCAATCTCCAAATAGTTTTGAAATATTATCAAATGTATTGTACAATAAAAACAACAAGAGGATATGATGTATGGTACAAGCTATAGAAAATAATGAAATAATTAACGCAAAATCAATGTTGCAAAGTGCATTAAAAGAGTTGCAACAAGAAAATTATAATCAATGTGAAGTTTTAACTAAAGAAGCTCAAGATATATTTAAAGCAGAAAACTCTAATGGAAATATTTCAATATGCCTTTCTTTGATAGGTCTTGTAAAATATTTAAAAGATTCTAACAATTATCAAAAAGCTTTGACATATTTGAATGATGCAATGTATCTTGCAGCATATAATAATTATTTACCTGCACAATTAGTTTATGAACTATTTTCAGGTATTATTAATTTTAAAGAAAAAAATGTAGATTTAGCTGAAATGCAATTTATGAAAGCTAAATATTATGCAGTAAAAGATGACGAATTTAATTTAATGGGTTTTGTAATAAAATATTTGGACGAAGTTGCAAAACTTAAAAATCAAGAGCCAAGTAACAAAAGAGATCCTCTTAATGCCTTGGTTAAAATTAGTCAGTCTGTTGCAGCTGAAACTGATATTAACAAGCTTTTAAAAGTTATTGCAGAGGCTGTTAAAGAAACTATTAATGCTGATAGATGTACAGTATTTTTATATGATAAAGAACACGATGAGCTTTGGAGTAAAGTTGCTCTAGGTCTTGAAAGTTCTGAATTGAGATTTCCAGCTGGTAAAGGTTTAGCTGGTTATACTGTAAAATCAGGCGAAAGTATCAATATCAAAGATGCATACAACGATGAACGTTTTAATAAAGATATTGATATGAAAACAGGCTACAAGACAAAGACTATCTTGTGTATGCCTATTAAAAATTTAAACCAAGAAATCATTGGTGCATTCCAAGTATTGAATAAAATTGGTGGGTATTTTACACCAGAGGATGAGGACTTGCTAGTTGCAATTGGTTCTTCTGCCGGTATTGCCCTAGAAAATGCTCAATTATTTGAAAAGCAAAAGAAAATGTTAGAAGAACAAAAAGTTGTATTTGATAGTTTTATTGAAACTCTTGCTGCATCTATCGATGCTCGTGACAAGATTACAGCAGGTCATTCTACAAGGGTAAAATATTATTCTTCAATGATTGCTAAGGCTTTCAATTTAGAGCCAAAAGAAGTTGAAATTATTGAAAAAGCTGCAACTTTACACGATATTGGTAAAATCGGTATCAAAGATTCAGTTCTTCAAAAAGAAGGTAAATTAACAGATGATGAATACAAACAAATTCAACGTCACGTAGAAATTACTCACAATATCTTAGAAAAAATTCACATGTCTGATGATTTCAAAATGATTGCAGAAATTGCTTGTGCACACCATGAAAAATTTGATGGTACTGGATATTACAGATATTTATCAAGAGAAGATATTCCTTTTGGCGGTAGAATTTTGGCGGTAGCCGATGTGTTTGACGCAATTACTTCAAAAAGACACTATCGTGACAAAATGCCTATCAGAAATGTTATTAATATTTTGATTAAAGATAGTGACAAACATTTTGATAGAAGTGTTGTGGATAAATTCTTGGCTTTACCAACAAATCAAATTGTTAAAGTATTCTTAACTGAAAATAAATTGGTTCTAAAACCAGAAGACGAAGAATTTTTATCAAAATATAACTTGAGAGATTTGTACAATTTATTGGAAAAAGATGCAGATACTCTAACAGAAGAAGAAACAAAATTTGTTACTTTATTCAATAAATACTATTTAGGACAGGTTGATGATTAAAAAATTAGTAATACTTTTAATAGTATGCTTTATAAATATTTCGTCAGCTTTAGCCGTAACAGAACCTCAAAAGTACTCAATTTTAGATGATTTTTATAAGGCTATGGAAAAATTTAAGGGTAGCAATGTAACTGTTGCCTATGAGGAATTTTCCCAAATCGTTAATGCAAGTCCAAGCGATAATGATTATATAAATATCGTTTTGGCTGGTAAGCTTAGTGATATTGGTTTTTATAGCCTTGCAAATAAAGCTAGAGTGAAAATAAAAGATAAAGAGATTTCTCAAACACCTTTGAAAAATATTGATGAAATATTTTTTCAAACATCTCCAATAGAACCAGAAGATGAAATATATTTAGGCGAATGCTTTTCAGATATTACTTATAACAATATGAGTAAAGAAATTGCAAATGATTTAACCTCAAATTATCAAATAAGAGAAAAATATGACTATGCTGAATATTTAACAGCACTTGCTTGGTATAAAAGTGGTAATTTAGAATACGCAAGTAATCATATCAACGATGCAATAGCAAGAAATCCAAAGAATGTTTCTTACAAATATTTATATGCAAAAATTTTAGCTGATGAGGGTCAAAAGGAGAAGGCTTTTAAAGTTGCTGAAAATATTAAAAAATCTATCATTATGACAGATTTTTATGCTAAGAAATATAAAGAAATAGAAGAATATATTTTGTACAAAAATACAAAAGAAGAGAAACTAAAAAAATACAATTTAGCTTGTTATTACTATTATAGGGATGATTATTTACGTTCTTTAAAATCTGTTCCTATGATAAATGATAAAAATAATAAAGAAAATTCTATGATTTATGCGTTAATAAGTCAAAATTATGTGGCATTAAAAGAATATGAAAAAGCATCATCAAATGCTCAGAAGTCTTACAAATTAAATAAGAAAAATCCAAATGCATTAATTTTGTTAGGTGATTTGGCATATCAAAAAGAAGACTATAGAGGAGCTTTGAAATATTACAAGGATGCGATGAAATATGATAAAACCACATATTATGCTGAGGTTAAGACGGCAGATGCAAGTTTAAAGCTTGGTAGAACTTCTAAAGCACATGAAATTTTAGTAAAAGTTCTAAAAAATTCATCAGACAGTTACAAAGCATATTATTTGGAAGCGTTAATTGAAAAATATAAGGAATTAGCATATTTAAAAAAATCGATAGGCTTAAATTGTGAATTTGCAGACGGTTGGCTAGAGTTGGCTAATTATGAGAGAACAAAAGCTAATTATAAATTAGCTCAGATTTATCTTAATAATGCGTATAATCTTGACCAAAGTTATTACAAATATTATTATTATCAAGGACTCCTTTATAAGAGTTTAAAAGATAAAGAAAACGCAAAATATTATTTTCAAAAATGCAAAAAACTTAACCCAAAATTTACAGAAGTACAGAAAGAACTAAGAAGATGACAGATACAGAAAAGAAGAATATATTAATTGTAGAAGACCACGAATTGACAAGATTTGGTTTAAAAACAAATTTTGAGGGAATGGATATAATTGACAACATTTACGAAGCGGAAGATGCTGATCAAGCTTTAAAACAATTCAAAGACCATAAAATAGATTTGATTATTATGGATTTAGGTTTGCCAAATGTTGATGGTATAGAAACAACAAAGAGAATAAGATTAATTGATGCTAACGTAAAAATTATTATCTTAACTTCTCATAGTGACGAAAAAGCAGTTTTAAACAGTTTAAAAGCTGGTGCTAATGCTTATTGTTCAAAAGAAATCAACTTAAAAACTTTAGAAAATGTAGTAAAATCAGTTCTTGATGGTGCAGCATGGTTCGACCCAAGTATTGCTCATATCGTATTAAGAGCAGCTTCAACTCAACAAGATGCACCGGTTGACGGTCAAGTAGATTTCAATTTGACTGCAAGAGAACTTCAAATCTTGAAACTTATTGCAAAAGGATATAGCAACATCGAAATTGCGAAAGAATGTACAATTAGTATTAATACTATTAAAGCCCACGTTGCAAACATTTTGCAGAAGTTAGAAGTTGAAGATAGACTTCAAGCAGCACTAAAAGCAATCAAATATCAAATTGTTTAAAGGACAGTAAATGGCTGAATTAGGCAAAGTTTTAGTTATTGACGACAATCCTAAATTTTTAGAAGACTCATTACCTTTGTATGGTTATGAGGTAGAAGTTGCTACAGATGGTTTGAAAGCAATGAAAACTTTGTCGAAGAAAAACGATTTTGATATTGTATTGCTAGATGTGATGATGCCCAACATGAATGGTTGGGACGTATTAAAAGAAATTAGAGAAAATGAAAACACAAGGTTGTTACCAATAATAATGACGACAGCTATTAGTGAAGAACAAAAAATAGTAAAAGGTCTAAAAATGGGAGCTGACGATTATATTGTAAAACCATTTGTGCTTTCAACATTACTGGCAAGGATTGAGGCAGTAATAAGACGTTCCACTTGGAACAAAAATGATAGCAACCAGATTGATATTAAAAAAGTAAAATCGGTAAATCATGAAATTACCCCAAAGGAATCTGTTGTGCTTGAACTTTTGACCAAAGGACTAAACAACAAGGAGATAGCAGACGAACTAAATATTACAGAAGTTACTGTTAAGACACATTTGAGAAATATTTATAAGAAGTTTAATGTTAACAGTCGAACCCAATTAGTTCTGATGGCTATGCAATTAAGTTCAAACTAGATTAAAACAGATTAAAGGAGATATTTTAAATGAGTGATTATTCAAAAGACGAGTTAATTACATTAATCCAAGAAAATCCACAAGAATTTAATGAATGGATTAAAGATAAAGAGGATGTAGACTTGAGCGAAGTTGATTTTTCAAATCTTGTTTTGGAAAATGTAAGCTTTGCAAATGCAGACTTGAACTCATCATCATTTGCTGATGCACAATTAACAGAGGTAAATTTTACTAATTGTGATTTAACATCAGTTGATTTTACAAGAACAAACCTTGTTGAATGCGATTTTTCAGAAAGTATTTTACCTGGTGCAGATTTTAGCTATGCTGTTGTAAGTTATTGTAACTTTACAGAGGCTGATATGACAGGTTGTGTATTCCAAGAATCAGATTTAACAAATTCAGACTTCTCAACTTCTGATAACTTATCTGCTTGCCGTTTTGATGAAGAAACAATTTGGCCAGACCAAGATAAATTACCAGAAGACTTTGATACAAGCTATAGCAACGACTTATCATCATTAAAAGACGATGATGATATGCCTGTTCATTCAGATTACTAATGCCACAGTTTTTAATAAATTCAAAAGATATAGACAGCAATATGATTATAATTGATGATAAAGAAAATTATAATCATATTGCCAAGTCTTTGCGTGCAAGAGTTGGCGAAGACTTGCTTTTGATTGATGAAAATGAAATTCAGTATGAAACAAAAGTGGAAGAGATTACTAAAAATTATGTAAAAGTTTCTATTGAAAATTCTTATAAATCAAAGCGTAAACTTGACTATGACTTGTATATAGCGATTAGTCCCTTGAATAGTAATGCTATAAATACAATTTTTGAAAAGCTTACAGAACTTGGTGTAAGAGGGTTTTATCCTATTTATACTGATAATTGTGCTGTAAAAAAAGACGTTATAACAAAAAAAATTGAACGCTGGCAAAAAATTTGCTATGAATCTTTTAAACAATGCGAAAGAGCTGATATTCCTACTTGTTTTGAATTAACGACTATTCAAGAGGTTATCAAAAAAGATTTTGACCATATTTTGTGTTTTACAGAACGTTCTAGCAAATATGGATTTAAAGAATTTTTAAATAATAATAAATTTAAGCAAAATGATAAGATTCTTGTTATAATAGGTCCAGAGGGTGGTTTCTCAAAGAAAGAATTTGAATTTTTTGAAAAAGAAAATTTGAATACAATTTCGCTAGGTGAACTTATCCTAAGAGCAGATACTGCCTCTATTGTAGCGATAGGAAATATTATTTATGAAAATTCCAACTCTTGAAAAACTTAAACAAGATAAAGTTTTAGAAGATATAAGAAATTGTTCTAAAAAAGGTATAGAGGTTTACGTTGTAGGTGGTGCAATTCGTGATTTGTATACTGGAAAAGAAAATTTTGATAAAGATTTAATAGTTTGTGGTGTAGAGGCAAAAAATTATGCTTTAGATTTAGCGGAAAAGCTTGATGCTACTTTTATTCCGTTGGATGAAGAAAACAAAATTTATCGATTAGTTTTGAGCGATAAAAAAACTTTTATTGATATTACAAATCCTATCAATAACTCTCTTGAAGAAGATTTGAAACGCAGAGATTTTAC
The DNA here is from genome assembly GCA_002297005.1 of Cyanobacteria bacterium UBA791. Lineage (GTDB taxonomy): Bacteria > Cyanobacteriota > Vampirovibrionia > Gastranaerophilales > Gastranaerophilaceae > UBA791. Next base: position 42,180 of record DBIX01000033.1, on the reverse strand, counting down.
GATTAATTCTATTGCAATGAATATTGATACCTTTGAAGCTATTGATTTGAATAATGGTTTAAAGGATTTAAAAAATAAGAAAATTAGGATGATTGATGAAAAGAATTTTGTCGATGACCCATTAAGGTTATTGAGAGCGTATCGTTTTCAAGCGGTGACTGGATTTGAACTTGATAGCAAAACAGAACATACTCTAAAAAAACACGTAAAATTGATTAATAATCCTGCAAAAGAAAGACTTAATTATGAATTGATGAAATTATTTGATGGTGCTTATACGGTAAAAGCCTTGTTAAATATGGATAAATCAGGGATTTTGTATGAAATCTTTCCGGTATTTTTAGATGTAAAAAAAGTTCCGCCAAATACTCATCACCATTTAGATTTGCTACATCACTCTATAGAAACAGTTAATCAAATACAAAATTTTTATAATATTGCAAAACCTGAAGTTAAAGAGCATTTGGAAAGTGTTGATTTTGGTGGCTTTTCTAGATTAGCTCACTTAAAACTTGCCGGATTTATGCACGATATTGGAAAACCATCTTGCTGGACAATAGAAGAAGATACAGGACGCCACAGATTTATCAAGCACGAGGAGGTTGGTAGCAAATTAGCTGTCCCTATTCTTAAACAGCTTAAATTTTCTAAAAAACAAATTGAATATATCTGTAAAATGATAAAATATCATATTTACCCGTCACATGTAATTGCAACCGAGGTTTTGACAGATAAAGTTAAAATGAGATACGTTAGAAAAATGGAAGATGATGTTATTGAAAATATCTTTTTAGCGATGTCTGATAGACTTTCTGCAAGGGGAAAAGCTATAACTGATGAAGTTGTTCACAAAAACATTTCAGGGCTTACAAATCTTCTTAAATTCTACTTAGAGGTTAAAGATAATCTAGAACCTTTACCAAAACTTTTGAGTGGTGAAGAAATTATGGAGATACTAAATATTCAACCATCAAAAGAACTTGGCGAAGTCGTAAAAGCTTTGCATGAAGAACAAATGAATGGCGATATTACGACAAAAGAGCAAGCTGTTGAGTTTGTGAAAACGTACAGACATAAATAAGTAGGTTGGGTTTGACAAAGCGAACAGTTGAGCTAGAGCGAAACTTGTGAGCTTGTCTCCGTAGTTGACTTTAAGCCGTTAGGCATATTATCTGATTTAATGCCTTACGGATAAAAGAAAACGTAGTGTCCACCCCAACAAAACTTACATCTATGCAGAAAGAGTAAAGATTTCGTAGATTTCGTCGTCTGAAAGTTCTGTAATAATCTTTTCGCCTTCGTAAACTGCCAAATCTGCAAGTTCTTTCTTAGATTTCAACATTTCATCAATTTTTTCTTCAAATGTTCCAAGAGTAATCATTCTGTGAACAAGTACGTTCTTGTCTTGACCGATACGGTAAGTTCTGTCGGTTGCTTGTTCTTCTACCGCTGGATTCCACCACAAGTCGTAGTGAATAACGTTTGTAGCACTTGTTAAGTTCAAACCAGTACCACCGGCTTTTAATGATAAAATCATTACTTGTGAATCTTTATCTGTTTGGAATTTTTCAATAATTTGTTCTCTTTGGTTAACGTTCAATGAACCGTGGAAGAACAATGGTGTTGTATTACATTCATTTTCAATAACCTTGCATAAAATGTCACCCATTTCTTTATATTGAGTGAAGATAAGAGTTTTTTCGCCTCTATCCAAGATTGATTGAACTGTATCAATACATTTTTCCATCTTACCAGATAATTCCTTGCTCATTTCACCAGCTTTTAAGAATTGGTAAGGGTGGTTACAGATTTGTTTTAGAGCAGTAATAAGTTTGAAGATATTACCACGTCTGTTAACACCAGTAAATCCGCTGATTTTTTCCATCATTTCGTTCAATGTCTTTTCGTATAATACTGCTTGTGGTTTTGACAAGTAACAGTATTCGTTCAATACCATCTTTTCTGGTAAATCAGAAATAACGTGTTTATCAGTTTTAAGACGTCTTAATACGAATGGTGAAACTGATAGTTTAAGTTTTGTCGCACGAGTTGTTTCCTTAAATCTTTCAATAGGAATAGCATAACTCTTTTGGAATTCTTTTAATGAACCTAAGTATCCAGGGTTGATGAAATCAAAGATTGACCATAATTCTGTTAATCTGTTTTCTACTGGAGTACCTGTCATGGCAACCTTGATAGGTGATTTCAATGACTTGATAGCAACTGTTTGTGCAGTATCTGGGTTTTTGATGTTTTGTGCTTCATCAACGATAACCATTGACCACTCTTGTTTCTTCAATTCCTCAACATCAATACGCATAATTGCGTAAGTTGTCATAATAATATCAAAGTTCTTTGTATCAAGTTGTCTTTCGCCACCGTGGTATGTTGTAGCTTTCAAATTTGGTGCAAATAATTGCAATTCTTTCATCCAGTTACCCATTAGGGTTGTTGGGCAAACAACAAGAACCGGTTTTTCAAGTTTACCTTCTTCTTTTAGTTTAAGTATCAAACTGATAACTTGAATTGTTTTACCAAGACCCATATCATCAGCCATACAACAACCAAAGCCTTTTGAAACGTTTGTCCATAGCCATTTTAAACCTGTTTGTTGGTATGGTCTTAATTCACCTTTAAGAGTTTTAGGTGGAGTAACTTCAATAGGTTTTGTAAAGTCTTTTAAGATATTAGCAAAGGCTTCATCATAATCAAATTCGTATTGACCTAATTGACCTGACATTGATGCGTGGATTAATTCCATTCTTGTTAACTTAGAGTGATTTGCTTTTGCTAATTGTTCTAAGTATTTTTTGCTTTCGTCTTTGTCGATTAATACGTATTTGTCTTTATATTTGATAAGTCCGTCTGATTTTTCAACAAGCTCGTTAAACTCTTCAAGAGAAATCTTTTCATTACCGATAACGATTTCGTAGTTGAAATCAAGAATATCTGTGAGTGAAATTGGTGATGAACTTGTAGAGTTGAATAAATCTGCCAAATCTTTTGAACGTTCTGTTTTTACTTTTGCATTGATTGAAGCACGAGGAATTATGATATTTGTTAATTCTTCTGGTAAAATTACTTCAATTTGAGCTTTTTGTAAGTAGTAAGCAGTTTGTGTGATTATCTTGTAAACACTCTTTAAATCAAGTGTTAGAGATAATTTGTCTTCGTCTTCAAAAAGTTCTTCAAGTTCTGGCATGTATCTGTTTGCGTAATTTAATTGTTTTTCAACGATTTTAGCAATATCAGAAGAGTTTGCATCAAATACTGTATCTTTTACATACAAGTCGTCTAACAATACAGATTCGCCTGTTTTTCTGTTTTTGATATGAATTTTAAGTTCAAAGTTATCATCATCCATTTTAGAGATTTTAAAGAATGGAATAACATCGTATTTGCCTAGATATAATTCATCAAACCATTGAGCAAAGTTTTCTGCTAGGTTTTGACCTTTTAGCATTGTTTTTTGTTCAAGGTCTTTGATTAAGTAGTGACCAGATTTAATATCTTTAAATCTGTAAGCCTTGATAGCCAAGAATTTGTATAAAACATAGTTCAAGTAGTTGTGAACAAAGTCTGATACAAAATTCTTTGGTCTTTCGCCCTTGATGAACAAATCTTCAGGCATGTTTTCTTCCAAGATGTTGATTATTCTTGCAAGTTGTTGAGTTGAAATGATTGGTTCATAAACAATTCTGAACATGTTTTTTAGTTTGTTCACTTTAACTGTTGGAATAAAATAACAACGTTCAATCATTTTCATAACAAATTGAGTTAATCTGTTAAAGTAAATGAAAGTTCTTGAAACAGCGTCAAAATCGATTACTGAACCAAATCCGCCGAAGTAGTCTAAAACTAAATCAAGTGGCATAATGTATCCAACTTTATCTCCAACAACTTTTGAAGAAAATCTGAACATTGAACCTTTTGATTTTAAATAGAATTGGAAGTTGTTAGTAGGAGTTACGAAGAATTGAAGATTTCCATTTTCGTTCATAAGGTAAAAGTCAGTATTTCTAACAGGTTGATTTGGAGAAACAAATACATCCTTAAATTCGTCTTCTACAAGTTGATAAATCATACTTAAGGTATAACGAAAATCTTTATTCTTAAAGCCCTCAGGGTTTTCGCTTAAGTTATAAAATAATTCGTCAACGTTGTTTTTTTTGAAAGATAATTCAATATCTAACTGTGGCGATTCTAATACTGACATTTTTCTTTTTCCTTACTTCTTACTTCCTTTTAAATCTATTTTATAATCATTGAACCACAAGACATTTCTTCTGGAATTTTAATGCCTAATAATTCTAATACAGTTGGAGCTACGTTACATAAAGCACCATCGTTTCTCAATTTAATATCGTGTCCAGCATTTATGATAACAAATGGAACAGGATTTGTAGTGTGAGCTGTGTGTGGCTTGTGAGTTTCGTGGTTAACCATTGTTTCAGCATTACCGTGGTCAGCTGTTAACAACATTGTAACACCATATTTTTCACATTTCTCAGCAATTTTGCCAACACATTCATCAACAACTTCGCAAGCTTTTGTAGCAGCTTCAACAACGCCTGTATGACCAACCATATCAGGGTTAGCAAAGTTTACTAAGATAAATCCGTATTTATCGTCTTCAATAGCACTTAAAACGTTTTCGCAAACTTGAGGTGCACTCATTTCTGGTTGCATATCGTAAGTTGCAACTTTTGGTGATGGAACAAGAACTCTTGTTTCGTGTTCGTTTGCATGTTCAATACCACCGTTGAAGAAGAATGTTACGTGTGCGTATTTTTCTGTTTCTGCTGTACGGTATTGGTTAATTCCATTTGCTTCTAATACATCACCTAAAATGTTTGTCATTTTAGTTTTTTCAAAAGCGATTGGATATGTAAATGTTTCATCGTATTGAGTGAAAGTTACATAGTAAAGATTTTTTCTAACAGCTTTTCTGTTGAAACCGTCGAAGTTTTCAAAGTTGATAGCTTTAGTTATTTCTCTAGCTCTGTCTGGTCTGTAATTGAAGAAAATAATTGCATCGTTGTCGTGAATTCTTGATTCTTCACCACCGCAAGCGATAGGTTTAACAAATTCATCTGTAACTTCTTGAGCATAAGATGCTTTAACACCTTCGATTGCAGAATTAGCTTTAACACCTTCGCCTAAAAGCAAGCAGTTGTAACCTTCTTCAACACGTTCCCAACGATTATCTCTATCCATAATCCAGTAACGACCGATTACAGATGCGATTTGAGGAAGATTATATTTCTTTAATTCGTCTTCTACTATTTGTAGATAAGTACAAGCACTTGCTGGTGGAGTATCACGACCATCTAAGAAAGCGTGTACATAAACTTTTGTAAGTCCATTGTCAGCAGCCATTTTGATTAGGGCTAATAAGTGGTCTAATGATGAGTGAACACCACCAGTTGAAACTAAGCCGTATAAATGTAATGCTGAATTATTTTTCTTAACGTGTTCAATTGCGTTCATGAATTTTTCGTTAGTAAAGAAAGAACCATCTTTAATAGCGTTGTTGATTTTGCTTAAGTCTTGGTAAACAATTCTGCCAGCACCTAAATTTAAGTGACCAACTTCGCTGTTACCCATTTGACCTGCTGGAAGTCCAACGTATTCGCCATCAGCGTGAATTAATGTTGATGGAAATTCTTTTTCTAATTTGCTAACATTTCTTTCTTTTGATAATTTAACGGCATTAGTGTTGTCATCTACATTGTCGATTCCCCAACCGTCCATAATGCACAATAAAACTCGTTTGTTCATGATTATCTCCTCTATTTATAAAATATTGTTTGCTAGTTTTAACTAGCATATTTTACCAAGGACATGACTAGATTTCAAGAAGATAATTTTAAACCAATTCACCCAAAAGAACATTGTCTTTTACTTCTATTATTTTTACGTTTTGAAGACTATTTAATAATTTTTCATCAGAATTGTTTTTTACGACAACTTTTAGATAGTTTTCGCTAACACCTTTTAAAAAGCCGGTGTGTTTATCTAAATGCTTTTCAACGAGGATTTGGTGCGTTGTGCAAACGTTTTTATTCATAAATTCTTTAAATTTAATATTAGAAATTTGTTTAATAACACTTGCTCTGTATTCTTTAATATTATCAGGCAAATGTCCCTCAAGTTTTTCTGCTATTGTACCTTTTCTAATTGAATAAGGGAAAGTATGTATTTGAGTTAAGCCTGATTTTTTAAGGTTTTCTACTGTATTTGAAAATTCTTCATCAGTTTCGCCTACAAAACCAGCAATAATATCACTACCTAAAAATGGAAGATTGAATTTAGCGTTGATGTCTTCTATTTGTTCAAGATATTTTTCTACTGTGTAAAATCTGTTCATTCGACGAAGTGTGTCATTGTTTGCAGACTGCAAAGATAAATGAAAATGTGGACAGAATTTTTTAGAAGTTGATAAAAATTCTAAAACATCTTCTGTTATCTCAAGAGGGTTTAATGAACCCATTCTAATTCTTTCTATCGGTGATTTTTCTTCCAAGAATTTTAACAGGTCTAAAAATGATTTGTTAATATCTTTTCCCCATTGACCAATATGGATACCTGTTAATACAATTTCTTTAAAATCGTGTTCTGCAAGAGTTTCTATTTGTTTAAGAATAAAGTCTTCTGATGCACTACGACTTTTGCCACGTGCGAAAGGAATTATGCAATAAGAACATCTGTTATCGCATCCGTCTTGAATTTTAACGCAAGCTCTAGTCTTTGCGGTATCAAGCAAAAGCGTATCATTGAATTTTGCTTGTTCCATGATGTTTTGAACAGCAAATTTTGTATCAGAAAGTAAGTATTCTGAAAGTTTAAGTTTTTCGTCGTTACCGATTACAAAATCGATATAATCTTTTTCTAAAAGTTGTTCTCTTTCAACTTGTGCAACACAACCTGTAAGAACACTTTTTATGTTGTTGTTAACATGCTTTGCGTTTCTTAAAATATAGAAAGTTTCGTTATCAGCTTTATGAGTTACTGTGCATGAATTAAGGATAAAATAATCTGCTTCATCAAGGTTGTTAACTTTTTCAAAGCCAGCATTAATTAGAGATTCTTCAATAATAGAACCCTCGTATTGATTGGATTTGCAACCCATAGATTTTAAGAAAAATTTGCTCATAGGTTAATCATAACATAAAGGAATTTTAATGATTAGAAAAAATATAGTTGACAAGGAAAAAATTTTTGGGTATATTAATTATACAAACGCTTTGGGCGTTTAGCTCAGTTGCTAAGTGAGGTTACCTCACAGAGTTCGATTAAAGCTCTACCAACTGAGAAAACAAAACAATTAAATATGGTGAGGGCGTTTAGCTCAGTTGGTAGAGCGCTTCCCTTACAAGGAAGATGTCGGGAGTTCGAGCCTCTCAACGCCCACCATTTAAAAAGGACCACTTCGGTGGTTCTTTTTTTATTGCGTTGTTCGGCTACGCCTCAGCACACAAACTTGAAAATCTCTCACAATGTTCGGATTTTACTACGTTTGCTTTGCATACTTTATTCGTAATGCTCGTAAACTCGCAAACGACTAAAGCATCAACGCCCACCATTTTAAAAGAACCACTTCGGTGGTTCTTTTTTTATAAATATCTAGGCTTGAAAATTTCCACAATGTAAGAAGAGATAAAATATATTAAAACAAAGAGAGCTAGAATAAATTTCTAGCCCTCTTTATTTATTGTTTAAACTTGGTATATTTAACTACTACCTTTTAGTATTTCCTACCTTGTTATTTTGTTTTCCTACCGTTTGTCCTACCGATTAATAAGCGTGGAAGCTTTTTGTAAATTTAACCTTATTACCTTCTGTTTTAACGATACTTGATTTTGTTTGAGATTTCATTTCATTTATTTGTTCTTCTTCTGCTGCGAAACCTCTTGGTGAAAATCTTTTTTGGAATCTTGTGTCAACACCGTTACCAAATCTTCTTTTGTTATGTTCATCATTATAGTTTAATGAATCTTTATCGTTATTTATTTGATTAACATTCGTTGTTGATGAATTTTCATTGTTTGAATTACTTGGTTTTGGGTTAACGACTGGTTTATCTTGATTTGTATCAGGTAATGTCGTTGGCTTATCAACATTTACAGGTTTATCTTTACTTGTGTCCGGTAATGTTGTCGGTTTATCGATGTTAATCGGTCTATCCGGATTTGTAATTGGTAATGTTGTTGGTTTATCATTATTTATTGGTTTTTCTGGGTTTGTTATTGGTAAAATTGTTGGATTATCAACGATTTTATCTTCGTATTTTCTTTCAAAATTACCACCGATGAATGAATCATAAACAGATGTTTCTGATGTTGCAATTCTGTTTGGATTATAATCACCTACTACCATTGAATTGATTAAATCTGAACCTACGTAAATATTTTCTGTTGTTAAATTACCACCTACTATTGAGTTTATTATTAATGAACTTTTTGCGTTCGATATGTTTACATCGCCTTTTATGACTGAAAGTTTTGTTCCTTTTCCGTAATCGCTACCGTAATCATTAATTATATCTGTAAAGTAACTTTCATTGAATTTTGTTTTGTCATAATCTGTTACGGAATCTTTTGTTGCTAAGCTTGGAATGTATTGGTTACCTGCTTCTTTAGAGTTTGAAATAACTACGTTTCCTGCTCTTGTGATATTTAGGTTGCCTCCGATATTTGCTCCAGCAAGTTTAACGTCTTTTCTTGTATCGATGTTTACGTCTTTACCGTTTGCTGTTTCTAAAGAACCGTTTTCGATTAATGTATCTTTTAAGTTGATATTATTTTTATTTGATTTAAGTTTTGAGTTTTTAATTACTAAATTTTCAACTGTTTCGTTTTCTGCGTATGAATTATTAGTTACATAATCTACTGTTACATCTGAACCATTTTCTAAAGTAGCATTTCTTAAGAAACCTTTTCTACCAGTAACTTTAGTATTATTTAAAGTTGTATCTTGTAATTTTACGTCCTTAGTTGCGTTAACTCTAGATTTTGCAATTTTTGAACCTGAAACGATAATGTCGTTTGATGCAATTAAATCAGAGTTTTCAATATTTGCATTTTGAGCATAAATATTATTAGTTGCGTTCATTTCTGTGTTAGAAACTTTTGAGCTATTAGCAGAAATATTATTGTCAGCTACTATTAATGAATCTGAAATGTTCATATCATTTGCTTCAATATTTTTTGCTGAAACTGTTGAGTTTTTAACTGAATATGATTTACGAGAATCAGTTCTACTAAATTTAACATTGTTTGTAGCTTGTAAGTTACTATCAACTAAATCTGTATCTGTAAATGTAATATCTGCAGCTGCAGCTCTAATTGTTTTGAATTGGCTGTTTCTTACGTCAGCTTTGTTTGTAGCTTTGATTTCAGAAACTTTATTACCTGTTGCAATTACATTTTGAACTTTTACATTGTTAGCTTTAAAGTCAAAGTTATCAACTGTTGAATTGTACATTGCAATAGTGTTACCTGATGCTTTAACTGTATTTGATGATGTTACTTTATCTAATGTGATTGAACCAGCATTAGTTGTTGTAGCTGATGCAATAGCTTCACCAAGTACAGTTGAAGTTGATGTTGTTGGAGTTACTTCATCTAAATTGAAGTGACCATCTAAAGCTAAGCCTAAAAGTGGTGTAGCTCTGTCAACGATAAATTGATCTGCTTCTCTTGTAATAATATCAGTTTTAACATCTTCTCTTACATAAGAAATTAATTTTGATGCTTCTGAAGTTAAATTCAAAGCGTTGTTAAATGTTGAATTTGAAATATTGATATTAGAACCTTTTACATCAACATCATCATAAGCTTTAATGTTTGATAATGTTACGTTACCTCTACCAGCTAACATATCATAAGTATTTTTTGTAGTTGTAGTTGTTGTTTCGGTTGTTTTATATGTTTTACCAGCAACAGTAGTAATAGGAACTTCGCCCGTAAATATGCATTCAATTTTATTGAATAAATCTTGCCAGAAAGAAAGATTTGAACCATCAATTTTGCTATCTTCTGTTGTTGTATTTGAAGCAATTACTTCTGTTTTGCTATTTTTAATAACATTTCTATCCATAGCGTCGATAGCTGTTTTACCATCTAATTCAGTATTTTTTACTGAAACATCGCCTCTAGACAGAATAGAAATTTTACCTGTTGTTTTATCTTTAATAGCGAATGTTGAGTTATTGATGTTGATATTTCCATTATCAATATAATTATTTTTATTAATTGCAACGTTAAAATTTGAAGATTTGTTAGTGTCATTGATAGCAAAGAATGTAACACCATCAGCTGTTACAAGTCTTGTATCTTTCGCCATAATTACTGCATTATTAATATCAATGTTGTTTGACACGATATTTAAATCGTTAGCAATATTTAATCTTACTTTGCCAGTTGCATAATTGCCACCTTCAAAAATAATTGATGCGTTATTATTTCCACCGTACAAGTGTAATTGGTTGTTTGCATCAATAGATGCTTGGTGAGTTGTTAATGTTAAAGCGTTAGCGTTAACATAAGAACCGTTTTCGAAAAGGATACCATTTGGGTTAGAAATGATAACTCTACCCTTTTCTGCATTAATAGCACCAGCAAATTGTGAAAGTCCAACACCAACTACATTATTTAAAGATGTTTGACCATCCTTCATAATATAATTTAAGCTTTGTTTTGGAGCTGTATTTAATCTATCCCAATTTAAAATACTGTTTGTTTGAGTATTTTCGATGTATGCATTAGAATAATCTGTTCTAACGGTAGCACCTGTTACGTCACGTAAGTCTGCACCGTACTTACCGTTTACTTGATCTAAAACTTTACCTGATGTAACTGTATCCATTGCTAAAACTGGTGTTGTAAAGTCTACAGCCGCAAGAGCTAATATTAACAAAGCAATGGCTTTATGGGTTTTAATTCCTTTTTTTCTCATAAATCACTATTCCTTAATCTTCTTGTTGTTCAACATTAAATGTATATATAAAATTTGATATAATATTCCAAATCTGTTTATATATTTACTATACTACAAAATTATAAAAAGTCTAAAAATTTTTTTATTGCTTTTTAAAATTGTCATATTTACAATTTTTAACATTGATATAAAAATTTAATACTATTTATGCTAGACTTTTCTTCGGAGAGGAATAGCGAAGATGAAATTGAAATTTGCCGTAAATGGGTTATTGTGTGCGTTATTAGCTATGTCGTTTGCATCGGCTAAGGCAGACCCAATGCTAAGACCATCTGACCCTGCGGTTATAAATAGAGAGAATAAACTTCAATTAAAGGATTCGTTTATTGAGGAAAAAATCATTCAACCGGTTGAGGATGAAACTCGTTTAAAAGATATTTTGGACAAACAACAAAAACAACAAGATGAAAAAAATATTCAACATGATCCCAACTTAATTCATAATCCCCAGTTTAGATTAAATAAAGTTTATTTTAGAGGTAATACAAAGGTTTCTAGTGCTAAGTTAGAAAAATTGGCTGAAGACCTTATTGGAAAAGATATTTACCTTGAAGATGTTATGGATTTAACTGTAAAAGTTAGCCGTTATTATCAAAGAAAAGGTTATCTTACCTCTTACGCATATTTACCAGCTCAAGAAATTGAAGATGGAACAGTTGTTATTGTAATTAAAGAAAGCAAAGTCGTTTCTAAAGATGTTGAGGGCAACAAATGGGAACGTGACTGGTTCTTTAAAAATGTCGCTATGTATGCTCCAGGACTTAGAGAGGGAAATGTTTTTAACGCAAGAGATTTGCAAGGTGCGATGAAAAATATTAATGATACAGCTTATATGAAAGCGGCTGCATCTCTTACGAAAAACGAAGATCACGATACAGAAATTAAATTACATGTTCAAGATAGATTTCCAATAAGTTTAAATCTTACTTGGGATGATTACGGTCGTAATTATACTGGGCGTCAAAGATTTACAAGCGTTTTAGGTTTTGAAAATTTCTTAGGTTTTGGTGATAGACTTTACGGTGGTGCAATTTTATCAGAACGATCAAATGGTGCACTTGCCGGTTATCAAATTCCTATTGGTAAATATGGTACAAGATTAGGTTTCGATTATTCATTTTCAAATGTTAGGCTAGGTGGACCATACCAAAGTTTAGGTATTAAGGGTGAAGCGGAAACTTATTCTATAAAAATTATTCAACCTCTTAAAAGTACAGCAACTCAAGATATTGCTGCTTTCGTATCATTCGATGCAATTAATTCAAAATCAAAAAGTAATTTGTTTAGAGAAAATTTATCAGATTATAGATTAAGAGTTTTAAGAGCTGGTGTTAACAGTATGTTCGACGATTCTCAAGGTAGAACAATTGCAAACGTAGGTGTTGATTTGGGTACAAATGGTTTAGGTGCAAGTCCAAATATTCAAGGTGCTCAAAGAAGTTCTTTTTATAAAGTTGTAGCGAGCTTAGCAAGGGTTCAAAGATTACCTAAAAAATGTTTAGCAATTTTTAGAATTAATGGGCAATATTCTCCACAAGCTCTATATTCAGCAGAACAAATGTTCTTAGGTGGTACATATTCAGTTAGAGGTTATCAACCTAGTGAATTGTTAGGTGATTATGGTGTTGCTGGGTCTTTAGAAGTGAGAACTCCTATTCCAGGGTTAGAAAAGATTTTACCTGAAAAAATAAAACATTGGTCAGATAATGTTAAATTAGCTGTATTTTATGATTGGGGTTATGTTAGAGAACATAAACAACTTTATGGTTATCCAACAAATTTTATTCATAGTGTAGGGGTTGGTACAAACATCAATATTACAAAAGATATTTACGTTCAACTTGGTTGGGGTTTACCTCTTGGTCATAAGTATTATGGCGAACACGATCAGCGTTTTTACTTCTCAGTTAATACTGATATTGATAGAATATTGTTGAAACCAAAAGAAAGATTATAAAAATATAATTTATATCAAAAAAGACTTAGAGATTTCTCTAAGTCTTTTTTTGTTTTGTAACACTTTGTTTACAATTGGCTAAATTTACTCAAGTTTGAAAAATGCTCTGCCGAATAAACAACTATAAAGATTAGGATGACAGGGTATCGTAAATTAATGAAAAAAGTATTATTAGTATTAATGTTCATATTGTGTTTAGGAGTTAGTCAAGCTCAAGCGGCTGATTTTTCTAAATATTCTAATGACTACAAAGTTAAAGCAGCTTTGGAAGTTTTAGAAAACATTGGTTCTAATGACGTTTTCACAAGATTAGACAAAAATAAAATAAAAATTATGTTCTACGATTTATCAAGTATTGATTATTCTTATTCTAATCATTATGCAGTTGCTTCAACTGATGAAAACGGTGAAAATTACATTTTGATAAATGAAAAATTCAAAAATTCTCCAAAAGAAGCAGTAGCTTGTTTAATCGCTCATGAAAGCGTTCACGTTTTACCAAAAGCTACTCTTGAAGAAGAAGTTAGAGCTACAACAACAGAAGTTCAAACTTGGTTGAAAGTTGCGGATAGAGTTTCTAATTCAAACGACAAATTAGTTCAAAGAGAAATGAAATTGGCTGATAATTACAGATTATCTACTCCAAGCAACAATACAATCGCTAACGCAATAGCTTCAAATAGTTTTTATAAAAATCAATTCGGTCTATAACCTAACACAATTACTTATAATGTTTTCAGAAATACAACCTAGTCAAATGACTAGGTTGTATTTTGTTTCTGAAATTTATTCTTTAATATTTTTGTTTACAAAAGTCGTTAAATTTTTAAACGCATTTTCTGTTATAACATGTTCAACACGGCAAGCATTTATTTGAGCCTCTTCGGGGTCAACATTTAATACTTTAGCAAAGAAATTGTATAGTGTCGTATGTCTATTAATAACTTCTTTTGCTATTTCCAAGCCTTTATCTGTTAATTTAAGTTCGTTGTCTTCGTAAGTAACGAGTTCTCTTTTTGTTAAATTTTTAATAGCTTCTGCAACAGAAGAACGTTTTACATCAAGTCTTTTTGATAAATCAATAGCTTTGACGACTTGTTTATCTTTTGAAATTTGATGAATAGCTTCTATATAGTCCTCAAGACTTGCACTAATTTTGTGTTCTTCCATTATAAAGTCCTTTAAGGACTATTTTACAAAGCCAAAATTTTAAAGTCAAGTTTAGGTTTTAGAAAATGGAATAGAACAAACTAGAGCCAAAACGCATATTACTGCTCCAAATCCGTATGAAATTTGAAAGGCTAAAAGATTATTATACGAAAATATTGAAAATATTGCTTCAAATCCAACTACACCAAACAACATTCCTAATCTTCCTGTCATTCTATGGATACCCGCAATCATTCCTGCGTTAGAAGTCTTTGCCATAGACATAACAAGGTTGTTATTTGATGTAATGAAGAATGAAAAGCTTATACCACAAACTATTAAGAATAATTCCGTAGTTAAAAGACTTTCAGAGGTTGAGTTGTATATGAAAAATATTATATTCAATGTAGAAACTAGCATTGAAAAAATACATAATTTATAAGGCTCAATTTTTGAAGATAGTTTTCCTGAAATTAAGCTTGTAATTAAGTAACTTACTGAATATAAAATAAATACAAAGCCTACTTGTGTAACTGTTAATTTCTTTATTTCATATAAATAGAATGGCATTAAAAAGTTTGTTCCAGCAAGAAAAGCTGAAAGTAAAAACATTGCGATATTTGCAAAATCGAAAGATAAATTTTTAAAAACATTTATGTCTAGAAGTGCAAATTTATAGTTTTTCATTCTTAACCAAAACAAGGTAGTAAATATAATTGCAAGAACAAGAACAGTTGTCATAATCTTTGAAGTGATTGGCATTGTGTGTAATTTATTGATATAAAAAGTTAAAAATAATGCTGAGAAAAAGCTAAAAACTGCACCGATATAATCAAAAGGTTTTTTGCTTGTGAAGTTATAAAAATCTTTTGGTAATATCTTTAAAAGGTGGAATATTGCAAAGATTCCGACTGGCATGTTTATAAAAAATATCCATCGCCAATTTAAAGCTCCTGTTATTAATCCACCTACTGGTGCACCTAGAGTTATGCCAAGTGCCGCTGATGAGGCTAAAATTCCAAATGCCATTCCTCTTTTTTCTTGAGGTATGTATTTGGTAATCATTGCTTGCGGTAGTGCATAAAGTATACTTGCACCAATACCTTGAAGAAATCTTGCAAAAATTAGCATTAATAAAGAATTTGAAATCCCACATAAAATTGAACTAACGGTAAAAACTAAAAATCCAAAGGTGAACATTTTCTTTAAACCAATTTTGTCACCGAGTTTACCAAAAATTAGAAGTAGTGATACAACCATTAAGTTGTAAGACAAAACTACCCACGAAATATTGCTAGTATCAGTTTTAAAGCTCTCTGCAATAGTTGGTAAGGATACATTTACGATGTATGTATCAAGATTTACCATAAAAGATGCTATCGAAATTGTATACATCAAAAGTATATATTTATTTTTGTCGTTTATAATGTTTGTCATTTATGCAACTTCCTTAGCTAATCTATCTTCTCTAAATCCTATTTTATCTGCGTTTCTGCCCTCATTCCAATAATCAACATCGTTACACATGCAAGCAAGATTAATTATTGAATCCATATTTGTAGTCTTAAGTCCCAATTTTTTACCCAAGGTTGCGATAGGTACTAAGCTATAAGGAATATCTTCTGAAATATATCGGTGTTGCATATTTGCTGGAGAATGTTGAACGTTATATGCTTGTATTCCCATAATTACATCATATACGTTATCATAATTAAGACTATATAAAGAGTTCATAATTTCTGTTACTGTCATTGGGTTGCTATAAAAATGCTTTGCAACTTCAATTCTTTCTTCATCAACTTTCTCCATTACTCTTGCAACTGATGGTGTTATATCAAAATGAGAATTTTTGTATGAACCAAATTGCTCTATTCTGCTAGTGTTTAATAAGGTTGTTATTGTATGTAATACAGAACTTGGATTGTTAAAACTTGTTTGCCATACGTTTTCTGCCGGTTTGAATTGTGGATAAATTTTATTCAAAATTGATAAAGCTTTTTTTGTATTTTCTTCGCTTGTAGAAGAAAATAGAACGCTATCTTTTATACTCTTTATTAAAACAGTTGCCGGGGCTGTTATTTTGGTTGTGTAAATGAAAGAGGCAGTTTCTCCTACTATAAAATCTTTTTCTCTATTGTGTTCTTTTAAATAGTTATAAAAATTAAGGGCTGAAAATCCACCACAAGGATAAACTACAAGTTGACTTTTTATGCCATATTTACAGATACATTCATTGTAATAATCTTGTGCAAAGGCTGGAACATTAACAAAAATAATTTCTGCAAATTCTATTGCCTCTCTAGTACTGTCACAAACAAAGTCTGAAGAGGTTGTAACAGGTCCTTTTTTTAATGTTGTTACACCGTTTACTGTAATATTTCCAACAGCTTTTAAAAGTTTTAAATTTAGAGAATGTTCTTTTACGGCTGATAATTTTACTTCGTGACCCATCAATTTTAAATCAGCAGACATAGCAAGTCCACCATGACCTGCACCTAAAATAGCTATCTTCATAGTAATACTCTCTTTCTCTTATATATTTTCTTTTAAATTAGTTTTTTGCTCTTTCTTAAATTGTCAATCGCTTTTTCTGTAAAGCCAGAGGCAATTTCACCTACCTTATCAGATGCAACTTGATATAGCACACCTGAAATTAGCATTTTTGAAGCATCTACAACTTTTTTTGCTTTTTCGCTATTAAGTTTGAAAACTTTTGAAATTCCTTTCGGTACGGCTTCTGAGATTTTGCCTAAAATCTTTTCACCTTTTTCTGTTTCCATACATTTCTCCAAACCTTTAGAAACAGCAAATCCAGCTAAAAATGATGAACCATTTCTAACCTTGTCTTTATCTTTTCTTAAATTTACTAATCCCATGACAAGTTCTATGTTATCGCTATTTCTGTCAGCAAAATCCCACGCTTTTTTTACGTAAGAATCTTGTTTTGGATTATATTTGTCAGAAACAGGTTTGACTGCTTTTAAAATTCGGGTAGTTTCAATTAAAGCCTCTGGGATTTTGGTTATATTCCCCTTTAAGACTTCTCTACCGTCATTATATAGAGATACTGCTTCCGATACAGCGTTACACATATTTACCCACACTTTGTTAGTTGCGACTAACATGATTGTAAGGCAAGACTAACATTTTGTCAATACCTAACTACACATGTATATAAACAATTTATAGAAAAGAAAATTGCCTCATGGTAATATTTTACTTAACAATTTGTGGAGAAATTATGGAAAACATATTAAAAAAACTTAGTTTTGTAAAAGGTGATACATTCGGGGCTATAATTGCTGGTATTATTGCATTGCCTCAAGCTCTAGCATTTGGTGTTGCTTCAGGTTTTGGGGCTTCTGCTGGGATATGGGGTGCAATAATTTTATCCTTTATAGTTGGTCTTATTGGGTGTAAACATCCTGTTGTATCTGGTCCAACTGCTCCTATTGCAATTATTTTGGCATCTGCTTTTGCTTTTACTTCTGGTAAAATTTCTGATGTTATTTTAATTTTGGTTATGGCATCTATTTTGCAGATTTTGATTTCTTTGACCTCTGCTCCAAAACTTATCAAATATGTTCCTTATCCTGTAATTTCAGGCTTTTTAAGTGGTATTGGATTAATTATTATAATTTTGCAAACACCAGTTTTACTTGGTGGAATTACCTGTTCTTCAACAATTCAAGCTCTTATAAATCTTCCGCAACTGTTTAATTCTATTAATCTTCATTCTGCAATTTTGGGTATAAGTACCTTGTTGCTACTATTTTTTACTCCAAAAGCTATTTCAAGAATAATTCCAGCACAGCTTTTAATATTAGTTTTAATGACAGTTGTTACTTATTATTTAGGGTGGAATGTTGATAAGATTTCAACAATGAGTGTTGCTTTCCCACAGTTGCAAATCCCAAATTTTTCTATTGATTTAATTTCAAAATATTTTCCACTTGCCTTGACTTTAGCTTTTGTTACAACAAGTGAAAGTCTTTTGACAGGTGTTATTATCGATTCTTTAACAAAACAAAAATCTAATTTTAAAAAGTTCATTTTTGTACACGGTTTAGGTAATTTGATTTGCTCACTCACAGGCTCAATGGCTGGTTCTGCTGCTACTATGAGAAGTGTTGCAGCTGTTAAAAATGATGCGAAAACAAACCTTACAGGTATTATAAGTTCTATATTTTTATTAATCATATTGTTAAAATTTAGTTGGTTTATTGTGCAAATTCCAATTTGTGTTTTGGCAGCTATTTTAATAAAAATTGGTATGGATATTATTGATTTTAAAGTTTTAAAAATCTTGAAATTTGCACCAAAAGACGATTTAACAGTCCTTTTGATAGTTTTATTCTTGACAGTATTTTATAACCTTATTTTTGCAATTGGCGTTGGGATTGTATTATCTTCTCTCCTTTTTGCAAAACGTAGTGCTGATAATACTGCTATCAAAGAAAAACAAGATTCAGAAATATATTCTGATTATGAAATTAGTGTTGAACAACAATCACATTACAAAATCAGAATTTTACACTTGGATGGACAATTCTTCTTTGGTTCAATAAGTCAAATAGTTTCTCACTTTGACGAATTGTTAGAAACAAAATATATAATCTTAACTTATAACTCAAACATTGAACTTGATATGTCTGCAATATTTGCACTTGAAGATATTATTGTAAGATTGCAATCTCAACACATAAAATTATTGCTAGTTATAACAAATGAAAATGTTCATAACAAAATAGTTGAAATGCATACGATTACTGATCAAATTGGTGAAAGCTCATTGTTTAAGGATGAAAAAGATGCAATTAATGTTGCAGTAGAAAATATTAGAAAATAAAAAAGGATGAAGTCCTAGCTTCATCCTTTTCCTGTCGACTTACATTGATTTTTAGCCAATTACTGGAGCAACGAAAGTTCTTGCACCTAGGTCTTTGTCTAATAATAATAGAGCTTTTTTGTCTTCGCCGATTAATTTTAATGTAGCTAGAACACCGCCAACATTTGATTCTTCTTCAACTTGTTCTTTTAAGTACCAGTCTAAGAAAGATAAGGCTGCTCTATCTTTAACTTCTTCTGCTACGTCCATTAAAGCGTTAATTCTTGAAGTTACGTATTCTTCGTGTTCAAGAACTTGTTCAAAGATTTCTAATGGAGTTGAACCTTTGATTTCAGGTTTGTCGATTGCTAATAAATCAATCTTTCCGCCTCTTTCGTTCAAGTAATCATACATACCCATTGCATGAGCATGTTCTTCTTGTACTTGAACGTCAAACCAAGTTACAAAACCTTGTAGGTTCATTTCTGCAAATTTTGCTTTCATAGCCAAATATAAGTATTCTGAGTATAATTCTTTGTTGATTTGGTCATTAAATGCTTTTTCCATTTTTTCGTTAATCATTTTTCTTCTCCCTATTTTGCTACCTTTTTATCAAGCTAATTATACAATAAATTTTCATCATGCGAACTCTTTCTTAAGGTTGTTTTAATATTTGCAATATGTTATAATAAGTAAAAAGCAAATCCTGATTGGAGTATGATTTAATGAACCTTACAAAGACTAAAAAAGGCACATCTGTAATAATTAGTATTGACGGAAGAATTGATACTAATACCGCTATGGAATTTGGCGAACAAGTTAATGATGCATTAGATAATATTGAAAATTTAATTCTTGATTTTTCTAATGTTGAATATATTTCAAGTTTAGGTTTGAGAGCAATATTAGAACTTCAAAAAAGAATGGCATCTCAAGGAACTATGAAGGTTCTTAATCCTAACGCATCTGTTATGGATGTATTTAACATGACAGGTTTTAGCAAAATATTAACTATCGAAAATGTTTAAAACTCTTAAATTTAAAATAATTTTTATAATTTCATTATTGTTATTAATCTTGTCTATTGTAACTTTTGCAATAGCTCTATCTGCTTATGAAAACGGTAAACAGGTTAAGATAGAAGCTTATGACGTTAGAGTTGATAAATTTACGTACAATATTGATACAGTAATTTATGATTTGAAAGTTATTGTGTCAGAATTGGCTTCTGGTGGGAATGTTTATGCTGAGTATAAAGGCGATAGTGCCAGATTAAATTCTTATGTTGAATCAGTTTTTAAAAATAATAAATCTATTTTGAAAAAAGATGAAATTTATTCTGGTGGTATTTGGTTTGAACCGTATAAAATTAAACCGTTGGATTCTCGATTAGGTGTTTTTTACAAGAATGGCGAAATATATTCAAACAAAACTTTAGATGAGTTGAATTATGATTACCAAAATGAAATTTGGTATAAAATTTTGTTGAAGAACGTATCAAAAAAAGATGACGTTGCTTGGGTTGTACCATATATTGATTCAAACCTTACTGATAGATTGATGACAACTATTGGAAAAGCCATTTATGATGAAAAAGGAAGAGTAATAGGTATTGCTACTATTGATTGGGATTTAGAGTCAATCGTTAATAGGCTACAAGCAAGTAAAACTCCAAAAAATTCCATTATTCTTTTTGCGGATAAAAAAGACGATTTTATTCTTTACTACCAAGATTCAAATATTGAAAATAAAGAATTGATAGGAAAATCTTTAGAAGAAATTTCTTGGTATAATGAGGATTTAGAACAAAAAACAGAACTTGTTTACAAAAATCGTAAATATATTATGTTTATCAAGAACTTTGAAAATGGAATGGTTTTAATTGTAAACGTTCCGACTTCTGAATTGTTTAAGATTTTAAGAATAAAAGTAGCTATGATTATTTTATTCTTATTAAGTTTATATATCGGAGTTTACTTTATTTTCTATACTTTCTTAGAAAGAAATATTAATAAGCCAATTGATTATCTTGTAGATATTGCAAAGAAAATTGGTCGTGGAAATCTTGATATTGTTTGTGATTTAAGAAAACCATTTGAGTTTGCAATTTTGTCAGATACTTTGAATAGAGCTGTTGAAGATATTAAAAAATATATTCATACTCTAGACGGTTATGAAAAAGAAAGAAAACAGGCAGAATTCGAATTAAAGGTTGCAAAAGCTATCCAAACAACGACAATGCCAAATCGTTTTCCAGCTTTTCCTTATCATAAAGAGTTTGATATTTATGCAACAATGGATGCTGCAAAAAAAGTCGGCGGTGATTTTTATGATTTTTATCTTATTAATGAAGATAAATTAGCTTTTTTAATTGCAGATGTTTCAGGTAAAGGTATTCCGGCTGCTTTATTTATGATGAAAGCAAAAACAATTATCAAAAACTTTGCAAAAACAGATATTCCTCTTCCTGAATTGTTTGATAAGGTTAATACTGAACTTTGTCAGGATAATGACCAAGGTTTGTTTGTAACAATATTCCTTTGTGTTATGGAATTATCTACTGGCAGAGTTAAATTTGTAAATGCTGGTCATAACCACCCTTACATAAAAAGAGTTGATGGCTCATTTGAAATGATTAACTGTAAACAAAATTTTGTTGTTGGTGGTCTTCCAAATATTAAGTATGAAGAAGAAGAAATTCATTTGCAAGCTAACGAAAAAATCTTCTTATATACAGACGGCATTACGGAATCTACAAATGCTGATGGCGAAATGTTTGGAGATAAAAATTTAAAAGAATGTTTGAATAAAAACAAGGATAAATCTATTTTTGATTTATTGAATAATATCGGTGAAGATATTAACGAATACACAAAAGATGCTCCAAATGAACAACCTGATGATATTACAATGTTGGCAATAGAATACTTTGGTGTTAAAAACTTTAAACTTCCGGCATCAGTTACATCTTTGAATGAATTGTTGCACAGGGTTGAACACATTTGCGATACTCTTGGTTTGGATGATTCTAAACGTTCAAGAATACTTGTTTCTGCAGAAGAAATTTTTGCAAACATTTCTAATTATGCTTATCCTGATGATGAAGTCGGTAACGTAGAAATTAGTATTTCTTATGATGATAATGCTATTGAAGTTGTATTTATAGATTCAGGTAAACACTTTAACCCATTAACACATCCTGAACCTGATATTACGTTGAGTCTTGAAGATAGACCAATTGGAGGTCTTGGTATTCACATGGTTAAAAATTCTATGGATAATGTTGAATACGAATACGCACACGGTAGAAATATATTCAAGATTTCTATGAATTTGGACAATGATAAAAATGACAAATAAACAAATTGAAGACGATAATTTTAGAATTTTTTCCTTGATGAGTAATTATTTGAATAATTACTCTGATTACATTTCAAGGTCTGATATTGAAGAAATAGTTTCTGATAAAGTGAATGTAGAACAAGCTTTTTCTATTATTTTGGCAAATGGCGTTGGGCTTGATATTTTAGATAAAAATCTTGATAAAGATATTTTTAATCAGTATTTCCCTAAAATGGTTAAAAAGTTAGAGGTTTCTGAATACAAAGAAAATCTTTATTTTAAAAAGGTTAGAAATCCTAAAATTAAATTAGATAATATTGAATTAAAATATGATTTTTACAAACCTTATGAGGGTTTTGTATACAACGATATTGAGGTTGATAAAGATGGTAGAATGTATCCTCAAATCGGATTTTTTGAAGAGGATTTTCGTTATCCAGCAATTTTAGAAAATGATAGAATTTGGATGACTGTTACTCCAAATGAAATAGAAACTATGAAAATGCCTATTGAAAAAGCTCATGGTAAGGTTTTAACTTTTGGCTTAGGCTTAGGATATTTTCAATATATGGTTTCAAATAAACTAGATGTAGAAGATGTTTATGTTGTTGATAGCAACGAAACAATTATAAACTTATTCTCAAAATATCTTCTTCCTCAATTTGAAAATAGCAATAAAATAAAAATAATAAAAATGGATGCTTTTGAATTTTTAGAAAAAGAAATGAAAAACTATACTTTTGACTACCTATTTGCAGATTTATGGCACGATGTGTCAGATGGGGTTGATATGTATTTGAAAATAAAAGAGTACGAAAAACTTTATCCAAAAACAGAATTTGAATATTGGATAGAAAAATCTATAAAAGCATATTTATAATTAAACTTGATATGACATAGTAGAGTTTTCCATATTAGAAACATCTTCTACTGTGTATGAATATGGTTGAGAAAGTGCAGAGTTTACATCAACAGTTTGAGTTGTATTATCTGTGTTAACAGACATATTATCATCTGAAGAATCATCGTTTAGTTGTTCTAAAATAGATTGAGCCTTAACCAAAGTTATGCCATATTCTTCGGCAATTTGTTGAGCTGTTTTTGTTTTTGATGAGGCGTTACTTTTAAGTTCGTTTAAAATTTCAAACTCAGATTTTGTACGAGTAGAGTTATTGCTACTTTGCAACTCTGATAGCATATCTTGTGAAGATATTGATGATGTTGAACTTATATCTGACATATTTCTAGCTCCTTAAAATCTATATTTATTATAACTCTGCTTTTATTCGTCGTCAATCCTACTATTTTTCTGGAAAATCAAATTTAATTCTATCCCCATCTAAAAGTAAAATGTCTTCTTTGTCACTCGGTAAAGCAGCTCTATAATCTGTTTCAATATCTGCGGTATCAGCTCTATATTCTTCTGGAAGTAAGCTATTTACTACAGACATTGGTTTTACATTAACATTTTTGTAAGATTGTGGCGAAGAATTGCTAAGACTATTATCCATTTGAAGAGGCATATTTGGTGCAAAAGAAAGGTCTGCATCTTTCAAAAATCCTGCATCTAAAAATGATTTTGGTCTATATGTTGTTTTTAATTCTTCTGTAACTTTATAATTAATTCCCTCTAAATCATTATAATCTGTTATTGTAAATACAAAACTAGCCTCGTTTTGTCCTTTGTCAGGGCTTTTTACGTTAGTCATTGTTCCAGTTACAACATAACCCTTTTTAAATTCTGTATTTTTTATCGTTACCGATTTTGTAACCTCTATTCTTATCGTTTCTTTTGGGTAATATGTTGAAATTTCTCCAATAACTTTACCTTTTAAAGTTTTGGCACTAGTCGAAAGACTAGTAAGAATAAATACGAATACAAATATAATAAGTTTTTTCATAAGATAATTTCCTTTAACTCTTAAATTTTAACACGGATTATTGTAAACTATTGTTATATTTTGACTCTAAAATAACAATTTTAATATTTAGCGTTGTTTATAAAAATAAATACAAATAAGGAAAATTTAATGTTTAATGATATTTCAATCTCAAAATTAGGTATTTCTCAACAGAAAAATCAAATAACTTCAACTCAACAAAAAGCTGAAGATACAAGTATTTTTGGGAATAATTTAATAGAAGATAAGAAGCCTGTAAAATTAACAAAAGAAGAAAAACAAGCTAAAAAGGCAGAAGAAAAAGCAGAAAAAGAAAGAATTAAAAATACTCCAGACGGTGTTATTCAAGGTGGGGCTCAAGGTCGTACCGCAGGTGACTGTTGGCTATTATCACAAATGAATTCTATGGCTCAAACAAAATGGGGCAAAGAAGCTTTTGAAAAAGCTATAAAAAAAGAAGACGACGGTAGTTTTACTGTGCATTTTAAAGGTGTAAACAAAGATATAAAAATTTCTAAAGAAGAATTTGAAAAAGCTCAAAAAGATAGCTATTATTCAAAAGGTGATGCTGATGCACTATTGCTAGAGTTAGCAACAGAAAAGCACTTTAAAGAAGAAAACCTAAATGGTGGAACAATAAAAGGTAATAGTTTAGCGGGTGTGGACTCTTTACAGTATCTTATGACTGGAGTAAAAGGAAGAGAATTTACTAAGAACCACAAAAACTATGAACAACAAGTTGAAATGGTTTTAATGGCAATGTCAGAAGATCCAGAAAATAATAATGGATTTTCTACTACATATATTTCAAAGGACAATAGTCCAGATTCTACCGGAGACATTAGTCATGCCGTTTCCGTTAAAGGTGTTATCAAAAATGACAAAGGTAAAATTAAAGAGGTTGTTATTGTAGATCCTTATAAACCAAATGAGCCATTTACAAAGTCTTATGGTCAATTCTTAAGCGAAATGGAAGTGTTTGGCTATACAAGAGTAACTAATAAAGACTAGTTTAGGATTTTTTACCACCTTTTAAAACAATAAGAGTTACACCAGTTAGGATTAAAATAATTCCGACTGCAATTTTTAACGTAAAAATTTCGTGGAAGAAAATTAAGCCAAATGTAATTGCAGTTAGAGGTTCTAACGCTCCAAATATTGCCGTAATTGTTGGACCTACAAGTTTTATAGCAATAGTTGTTGCCTCTAGTGAAATAATTGTTGGAATTATAGCTAGACCAAAAGCAAATGCCCATAATATTGGTGTATTTAGCATTTGTAATTCTGTGCAAAAATTTAGATTATAAATATATACGGACAAGCCAAAAAACATTACATAAAAGGTTAGTACAGGTTTTTTAATATGTCGAATTGATTTTATATTTTTTATTCCAACCATATACAAAGCATACATAAGTGCTGAAACTAAAACGTATACAAGACCTTTTAAATTAATATTTGCATCACCATTATTGTTTAAAAATATTATTCCGCTTAGAGTTAATGCGATTGCACTAACGGTAATGAAAGTTAGTTTTTCTTTAAAAAATACTGTTGAAATTACTGCTACCATAATTGGATATACAAATAAAATTGTACAAGCAATACCTGATGGAATGTAATTAAACGCCGTAAATAAGGTTAAAGACGATAACGAAAATAATATTGCTAAAATAAATAGAGCAATTCCCTGGTTAAAAGTTATTTTGAAAGATAAATGTTTTACAAATCTGATATAAGCTCCATAAATTAATGTTGCTAAACAGTATCTATAGAACAAAACAGAATTTACACCTATTCCATGAGCAAATAAAGGTAGTGCAAATAATGGGTTTGTCCCATAACTTGAAGAACCTATGATTGCATTTATTATACCTGTTGAACGTCTTTTCATAGCAACATTTTATTCAATAAATAATAAAAGAAAAGAGGTAATTTTTTAATTACCTCTTTTTAATCTTATCGCTATTAAATTAAGCTTGTTTTTTGAATTTATCAGGTACTTTAACTGGTTTTTTACCATTTCTGTACCAAATAACTTCGCCGTCATTTTTGTTGTCGCCAACTACAGCACCGTCTTTATCGTATTTGTATGGTTGTTTTTCTAATGGCAATTTTTTACCGTAAGAATTTACATCAACGATAGAAACTGAGTCGTAGTATTTTAAGAAATCTTTGTATGGTACATCTGCATCAAAAGATGTGTTCCAAGGATTTGTGCATCTCATTTTTAAATCACCTTTTTCATCCTTGTGAGGTTCAATAGTGTATGCGTGGAAACCGTAGATGCCAGCTTTTTCTGCAACTGGGTTTTCTACTCTGCTTCCGCCAGCTCTTGTACCACCTGTCATGATGTAGTTATCATTAAAGTTTTCTTTTTTAATCATTTTGTTAACTGTTGGTTCTTCTAAATCTAAGTTATATTGTCTAAATCCACCGAAGCCCATTCTTTCCATAACTTCGAAGTTGTAACCACCTAAAGAACCTCTGTAAAAATCTGCTGGACTTTCGAATTTGTCATCCTTGTTATCAGGATTGTTCTTTAAGTCTGTAAACATCAAACCGTTTTCATCTTCTTTATAGTATATGTTATAGTAGTTATCACCACGAGATACAACGATTGTTCTGTTTGGATCTTTTTTAGCTTCGATATAATCGTTTAATCTTTTTTCGTGACCCTCTAAAGATTTTTTAGCTTGAACTTTAGCTTCACCTTTAGCATTTTTAACTTCTTCTTTTTTAGCTGCAATTTTGTCAGCCATAATTTCTCTGAATTTTACATCAGCTTTGTTTACAGAATCTAAACCATAAGCGTCTTCTAAAATTCTGATACCAGTTGAACCTTTAAGTGAGTATTTTGGGACTCTATCTTTTGGAAGTTCAGCATTTTCGTATTTGTATTCGCCATAACCATTTTGGAATTTAACTTTTACATCTTTTCCTTCTTGGTGGAATGCGTCATAAAGAGCAACTCTTGCTTTAGGGTTTTGCATAACTGTGTTCAATGTTGAAACAAGGTAGCAATCACCAATTTTTTGTTGTTGAGTTGTAAATCTTTTTGCAGGTGGAAACAATTTAACAAACATATCTTTGTCCATATCTAATTGTTTAGATTCTTTTTCGTTTGTTTTTACATAAATTTTGTCTTGGTCTGCAACTTTGAATACATCACCAACTTTTACATTTTTAGTACCTTCTTTTTGAGATTTTACTTCAGGTACATATACATCAATAGGATTTTTGCCAGCTTTACGAGCTTCATAAATCATATCTAAGTCTTTGGCTAGGTTATCATTCATCTTACCAGTTTCCCAATAGTGGCTAACTGTAGATGCTTCAATATCTCCGCTCTTAATCATTTGCAATTGCATCATAACGTTACTTGTTTGTTCGTCGCCTTTTGCAAGAACTTTTTTAACGTTTTTATAATCTGTTTTTGATAAACCCATTACACCGGCATCTTTAATTGCTTGAGCCGCTTGTGTATTATCGTGAGCAACAGGCGTTGGTTTTGCGATTGACATAGGTTTAACGCCACTCATAACTTGAATTAGTTCTAAGCTTGGTTTAGCTTTAATTGCAGGTGCTGTTTGAACTTTTGCATTTGCAATTTTGTTTTCTGGTTTGTTTTTAGCTTGAGTCATGCCTCTAAATGGCATTGTTGCTTGAATTGGATTTACTTTCATAATCTTACCTTCCTACACATCTTTATGTCTTTATTAAACACCCTGAAAATATTAATTGCTAGTAATAAGTGTATTTTTTACAAAAATGTAACAATGATTAAAATTGTTATTACGGCTAATACCAAGCTAGGACTTTATTCTAATGTTTTTTACAAATATTAAATTTATACTAAAAATGGTAGTAAAAAGGATATTAAAAATGGTTTATCTTCTAATTCAATGGTTAATTTTGACACTAATTGTTTTGTTTACGGCATGGATTCTCCCAGGAATTACAGTTAGCAGTATTCCATCTGCCATGGTTGCTGCAGTTGTGATTGGTATGATTAATGTTTCTATTAAACCTGTATTAAACTGGATTACATTACCATTTAATGTTGTAACTTTCGGTATCTTAGCGTTAGTTATTAATGCTCTGTTATTGTTATTTACTGCATATTTAGTTCCAGGATTTAATATAAGTGGTTTTTGGAGTGCATTCTTCGGTTCAATCATAATTTCTCTATTAAGCCTTGGTGTAAGCTATATCAAATACTAATTAGTACAAGTAAAAGAAAGGCGAAGCTGTTTTTAAGCTTCGCCCTCTTTAAATTTAAAATTATTAAAAATGATTTTATGAGTCTTTTAAATGTTTAAAGTGTTTGTATACGTATAAAACACCTAAGATACCAAAGATTACGACGATTGCAACGTCAAATTTGTGCCAAATATGTTTGAAAGCTTCCATATTTTCGCCCATTTTCACACCAACGTACACAAGTAAATAACTCCAAACAAGTGAACCTAGAAAAGTTAGTGTAAAGAAAATTCTTTTTCTTGCTCTCAAAATGCCAGCTGGAAGAGAGATAAATGTTCTCACAACAGGTAACATTCTGCAGAAGAAGAATGCCCAGTCGCCGTATTTATCAACCCATTCGTCCGCTTCTTGTAAATCTTTATGTGAAACCAAGAAGTATTTACCATATTTTTCAACGAAAGTTCTTCCGCCAAAATATCCAAGATAATACGATGGAATAGAACCAAGTACACAACCAAATGCACCAGCAAAAGCCGCAATGTGAAAATTCATTTCTCCTTTGCTAACGATGTAACCTGCAAATGGTAAAATTGCTTCACTTGGTAGAGGAATGTTACAAGATTCGATTGCCATAAGCAAGCTTATTCCCCAAGGTCCAAGTATAGTAATTACGTGCTGTATAAAGTTGATTACAGCTGATATTATTAAATTAATATATTCCATGCTTTTCTCCTATAAAATTTTTCATAATCTATTTTACAAGAAACATAAAATTAAACCTATAAAGATTTTTCGAGTTTTAGCAAATACTCTTTTGCTTTTAATCCATATTCAAAACCTGTCAAAGCCCCAGACTTTGCAATAACTCTATGACATGGGATAATAAGTAAAATTGAATTTTTATTACAAGCTGAACCTACTGCTCTTTGGGCGTTTGGATTCCCTATTGCCTCTGCTATTTCTTGATAAGATTTTGTTTTACCGTAAGGTATTTTTTGTAATTCTTTCCAAACTTTTTTCTGAAATTCCGTTCCAATAGGATTTATTTCTAAATTAAAAGATTTTCTTTTGCCAGAAAAATATTCATCCAGTTGAGTTTTAATGTTTTTATTAATAGGGTTAGCAGTTTCTTTTTCTTCCTTAACTATTTTAATATGATTGATTTTTCCGCTTTCAACGGTTATTTCAAAAATTCCAATTGGTGATTTGTAATAAAAAATATTTTCCATTTCTTAATTATATTACAAAAATGTTTTTTCTGATGACCCTTTTATATGGCTGGTTTTAAGGATTTTAATTTTAAATATTTCTTCACAAAATTTAAAATTTTAGAAAAACTATTGATATTCATTTCTAGTTTTGCTAGTATTCAATACTAGGATAAGAGTTAGTTATTTCTAAGAGCAATATTACCCTTAAAAAACTAACCCTCAAAGCTAGATGAGGTGAGTTATGAATATTTTGAAAAAGGTTTATTGTAGAATTTTTCAGTTTTGTTTTAAAGCAAGTATCCCCCTACTTCCTTATTACAATCCTGTTATTTTAAAAAGATTTGATGATATTCCACAAGTTTTAAAAAATAAAAAAATCAGTCGTTTACTATTAGTAACTGATAGAGGTGTTAGAAAAATTGGTCTAACACAAAACCTAGAAAATTTGTTAGCAGAAAACGGTATTGAAGTTACTGTTTTTGATGGTGTAGTTTCAAATCCTACTGTAGAAAATGTCGAAGATGCAAAGGATTTATATCTAACTAACAACTGCCAAGCCCTTATTGGGTTTGGTGGTGGTTCAGCTATCGATTGTGCCAAGGCAACAGGTGCTCGTATTGCAAATCCTAAACGTCGTATTATTGATATGGCTGGTATTTTAAAGGTCTTCAAAAAAATACCTTTGTTGTTTGCTATCCCAACAACAGCTGGAACAGGTACAGAAACTACGGTCGCAACGTTAATAACAGATTCACTTACAAAAAGAAAATATATGATAAGCGATTTTCCGCTAATCCCTAAATATGCAGTTTTAGACCCTGAAACAACAAGAACTTTACCTAAAACCATAACTGCTTATAGCGGTGTAGATGTTTTAGTTCACGCAGTAGAGGCTTATATTGGTAATTCTACAACCTCTAAAACCCGTCATCAGGCTCTTGAAGCTACAAGATTAGTTTTCGAAAACCTTAAAGAGGCTTATGATGATGGAAATAATATGAAAGCTAGAGAAAATATGATGTGGGCATCTTATCTTGCTGGGTGTGCTTTTACAGTATCTTATGTTGGATATTGTCATGCAGTAGCACATTCTCTTGGCGGAAAATATAATACTCATCATGGACTTGCAAATGCGGTACTTATTCCTTATGTATTGGAAGCTTATGGTAATAAAATTCATAGACAACTAAAAGAATTGGCTTTGTCAGCTGGTCTTGTTAGTGAAAATATGCCTAGTGATAAGGCTTCAGAAATATTTATTCAAGCAATTAGAAATTTGAATAGTTATTTAGGAATTGGTACAAAATTACCAGAAGTTCAAAAGGAAGATATTAGAGAACTTGCATATATGGCGGATAAAGAAAGTAATCCAGTATACCCTGTTCCTGTCCTAATGGGTGTTGATGAACTTGAACAATTTTTCTATGATGTAATAGAAGAAAAAGAAACTTCTCAAACTCAGAAAGGTGAATTAGTACATGCATAATATTTTAGAAAAACAAAAAGAGTTTTTTAAATCAGGTAAAACTTTAGATATAAAATTTAGAATTGAGTATCTAAAAAAACTTAAAAAAGCTATAAAAAATAATGAACTTGCTATTTTTGAAGCATTACGCAGAGATTTAGGCAAAAGCGAAACCGAAGCTTATATGTGTGAAGTGGGTTTATCCTTGGATGAAATTTCTTATATGATTAAAAATATCAAGAAATTTGCTAAAGAAAAAATTGTTCCAACTCCTTTAACAAACTTTCACTCTAAAAGTATTGTAAAACTTGTTCCTAGAGGAAATGTTTTAATAATGAGTCCTTGGAATTATCCGTTTTTACTAACAATAGAACCACTTGTGGATGCTATTTCTGCGGGTAATACTGTTATTTTAAAACCAAGTGCATATTCTCCAAGGACAAGCGATGTCGTTTCAAAAATTATTAGTGAAGTTTTTCCAGATGAATATGTTGCGGTTGTAAAAGGTGGACGTGAAGAAAATAAACAGCTTTTATCATACAAGTATGATTATATTTTCTTTACAGGTAGTCAATCTGTTGGTAAAGAGGTTTTGCGTTCAGCATCAGAACATTTGACTCCCGTTGCACTAGAGCTTGGTGGAAAAAGTCCTTGCATAGTTGATAAAACTGCAAATATTTCTTTAACAGCCAAAAGAATTGTCTTTGGTAAATTTTTAAATTGCGGTCAAACTTGCGTTGCACCTGATTATATTCTTTGTGAGGAAAGTATAAAACCTGAACTTTTAAAAGCTATAAAAAAAGAAATCAAAAATCAATTTGGCGAAAATCCATTAGAAAATCAAAATTACGGAAAAATAATTAATGAAAAACATTTTAACCGTGTAAGAAATTTAATTGATTTTGACAAAACGATTATTGGCGGAAAAACAAATGCTGAAACTTTACAAATTGAGCCTACTGTTTTAGATAATATTACTTGGGATGATGCTGTTATGAAAGAAGAAATTTTTGGACCAGTATTACCAATTTTGACTTTCAAAACAATTAGTGAAGTAATAGAAACTGTTGAAAATCATCCTCATCCGTTAGCGTTATATGTTTTTTCAACAAATAAAAATAATATAAAACAAATAACAGAACATTGTCGTTACGGTGGTGGCTGTATAAATGATGTGGTTGTGCATTTGGCTACTCCAGAAATGCCATTTGGTGGATTTGGAGAAAGTGGAATGGGTGCATACCATGGCAAATATGGTTTTGAAACTTTTTCACATAGAAAAAGTACGTTGGATAAAAAACTTTGGTTAGATTTACCAATGAGATACCAACCTTACAAAGACTTTTACAACAAACTCCTCCGGATTTTTCTTAAATAGAATGAAACCGAGAGCCTTATCAAAAGATAAGGCTTTATTTTTTTATTTTACACCTACGTCCGTTTTTGACTAGTCTATATTTTACAATACAAATATAGACTAATCACAATATGATTTTCATCCCGACTCTAGTTGATAGAGTCTTTTTTTTACTTTGTTTTTTGTACGTCCATTTTTGTCAGGGGCAAAATTTATAATAAACATGTCGAAAGTTAAATGCGGAGAGAATTATGATAAAACTAGAATATGTTGAGGGGCTAAAGTTTGATAATGATTTAAAAAATATATATGTTGATTTTGATAATGAAGAAGTTTTGTTTTTCAAAGATGGAAAAAGACATTTATTAAATTTAGAATATTCAGAAATTGATAATATCAAAATTTATACAGAAACAGAATTTAGAACTTCCTACGTAAAAGGTTTGGCAACCTCTTTAGTTGGAGGAATGGCTTTTGGTGCAATAGGATTTATTCTGGGTGGCGTAATTGGTGGGGTTTGCCAAAAAGAATTGTATTGTATAGAATTTGTCGTAAAAACTCCTGACGGAGAGGGCTCTCTTGTATTAGAGGGGAACAAGGATAAAATTAGAGAAATTTATAGAAAAATTGCAGGAAAACTTGGAAGATAATTATTTCCCTAAAGTTTCTTTTATTGAGTTTAAAATTATATCTCTAGCTTTTATAGCTTCTTCTTTTGTCAAAGGTGGAATACCTTTTAATGGGTATTCAATTCCAAGATTTTCGTATTTTGGTATTGCCATATCATGATATGGTAATACGTCCAAGGCTTTTATATTTTTTAGTGTCGCTAAAAATTTGCCTAATTGAGTTAAATATTTTTCATCATTTGTTATTTCAGGAACAACAACATGTCTTATCCATACAGGAATATTTTTTTCTGACAAATATTTCGCAAAATCAAGAATGTTGATGTTTGGATGCCCTGTTAATTTTTTATGCTCTTCATTATCAATATGTTTAATATCAAGCATTACGAGGTCTGTATATTTTAAAAGTTCATCAATTTTTAATGTGCTTTTTCTATCAAACAAAATCCCTGATGTATCAAGTGCTGTATGAATATTTTTTTCTTTTGCTTTTTTAAATAAATCAGTCACAAAATCAATTTGCATTAATGGCTCTCCACCTGTTACTGTAAGTCCGCCATTGTGCAAAAATTCTTTTACTCCTTCATATTTTTCAAGAATTTCATTAGAAGTCATTTTTTTATTTTCTTCTGTAGTCCAACTATCAGGGTTATGACAATACTTACAACGCATAGGACAACCTTGCGTAAACACGACAAATCTTATCCCTGGACCATCAACTGTTCCGCAAGATTCTAATGAATGTATATTGCCATATATTTGTTCTGTCATATTTTTACCTTATTTGAAAAGGCGTGAGGCTTTTAGCCTCACGCCTTACATAATTTAATTACATTGCGTTATGAAATGTTCTTGAAATTACATCGTCCTGTTGTTCTTTTGTCAATTTGATAAAATTTACTGCGTATCCTGAAACTCTTACTGTTAATTGTGGATATTTTTCAGGATGTGCTTGAGCATCAAGCAATGTTTCTCTATTGAAAACGTTTACGTTTAAATGGTGTCCGCCTTTTTCAACGTAGCCGTCTAATAAATTTATTAAGTTTTCTTCTTGCATTGTTGTCATAATTTATTTTCCTTTCAAATTATTAATTTAAGTTAGTTTCACAACATCCGCCATCAAGACAAATATTCAAATCTCCCATAAAGATTTCATCCTTACCAAGTGCATTTGGAATGATTGAGAATGTATTTGAAATGCCGTCTTGAGCATCATTGAATGGAAGTTTTGCAACGGAAGCAAGTGATGCTACTGCACCGTTTGAATCTCTTCCGTGCATTGGGTTTGCCCCAGGAGCTAGCGGAACACCAGCTTTTCTTCCGTCAGGTGTGTTACCTGTTTTCTTGCCGTAAACAACGTTTGAAGTGATTGTTAGAATTGACATTGTAGGAATTGAATCTCTATATGTGTAATGTTTTCTGATTTTTGACATAAAGTTTTTAACTAAATCAACTGCAATTTGGTCAACTCTATCATCATTGTTACCATATTTAGGGAAATCACCCTCAATTTCATAATCAACTACAATACCGTCTTCATCTCTTAGCGGTTTAACTTTTGCGTATTTAATTGCTGATAAAGAGTCAGCTACAACTGATAAACCTGCGATACCTGTTGCAAAGTAACG
The DNA here is from genome assembly GCA_002297005.1 of Cyanobacteria bacterium UBA791. Taxonomy (GTDB): domain Bacteria; phylum Cyanobacteriota; class Vampirovibrionia; order Gastranaerophilales; family Gastranaerophilaceae; genus UBA791. The sequence continues at coordinate 7,509 of DBIX01000033.1, read as the reverse complement.
TTTTACATCTCTATCGTGTAAAGCCATTTGTGCTCTTTCGTAGCAATATTTATCGTGCATATAGTGAATAACATTTAATGTGTTTACGTATAAACCAGCAAGCCATTCCATCATATCGTTGTATCTATCCATAACTTCATCATAATTTAAGTATTCAGATGTTATTGGACGATATTTTGGACCAACTTGAACTTTTAATCTTTCATCAACACCGCCATTGATTGCGTATAACAAACATTTAGCAAGGTTTGCACGTGCTCCAAAGAATTGCATTTCTTTACCAACTACCATTGATGAAACACAACATGCAATTGCATAATCATCACCGTGTGTAACTCTCATTAAATCATCGTTTTCGTATTGAATTGATGAAGTTGTAATTGAGATGTGAGCACAATATTGTTTGAAGTTGTGTGGTAATCTCTTTGACCATAAAACAGTTAAGTTTGGTTCAGGAGCTGTACCTAGGTTTTCAAGTGTATGTAAGTAACGGAATGAGTTCTTAGTAACTAAAGGTCTTCCGTCAATGCCAACACCACCAATTGATTCAGTTACCCAAGTTGGGTCGCCAGAGAATAATTCGTTGTATTCAGGTGTTCTTGCAAATTTTACAAGACGAAGTTTCATGATGAAATGGTCTATCATTTCTTGTGCTTCTGCTTCTGTTATAACGCCCTCTTTCAAATCTCTTTCGATATAAATATCTAAGAAAGTTGAAGTTCTACCGATACTCATAGCTGCACCATTTTGTTCTTTTACAGCAGATAAGTAACCGAAATATAACCATTGAATAGCTTCTTTAGCGTTACGAGCTGGTTGAGAAATATCAAAACCATAGATTTTGCCAAGTTCAACCATTTCGCCTAAAGCTCTGATTTGTTCAGTAATTTCTTCTCTTAGTTGAATACGTTCAGGACGCATTTCGCCCTCTAGAGATTTAAATTGTTCTTGTTTATCTTCAATAAGTCTGTTGATACCGTACAATGCAATTCTTCTGTAATCACCAATGATTCTACCTCTGCCATAAGCATCAGGAAGACCAGTAATAATTGCAGCGTGTCTTGCAGCTTTCATTTCTGGAGTGTATACATCAAAAACCCCTTGGTTGTGAGTTTTTCTGTATTTTGTAAAAATTTCAGAAACTTCAGGATCAACTTGATAACCATAAGATTTGCAAGCACCCTCTGCCATTCTGATACCACCAAATGGTTGCATAGAACGTTTTAGAGGTGCATCGGTTTGTAAACCTACTATAGTTTCAAGGTCTTTGTCAATGTATCCAGCACCGTGAGATGTAATTGTTGATACGATTTTTGTATCCATATCAAGTACACCACCATTGTCACGTTCTTGTTTTAATAAATCACAGCATTCTTGCCATAATTTTTTTGTAGCATCTGTTGCTTCTGCTAAAAAGCTTGAATCACCCTCGTAAGGTGTATAGTTTTTTTGAATAAAATCCCTAACATTAATTTCTTGTTGCCATTTACCGCCAACAAATTCAGTAGTAGGGTATACTTTCTTTTTTTCTAATGTTGCTGTCATAATTCTTCCCCTATATATTAATTATTATCTACTACACAAATAATCCATTAATTATTATACTATATTTTTTGTAAAATTACTAAACTTGTAACAGAACATGTATTAAACTTATATAAAGAAATTTTAATAGACTCTACAGTTAAGCTATTGCAGTATATAATAGGTTTATATAAAAGATAAGAAAGGGTAAAAACAGATTACGACGAAGATAAATTTGCAGAAGAACCCAAAATGCCACATTGTTCAGAAGCATGGGATACTATCTCAAGATATATTTACACAGGGTTACAGGGTGACGCTATAATGAAAGGCTGGATGAAAAACGAAAACACAATGATAACATGTTGCTCTGACGGAACAAGACCTGTAATTTTTAAAATCGAAAGAATTGATTATTAGAGATAGTAAAAATAGATTTTAAATATTTAAACAAAAGATAAAATGATACGTTTATCTAAGTATTTTGCAACTTTGTCTATTGTATTTAAAGTTATGGCTGTATTTTCGGGGTCTAAAATACGAGAGATAGCACTTCTTGAAGTTTCTAAATCCTTTGCTAATTTGCTAACAGTTATATGTTCAGCAATCATTTTTCGCTCAAGTTCGTAGGCTATAACTCTTTTTATAGCAACTGTATCAGCTTCTTGAAGTAAACCTTCTTCTTCAAGAAAATCATCAAAATTAGAACCTAAACAATTTTTATTCATATTTATCACTTTCATTTAGAAACAACATCTTACAATTATATTGTACCAAAAATTGTACACTTTTTCAACCCTTAATATTCAATATAAGTTAATACAATATCTTTAAGTTATACTATAATTAAAAGAACGAGACGAAGGAATTTTATTGTAAACGTATTTATAAATCAGAGAAATAAAAGGATTAAAAATGAAAAAATTAATTTATATGTTGTGTTTTGTGATATTGATTTTTACTTGTGGTTGTGGACGAAAATATGAACCTCTTGATAGTTCTGTGTCTACTGAATATATAACAGTGTTAAAAAGTGAAAATAAAATTGTTGATTTATTAAATCTGAAAAATAAAAGCATCGGGGAAATAGAAGCTATATTAAATGAAAAATCAAAAATAGTAAGAACAACTGAATTCTCAAAATACACAGAAAAAATTTTTAAATTTAAAAAGAACAATATTGAGACAACTTATTCTTTTTCAAAAAATGGAAACTTTATTCAAGACAATCTCATTGTATATCCACCTTCAAAAACAGGTTGTGATAGCTTTGTATTATCAAAATTTGGAATAAATTCTGATGTTGCAAATATTAAAACTCCAATTTATGACGAAACTGTAGGACGTTATTCTTGGGGCATTTATGATAAAACTTCCGGTCAGTATATTGGTACTTTTTCTTGTGTAGGAAATAGTTCGGACTCAACAATTATAGCTTTTGAATAGGTTTAAAAACTATAATTGAATAAAATGTTTATCAAATTTTTTGTATGGTTCCGTCATTATTGATTTTATAGAATGTTAGTGAAGATTGGTTTAAGGATTTTTCTAAAAAATCTCTAACAGGTTTGTTGTTATGAGGCGACCATGAACCTGGGTGTCTGGGATAATTTTTCTTTGTTGTATCATACGCCCAAATTCTGTCTTTAAAGTTTTTATTAATCAATTCAATATATTCGTTATTAATTATTTCATTTAAAATACTTTTATTTGTTCCCCAAGCAACCAAAAAATCTGCATTTTTACTATAATTATTCAAATATTCTTGAATAAATTTTGAATTGATGATTAATTTTTGTGTGTTATCTGAATTTATGTATTTGGCTTCTGTGGCTTTAGAGTTTCCGTTGATAAGTGGTTTTGTATTTAATACTACAATCTTTTTATAACCATTTAAATATGCCATTTTAATAACATTTTGTACGGTTTCATCAATTACCATTTTTTCTGTAGGAAATGTATTTGAAGGATTTTGTAATAACGTTACCAAGGTTTCAGTATTTCTCTTTGTTATTGTTAAAGGATTATTTTTAATTTTAAATTCAATATAATATCTATTAGTATTTTGTTTTGGACTTTTTGAATCGTATACAGAGTAAGTATCCAATTCAATTTTTATTTCTCTTTTTAAAGTTGGAATATTAGAATTGTTTATTGATACTGTTGCAGATTTACTAAATTCAGTTTTTTGTTCGTCTTCTATTAGTTTAAAAATATTATTCTCAATCATAAATTATCCAATTTTTGCAATAAAAAAGAGGCTTTCGCCTCTTTTTTTAATTGGTGGAGGATAGGAGATTCGAAAACTTAGGAATACTTTTAGTAATTTAAATTTTATTTTAGTAATCATTAGTGTTATCAAATTTCTCCCATCTGTACTTTTGCTAATTTTTGGTAATTTTCAGGGACTATTTATATCTTTAGTCCCATAATAGTCCCAGCTTGTATTATTCTTGAAGAAATATTTTGTTTGCAATAACCTATTATTGACTCAAAGACTTTTTACTAGTAATATTAAGTGATATGAGAATTTTACTAGATACAAATATATTGATTTTAAGAGAAAATAATCATATTATACCGAGTAATATTTCAACCTTGATGAGTTTATTAAACGGTTTAGAAAACTGTTCAATCCATGTTCATCCATTATCAAAAACTGAAATACAAAAAGATGGTAATGTTGAACGTCGGAATATAAATTTATCTAAGATATCTTCTTATTCTGTATTAGATGCTTTTCCTGATTATAAAAGTGATGTAGAATTCACAAATAAAATAGGAGAAGTAAAAACTCCAAATGATATAATAGACAATCAATTGTTGTATTGTGCTTACATAAATGTTGTGGATTATCTTGTAACTGAAGACCAAGGTTTATTGAATAAAGCTGAATTGCTTGGTCTTGAAAATGTTGTAAATGTTAATGAAGCAATTAATGTTTTTGAGCAGTTTTACCCAAAAACTAATGTTAATTTAACACAAAGTTTTATTATTGATAAAGCATTTAATTTTAACTTGAACGATGATATTTTTGATTCTTTAAAAAATGAATATTCAGAATTTTCAAGTTGGTGGAAGAAAATTTCCAGCAGAGATGTATATGCTTACAAAAGTGATGAAGGAAAAATAAATGCTTTATTAATTCCAAAAATTGAAATAAATGAGACCGTTGAAAGTAATCCCCCATTAAAATTTAACAGAGTTTTAAAAATATGCTTGTTTAAAGTTGCAAGCCATGCACAGGGTTTAAAATTAGGAGAAAGACTTTTAAAAATAGCTTTTGACTATGCAAGATTGAATAATATTGATGATATTTATTTAACACATTTTTGTCAGGAAAAAGATTATTTAGTATATTTACTAGAACAATTTGGATTTTGTAAATACGGAAATAATCCTAGAGGAGAAGCTATATTTATAAAAAGCATAGTTAAAAAAGATAGCGAAACGAGTTTGGATATTACATATTTAAATAAACAATATTATCCAAGTTTTTGTTCAAAAATACCTGTTCGTAAACATCTTGTTCCAATTCAACCAATATTTCATAAAAAATTATTTCCTGAATATACCTTGAATTCTCAACAAATGAGTTTCTTTAGAGATACTCTAAGCGAAGGAAATTCTATAAAAAAAGCTTATATTTGTAATGCTAATACTACAAAAGTAAACAAGAATGATATTTTACTCTTTTACAGAACTCAAGATATAATGAGTGTAACTTCGTTGGGTATTGTAGACGCTGTCTATTATAAACAAAGAAATCCTGAGGAAATTTTAAAGCTAATTGCAAAAAGAACTGTTTTTTCACGTGATGAAATTGCAAAATTGTGTGAATCAGATGTTTTAGTAATTTTATTTAAATTAAATTTCCATTTAAAAAATGATTTTTCATACAATGATTTATGTAAAAATAAAATTGTAAGTGGTCCAATACAGACAATTACAGAAATAGATGATGACAAAAAATATCAAAAAATAATAACAGGAAATATTAATGAGCGTTTTATTATCAATTAAACCAAAATATGTGAAAGAAATTGAAAATGGTTCTAAATTGTATGAATTTAGAAAGAGTATTTTTAAAAAAAATACCAATGAGATTTGGGTATACGCATCATCTCCGATAAAACAAATTGTTGGAAAAATACACATTGATTCGATAATTGAAGATACTCCGAAAAATATATGGAAAAATTGTAAAAATTTTGCAGGTATAAAAAAAGAAGATTTCTTTAAATATTTTGAGGGTAAAGAAAAAGGCTATGCTATAAAAATAAAAGAATATGAAATATTTAAAAATCCAATAAATCCATATGGAGAAGGAGTGAATTTTACCCCTCCTCAATCATATGCCTACTTAAATAATGTTTTACCACAATTATCTGCCTAAATATTTTAAGCCTTTTGTTATAAAATTTTAAATTAGACTACTACCTACTTAAAAAAATATTTTACATCAGCAAGGCTGTTTTAAATTTGTATAAAACTCATCCATTCTATTTGCTATTTGAATATCTCTATTCTTTATTATGTGGGAGTATGTATTTAGGGTAATATTTTTATCTGCATGTCCTAATCTAGTACTTACAGTTACAATATCTTCTCCTGCTGAAATCAACAGGCTTGCATTTGTATGTCTAAGTTGATGAAAAGTTATTCTAGGTAAGTTATGTCTTTCCAAAAACTTAATAAACCATTTATAAGGTTGGTTTGGACTTATTTCACTTCCTTCTTCATTCAGGAATATGTATGGTGAATTTTTCCACGCTGTCCCTAATTTTAATCTTTGTTCAATTTGTTCCTGTCTATATTGTTTTAGTAAATTTAAAACAGTTTTAGATACCGTAACCACTCTTGTTCCTGCTTCAGTTTTTGGTTTACTTTCTATTGTTCCATAACCTGTTACATAATGTCTTTGTTTATTTATGCTAACCTGTGAATTTTTAAAATTGACATCTGTCCATTTTAACCCTGTTAATTCGCTTTTTCTCAATCCAATATCAATTGACAGGTATAACATAGCCTTATACATTAAAGGTTCAGTATTTAATGCGTTAAGCATTTTTGATACCTGTGTATCATCGTAATATTTTGCTTTAGATTTTGAAACCTTTTTTAAATCAATCCTTTTTACAGGATTATCTTTTATAATATTCCATTTAACAGCAGTTGATAAAATAGATCCTATTATCCCAATGTGGTTACGAATAGTTTTTTCGGATAATTTCTTTCCTTTTTCTGTGTAAAAAGCTTTTTTAATATCTATTTTACAGGACTCACAAAATTTTTCTGCTGTTTTTAAATCAACAGAAAATCCATTTTTTAACCTTTTACAGGTTTTAAATGATAACCCTGTATGTTTTTCAAGCTTAGAGGTTAAAACAGGATTAAGAGATTTTATTAATCTATCATTAGGAATAAATTTTTTGTCTAACCTAATATCAACCTCGTGCAAATTTTGATAAAATCTCAAAAGGTGAGTAGGTTGTAATTTGCTTAACTTTATATGTCCTATTGCAGGAATAATTCTTTCTTCTAACTTTTGTTTATAAGAGGTAATAGTTGCAGGAGTTAAATTTATTTGAGCATAATCTCTAAACCATCTTTCTGTAAATTCAGAAAAAGTTATTTCTTCTCCGTCTAAAAATTCACCCTGCAAAACTTCTCGTTCAAAAAGATATTTTTGTTTATTTAATTCTTTTTCTATTTGTTTAGGTGAAAGATTACCATTTAACTTAATTGTTTTTCTTTTACGAAGTTTTTTACCGTTGTTATCATATCCTAAACAAACGATTATTCTATATGTATTTTTTGTCATTTTTTCAACAAAAGCCATTAAAATCTCCTTCTATTTAAATTTTTACATTTTTACTCAGGAAATGCTAATCCTTTTTTACCTTTATAGGTAGAAGATAGGAGGTAATAGATATTATTAATTATAATATTATTACCCCCTTTTCCTTATTACATTTATTACAT